>NZ_CBBQHX010000001.1:0-303206 GCF_964946895.1 Stagnihabitans sp. | reverse complement strand
CGGCGGAAGGGCCAGAGCAGGGTTGTCCTTCGCCGGCCCAAGCGCTAGCTATGCCGTCTTCGCGCGAAAGGTGATCTCATGTCCGGCTCTCTGGCCCGTCCTGCCCTGATTCTGGGGCTATTGTCTTGCATCGGTCCCTTTGCGATCGACATGTATTTGCCGGCGATGCCGGTGATCGGTGACAGCCTTGGGGTTTCGCCGCAGGTCATGCAGGGTACGATCACCGCCTATTTCGCCTCGTTCGGCATCGCCCAGATGTTCTACGGGCCATGGGCCGACCAATCCGGCCGCAAGCTGCCGCTTTATGCCGGGATCGCCATGTTCGTGCTTGGCACGCTGATCTGCATGACCTCGACCAGCGCGACCGGCCTGATCGCCGGGCGCTTCGTGCAGGGCATGGGCGGTGCCGCGCTGGGCGTCGTCCCCCGCGCCATCGTGCGTGACATGATGACGGGACCCGAGGCGACGCGGATGATGTCGAAGCTGTTTTTGGTGTTCTCGGTGTCGCCCATGCTGGCACCTCTGGTTGGCACCGCGTTGCTGGCTGTCGTCGGCTGGCGCGGCATTTTCGCGGCGTTGCTGGTGGCATCTGTCCTGAGCCTGTGCCTGTTGGCGTTCGGTCAGCCCGAAACCCTCACCCCGGCCAACCGCCGCCCATTCAAGCTGGGTTTCCTGCTGAAAGGCTGTGCCGAACTGTTCATCGACCGCAGTTTCCTGCTGCTGACCTTCGTCGGCGCGTTCGGCTTTGGCAGCTTCTTCATCTTCCTTGCCGCCGCATCCTACGTGTA
This sequence comes from Stagnihabitans sp., assembly GCF_964946895.1. NCBI lineage: Bacteria > Pseudomonadati > Pseudomonadota > Alphaproteobacteria > Rhodobacterales > Paracoccaceae > Stagnihabitans > Stagnihabitans sp. The sequence goes on along the minus strand of NZ_CBBQHX010000001.1, from coordinate 302,418 downwards.
CCAGCAGGGCTTCGGCCTGTCGTCCACCGGCTTCTCATTGGCCTTCGCGGTCAACGCGATGGCCTTCATCGGGGCAAGTCAGGGCGCCAGCAAGGCCACCGTCCGCTTCGGAGCGATGCCGATGCTGAAGGGCGCCAGCCTTGGCTTCGCCATCTGCGCCAGCGTTCTGTTCGTGCTGGCGCTGGCGGGGCTGGTCAACCTGTGGGTCTGCATTGTCGGTCTGGCGTTGGGCAACGGCTTTCTGGGCCTGATCATCCCCACGACGATGGTGATGGCGCTGGACGAACAGGGCGACAAGGCCGGGCTGGCCTCCTCGCTCGGCGGTACGCTGCAGATGCTGACCGGGGGTGTGATGGTGGTGGCGCTTGGCCCCTGGCTGGGGGCAAGTGCCACGCCGATGATCGGCGGCATCGCCTTTGCTGCCGTGGTGACCCTGATCCTGACGCTTCTGGTGCCAAAACCGAACGCCCCGCGCCCGCACACAGTCTGATCAGCGGTACCTGAACCAAGGCGGTCTGCGCACCGGCTTGGTTCAGACCGTCACCCTGCCCTACGCGGCCGAGCGGACGCCCGCCTGAACCTGCGCCAAGGCCTCCAGCAGCAGATCCGTCCCGGCCCCGGGGCGGTTCGCCCCCTCGGACAGGATGCGCCGCCACCCGCGCGCGCCCGGGCGTCCGGTGAATAGTCCCAGCATATGCCGGGTGATCTGGTGCAGCCGCCCGCCCTGCGCCAGATGCGCCTCGACATAGGGCAGCATGGCAGTCACCACGGCAAAGGCATCCGGGGCAAACGCCTCGCCCCACAGCGCATCCGCCCCGATCAGGACCGAGGCCGGGTCGTGATAGGCCGCCCGCCCCACCATCACCCCGTCCAGCCCCTGATCCAGCAGGTCGCGGATCTGTGACAGGCTGGTCACCCCGCCATTGAGGCAAATCGTCAGGTCCGGGAACCGCTGCTTCATGGCCAGAACCAAAGGATAATCCAGCGGCGGAATCTCGCGGTTTTCCTTGGGGCTTAGCCCCTGCAACCAAGCCTTGCGGGCATGGATGATGAAATGCCTGACCCCGGCCCCGGCCACAGTCTCAAGAAAGCGCGGCAGCACCTCTGCGGGCACCTGATCATCGACCCCGATCCGGCATTTCACCGTCACCGGCGCATCGGTCTCGCCCTGCATCGCCGCCACGCAGTCGGCCACCAGCGCGGGCCGCTCCATCAGCACGGCGCCAAAGCAGCCCGACTGCACCCGGTCTGACGGACAACCGCAGTTGAGGTTGACCTCGTCATAGCCATAGGGTGCCGCCGCCCGCACCGCCGCCGCCAGTTCGGCCGGATCCGAGCCGCCCAGTTGCAAGGCAATCGGATGCTCGGCCCCGGAATACCCCAGCAGCCGCACCCGGTCGCCATGCACCACGGCGGGGGCGGTGACCATCTCGGTGTAAAGCATCGCGCGCCGGGTCATAAGCCGGTGAAAGACCCGGCAATGGCGATCGGTCCAATCCATCATCGGCGCGACGGACAGGCGATGGGCGCTGACAGACCGCACTGCGGGCTTTGGGGGATGAGAGTGCGGGCCAGCCACGTCCGAAGTTCCTTGTTCTGTATCCTCAGGCGCAAGGGAACGCCAAGGCCTGCTGTGCCATCGGGGCCATCTGGCCGGATGCCGCCCTGTCCTACTGCAAAAGGGCCGCGCCGTCCAGAAAGCCCAGGACGGCAGGTCAAGCCCTGCGGCGATAGGCGATCTGCCGCGCCAGCCAGCATCCCAGCGTCAGACCGGCCACCTGCCCCGCCGCATCGCGCCGCACCTGAACCGTCCAGTCACCGGGGGGCGAGGCGTCCATCGACCGCCGCGTCGGGATTACCCAAAGATCGGCGGCCACCGGATGCATCCGCTCCATCGGACCCATGCCCAGCATCCCCTCGAACCCAGCATAGGTCCCGCCATCGCGGCTGACAATCGTCAGGGTGGCCTCCAGCTCGTCTGACCCATAGCGGCCCGCCAGTTCCGTACCGTCGGCATCCGCACCATCGGCATCCGCACGCGCGACCAGCGGCAGCGGTGTGACGACAAGGTTTTCCGCCGGGCGCTGCATCGTCAGCCCCTGTGCCCCGCGCTGCAGGCTGACCCCACCGCCCTGTGCGACGCCCCCGGCGCCCAGCGCCAGACGGGTCGGGGTCGTGGCATAGTGCAGTGTGATGCCCTTGGCATCGGGTTCGGTCTGCAAGACCAGCCCCTGCGCCGCATCCAGCCACAGCCCCTGCCAGTCCGCACCCGGCAGGGCGGCAGCCTCGGCCTTGTGCCCCAAGGCGGTTTCCACCAAGCCATAGGCGGCGGCATGGGCGTCGGCCTCGTGGTTGAACATCACCACGACCGATAACCGCTCCTCGGCCACATGCAGCCGGTGCGCCCGAAAGCCGCGCAGCGCGCCGCCATGGCCGGTGGTCTTGCGCCCGGCAATCACGTCATGCTTGAGACCAAAGCCATAGCTGGCCGATCTGCCATCGGCAAAGGCGGGCGCTGCGGACAGCCGGGTGTAAAGGCCTTTAGGGTCATCCCGCGTCGCGTCAATGAACACCTCCCACGCCAGCATGTCATCGAGCGATGCCGAGATCCCGGCATCGCCGATCCAGTAGATCCCGTTGTCGGCGGGCAGATGACCCACCGCATCATTGCCCTCATACCCCACCACACCATCGGCGGGATGGCGGGTGTCAGGGCACAGCCTTGCCGTCGCCATGCCTGCGGGCCCGAACAGCCTTTCGGCATAAAGTGCGGACAAGTCCTTGCCGGTGGCGGTTTCAACCAGCTCCGACAGGATGCGGAAGTTGCAGTTGCTGTAGGAATAAGAGGTGCCCGGCGTGAAATGCCCGGTCTTCATCCGCGCCAGCAGCGGCAGGGCATCCTCCCGGCGGAAGGTCTGTTCGGGCCGCGCGCCCTGCAGGACGGTCAGCGCCCAGTAGTCCCGCAGGCCCGACTGGTTGTCGGCCAGTTGCTTGACCGTGGGCAGCGGCGTTTGCAGATTGGGCAGATAGTCCCGCACCCGAACGTCCAGCGCTGCAATCTCGGGGATCTGATCCAGAAGCACCGCGCAAGTGAACTGCTTGGTGATCGAGCAGATCGGCAGCAGCGTATCCGCCCGCATCTCGGCCCGCGCTTGCGTGTCCTTGTAGCCCCAGGCCCGCCGCGCGATCACCTTGCCGTCCTTGACCACGCCCGCCACGCCACCCGGCCCCTTGTAGCGCTGCGCCAGCCCGCCCAGCGCCTGCATCAGCGCCGCCTCGTCCAGATTGCCCATCCCGGCGTCCCTCCATTTCCCTGACACTGGCCCGCAGCTTCAGAACGAACAAGCCCTAACGCTTGGCCATGGGCCGCAGCGGCCCCAACGCTGCGAGGTAGTCTGTCCCCTCTTCCAGATCGAAGCGCACCTTGCGGTCACGCCAGGATTTCAGCACCTGCCCCAGCCCGTTGGCCCCATCGGCGCGCGCTTGCCGCACCAGACCAAGGTCCAGCATCACCGGAAAGATCTCGGGGATCTGGCCGGCGTGATAGGCGACATTGCCCGCCGGATCAGTGACGATGGACCGCCCGTTGCCGCCGCCGTCCAACCCGTTGACGTCAACGATATAGCATTGAAACTGAACCGCAGTGGCCCGCGCGATGGCATTTTCGGCCGAGCGATCGGTGGTGCCGGTCAGGGTCGGGTGGATCAGAACCTCGACCCCCTGACTGGACAGCTTGCGCATCACCTCGGGGAACCAGATGTCATAGCAGATCGACAGGCCGAAGCGGCCGACGTCCGGAATATCCCAGACCAGAAAGCCGGTGCCGCCTTCCACCCCCTTCTCGAAGGGCGCGAAGGGGAACAGCTTGTCATAGCGCCCCGCGATGCTGCCATCGGGGGCGATCACCACCGCATGGTTGTACCGCTTGCCCGCGCGCACCGCAAAGAACGATCCCGGAATGATCCAGACGCCATGCTTTTGGGCCAGTGCGGCAAACACCTGGACATCCGCCTCCGGTTCGCCTGCGGTTTTCGCCTCAAGCGGCCCGTGCATGGCAAGCTCAGAGAACACGATCATGTCCGTCCCCGGAAACAGCGCCATCACCTCGCCCACCTTGGCCGCCATCGCCGGGATGTTGCTGGATGACATCGACACCGGCATCTGCACGCCGGTCACCAGAAATCGAGAGGTCTCGCGGGTCATGGGTCTGCCCTTTTCATGCGGCCATAGCGGGCCATGATATCCACCAGTCGCGCCGTATCAAGCGCGGGGCAGATGAAGCCCTCCGGCTTGAAGGTCGCCACATCTTCACCCGCCGCCAGGGCGTTGATGACGCTTTCATCCACCGCCTGCACGGCGGCCTCGTACAAGGGGTCCAGTTCTTCCCAGTTCACCGCGTGGCGCAGGATCACCGGCCCGGCATGCAGGCTGTCGGGGATGGCATCGGCCACCGAGAAGGCCAGGAAGATATCCCCCGAATTGTTGCCCCCCGGCGTCCCCGACCGCCCGATCCCCAAGCCCGCCCGCTTGGCCAGTTGCCGCAGGATGGCATCCGACAGGGGCGCATCGGTGGCGATGATCACGATGATCGACCCGGTTTCCTTCTGCCGCTGCCAGCCCTCGGCCATCTCGGCCCCCACCGGGACGCCCAAAACGGTCAACCACGGCCGAGAGCCGAAGTTCGCCTGCACCAGAACGCCCACCGTATAGGTTTGCCCGCCAATCGCGATCTGCCGAGACGACGTCCCGGTGCCGCCCTTGAAGTCATAGCAGATCATCCCGTTGCCGCCGCCGGTGGATCCCTCCTCCACCGGCCCCGACCTCGCAGCCTGCAGGGCCGCCACGGCGTGTTCGGGCTTTACGAACATCGCGTTGATGTCGGACAAGACGCCGTCATAGGTCTCGGCCACCACCGGCATGGCCCAGGCATGTTCTTCCTTGAAGTGCTTGGCATAGGTGGAAATCATCCACTCCGTCGCCCCGGTATGGGCAGCCCCGATGCCATGCGTGTTGGTGATCAGCACCGGCCCCACGAAATACCCCGCATCGTTGATCCAATGCACCCCGGTCATCTCGCCATTGCCGTTCAGCGTGTGAAAGCCCGCCCAGACCGGCTGCGGGCTGCCCCCCTCTGTCCGCGGCAAGATCGCCGTCACCCCGGTACGCATGGCGCGCGCAGGATCCGTCAGCGTGCAAAACCCGACCCGCAGCCCCGGCACATCGGTGATCGCATTATATGCCCCCGGTGTCCCCGGAAACGGCAAGCCCAGCGCACGCGCACGCGGTTTGGTCATCGCATATCCTCACAAGATCCGTTTCGGCACCGCCGCCAGCAGCGCCTTGGTGTAATCGCTGGCGGGATGGCGCAGCACCTGCGCCGCAGGCCCATATTCCACCAGCCGTCCATGCTGCATCACCGCCACCTCCTCGCACAGATACCGCACCACGGCGAGATCATGCGAGATCAGGATCAGCGTCAGCCCAAGGTCGCGCTGCAACCGCTGGAACAACGCCAGAATCTGCGCCTGGATCGAGACGTCCAGCGCCGAGGTCACCTCATCGGCGATCAGAATGTCGGGGGACAAGGCCAAGGCCCGCGCAATCCCCACCCGCTGCCGTTGCCCGCCGGACAGCTGCCCCGACTTGCGCCGCAACAACTCCTCGGGCAATTCCACCTGCCGCATCAAGGCTTGCAACCGCGCCGGCACCTCGGAGGGCGCGCAAAGCTGATGGGCCAGAAACGGCTCTGACAGGGTTTGCGCGATGGTGAAGGCCGGGTTCAAGGACATGTAAGGGTCCTGAAACGCCATCTGCACGACCCGCGCGCGCGGCTTGCCCGCCTGCCCGACCCGTACAGTGCCCGACGTGGGCTGCACCAGCCCCACCAAGGCCCGCGCCAGCGTGCTCTTGCCCGAGCCGCTTTCGCCCACCACCCCCAAAGAGCCGCCGCGCTTCAAGGTCAGCGTCACATCATCCACCGCCCGCACCTCATGCGCGGGCTTGCGGCGCAACACATCGGACAGACTGCGCGGCGCCTTGAAGCGCACCGACAGGGCCTGCACCGCGACAATCTCTTCCCCCACCGCCGCAGGCGCAGTGCGGTCGGGCAGAAGCGAGGGCTGCGCCGCGATCAGCGCCTTGGTGTAGTCATGCCGGGGTGCCGTCAGAATGTCTCGCGTCGTTCCCGTCTCGACAATCTGGCCATCCTTCATCACGATGATCCGGTCGCAAACCGCGCCGATCACCCCCAGATCATGCGAGACCAGAACCACCGTCAGGTGCCGCTCCTCCCGCACCTTCTGGATCAGGCCCAGGATCTGCGCCTGCACCGTCACATCCAAAGCCGTCGTCGGCTCATCCGCGATCAGCAGGGCCGGGTTGCAGGCAAGGGCGGCGGCAATCATCACCCGCTGCCGCATGCCGCCTGACAGTTCATGGGAATAGGCCCGCGCCCGCCGCGCAGGGTCGACGATCTTCATATCCTCCAGCAGGGCGACCGCCTGCGCGGCGGCCTGCCCCCTGTCCAGCCCACGGTGGATCATCAGCCCTTCCGCCACCTGATCGCCCACCCGCATGATCGGGTCCAGATGGGTGGAGGGGTTCTGAAAGATCATCGCCGCCGTCTCGCCCCGGTAGCGGTTGATCGCCTCGGGCGGCATCGTCAGCACATCGCGCCCCTCGTGCAGCACCTCGCCCGACACCACCCGCGCATTCGGGGCCAGCAGTTGCAACAGCGCCCGGCAGACCACCGACTTGCCAGAGCCGCTTTCCCCCACGATCCCCAAAGCCTCGCCCTTGCGGATCTCGAAACTCACGTCCCGGACGGCATCCACCACGCCATGCGCGGTATCAAAGCTGATCCTCAGGTTCTGCACCGACACCAGGGGTTCCATCACGCCTCCGGGTCCAGCACATGGGCCACGCCGTCGGCCACCAGCGACAGCCCGAAGGCCAGCGAACAGATCGCCACCCCCGGCGCCAGCGATATCCACCACGCCGAGCCAAGATAGGTCCGCCCCTCGGCAATCATCACGCCCCATTCGGGTGTCGGCGGCTGCACGCCCAGGCCCAGAAACCCCAAGGAGGACCCCAGCACGATCGTCAGCACCGCATCCGTCATCAGAAACACCGCCGAGGGCACGATGGCATTGGGCAGGATGTGCCGCGCCATGATCCTGAAACGCCCATAGCCCAGCACCTGCGCCGCCAGCACGAAATCGGCATTGCCCAGCACCAAAGTCTCGGCCCGCACCAGCCGCGCATAGGTCACCCAGTTCACAATGGTCAACGAGATGATGTAGCTTTTCAGCCCCGGCCCGATGATCGAGACGATGGCGATCACCAGCACGAAATAGGGGAAGGAAATCGTCACCTCCAGCACCCGCATCAGCAGGGCATCCAGCCAGCCGCCGGAATACCCGGCCAGCAGGCCGATCAGGGTGCCCAGCACGAAGGGCCCGAAGACCCCGGCCACCGCCATCAGCAAATCCATCCGCGCGCCGTACAACAGCCGCGCCAGCACATCGCGGCCCACCGAATCCGTGCCCAGCCAATGCGCAGCACTCATCGGCAGCAAGGCATTGCCCGCATCGACCTTGATCGGATCGTAGGGTGTCAGGGCCGGGGCCAGCACCGCCAGACCCACCCAGATCAGCGTCACGACAAGCCCGATCCGCAAAGACCACGGCGCCGCGCGCCGCAACCAGATCAGCGCCGTCATGTCTTGATCCTTGGGTCCAGTGCCGCCATCAGCACATCGACCATGAGGTTGGAAATCACGATCCCCGAGGCCATGACCAGCGTCACCCCTTGGACGACCAGATAATCCCGGCTCAGCACCGATCGGACCAGCAAAAGCCCAAGGCCCGGAATGTTGAAAACATTCTCGATCACCACCGTGCCACCGATCAGAAACGACGCCACCACGCCAAACAGACTGACCGTCGGCAGAAGCGAGTTCCAGAACACGTGACGCCAGAACACCTGAGCCTCTGGCACGCCTTTCGACAGGGCGGCAATCGCATAGCCCGCGTTCATCTGGCCCAACAGGGTGGCCCGGAAATTCCGGGTCAGGATCGGGGTCACCGACACCGCGATGGTCAGCGCGGGCAGGAACAGATGGTACAGGTTCATCATGGCGCTGTCGGCATAGCCTGACACCGGGAAGACCTTGACCTTCAAGGACAGCAACAGAACCAGCAAAAGGCCCACGAAGTACGAGGGCACCCCCACGCCCACCACGCAGATCAGCCGGATCACCTGATCCAGCCAGCCGCCCCGGCTGCGCGCTGCGGTCACGCCCAGACCCAGCGTGAACAGCACCGACAAGACCAACCCGTAAACCAGAATATAGATCGTGGGCCCGATCCGGGTCAGCAACACCGGGCCAATGGCGGACCGAAAGCTGATCGACTGGCCAAAGTCGCCCCCCAGCACGTTGCGGATGTAGTAAAGGTATTGCAGGACAATCGGTTGATCCAAGCCATAGCGCAGCCGCACCGCCGCAATCGCCTCGGCACTCGCCTTGGGACCCAAGAGCAGGCGGACCGGGTCGCCGGGGGTCAGTTGCAACAAGATGAAGGTGATCAGGCTGATCCCGAACAACACCGGGATCAGCTCGAATGGGCGGCGCAGCAGGAAGGCGAAGCGGCTCATGCCGTCAGGTCGGCTGCGTCAATCGCGGCATATTGGCTGCCAAGGTCAAACACCAATCCCGTCACCGCCTTGGACCGGGCCGAAGTCCATGTCGGGTGATAAAGCGCCACCTGCGCCACTTCATCGACGCAGATCTGCTGGATCTTGGCATAGATCGCCGCCCGCTTGGTCTCGTCCAACTCGCTGGCGCCCTGGTCGATCAGCTTGTTGACCTCTTCGTTGTTGTAGCGCGTGTAATAGGACTTGTTGTCCCCCGCCCCCCAAACGCACCACCGCACCGCGTTGTCCGGGTCGGTGGTTTCATTGTACCACCAGTTCAACTGCGCCTGATAATCGCCACCGATCAGCTGCGTCCAGGCCTGCCCCGGGTCGATCGACGACACCGTGACGGTGATCCCCACATCGGCCAGTTGCGCCTGAATCAGCACCGCCGTCTTGTCTTCGTCCGTCGTCCCGGCATTGGTCAGCAAGGTAAAGGACGCATCCGCCACCCCCGACTGCGCCAAAAGCGCCTTGGCCTTGTCCACATCGCGGGCGATCACCTTCAGGTCCTTGTCAAAGAACGCCAGCTTCGGGCTGAAGATCGAGGTGGCCGCCGTCCCATAGCCCGCCGTCACCGTGTCATTGATCACCTGCCGGTCAATGCCGAAGCTGACCGCCTGCCGGAAGGCCAGATTGTCGAACGGCGCTGCCGAGTGGTTGATCAGCATGTCATAGGTCGCCGAAGAGGCTTCGGACACCACAACCGTGCCCGCCCCCTCCAGCTCTTTCATCCGGCCAAAGGGCACGCCCATCGACACGTCCAACTCACCGGCCTGCACCATCGACACCCCGGTGTTCACATCGGCGATGAAGATGAACTCGACCCCGTCCAGCTTGGGCAGGCCCGGCAGATAGTAATTGTCATTCCGCGCCATGATCACGCGGTCGCCGGTTTTCCACTCGACGAACTTGAACGGGCCAGAGGTGACGGTGGGACTGGTGCCGAACTTGTCATCGCCCAGCGCCGTCACATTGGCCTTCGAGACGATGCCGGTATTCCAGATCTCGCACAGCTTCAGGAAGGGCGGAAAGGCCCGGTCCAGACCGAACCTCACGGTCAGCGGGTCCACCGCCTCGATCGTCTTCAGGGGCTGGAAGGGCGCGGCATAGACCGTATCCTTCTGGAACCGCATCCGGTTGTAGCTGAAGGCCACATCCTCGGCCGTCAGCGGGCTGCCATCCGAGAATTTCAGGCCGGCCCGCAGCTTGAACGTGTAGGTCAGGCCATCGGGCGACACCGTGTGGCTTTCCGCAAGCCCATAACCCACCTCGCTTTCATCGGCATTGGCCTTCATCAGGCGGGCGTACATCATGCCCTGACTGATGATGTCGGGGCCGAACACCGTCTTGATCGGGTCCAGCGTCTGCACCGGCGCGGCATAGCCGATGCGCAGGACCTTGGTCCCCGCCGCCTCGGCCCGTGCCATCACCTCTGTCAGGAAGGCCGGCACCCCGATGCCAGCCGCAAGCGAAGTCTTCAGAAAATTCCGGCGATCCATGCGACGTCCCCCTGAGACAGTTGTCAGATTTGGCCTGAGTTTCCGCACCGCCTTGACTTTCTGTCAATAACATTATGCTGATAGATTTCTGTCATATCGTCGCAAGGCCGCCATGTCCGCCACCACCACCCGCAAGCTGCAATCCATCCTGCCCAAGCTTTCCGCCACCGAAGCCCGAATTGCCCATCATATCATCCGCAACATGGACCAGATCCCGTTTGAGACGGGCTCTTCGCTGGCGCGCAAGGTGTCGGTCAGTGAAATCTCGGTCAGCCGGTTCCTGCGCCGGGTTGGCTACAAAGGCATCACCGGCCTCAAGCACGAGCTGAAACTTGAGGCGGTCAACGAACGCCACCTGCATGACGAAAACAAGGACGGCGGATGGCGCGACCTGTATTCCGAAGTGCGCGAGAACGAGATCCGCGCCATCAACCGCCTGTTTGACGATTTCACCGAACCGGCGTGGCGCGACCTTGTTGCGACCGTGGCGGATGCCGAGCAGGTCTTTGTCACCGGCTTTCAGGCGCTGCGGGGCTCGGCCGAGGATTTCGCCCGCCGACTGGCCTTGGCGCGCGACAACGTCCGCTTCCTGTCGGCCAACGACAACATGCTGGGCGAATGGCTGTCCTATGTGGGCGACGTGCAGCCCAAGCCGATCACCCTGATCCTGATTGACGGCGTGCCTTACGCCAACGACGGCCTGAAGATCGCAGAAATCGCGAAAGAGATCGGCTTCAAGGTCATCGTGATCTCGGATGAATTCTGCGACTGGGCGCATGACGTGGCCGACCACAAGATGTTCGCGGCCTCTGGCTCGGGTCTGTTCATCGAAAGCACGGTCGCGCTGACGCTGATCCTCAACGTGCTGGTCGATGCGGTGGCGCGGGCCAATCACGGCCGGGGCATCCTGCGCCATGACCGCTGGCAACTGCTGATGCGGCGGCTGAACATGTTCTGAACGAAGGGGTCAAAGCCAGGATCAACGCTTTCTTAGGACCTGCCGCGTAAAACCCGCCAGACCGGGGCAACGGATGGCAGGGGGGCAGCATGGTCGGTCGGGGCGAAAGCGGGTCTCTGCACCCCTCGCAAGAGGTGCCGTTTGGCATAGAAGAGCTGTTTTATTCCCGCACCGACCTGCGCGGGGTGATCCTGGCCGGCAACACGGTGTTCCGCCGGATCGCCGGCTATGACTGGGGCCAGTTGATCGGTGCGCCGCACCGCATCGTGCGCCATCCGGCCACGCCCAAGGCCGTCTTCCGCATCCTGTGGTCCACGATCCAAAGGGGCGAACCGGCTGTCGCCTATGTCTGCAACCGGGCCAGCGACGGGCGGCACTATTGGGTGCTGGCCACCGTGCTGCCCTTTGGCGACAGTTACCTGTCGGTGCGGATCAAGCCGACCAGCGGCCTTCTGGCGACCGTGCAGGCGCTTTATGCCGAACTGTCCGCGGCCGAGCGTGACGGGCTGACCCTGGAAGCCTCGGTTGATCGCTTGCTGGCCAGGCTGCGCGCGGTCGGGTTTGCCGACTACGGTGCTTTCATGCGCCACGCGCTGGCGCAGGAAACCGCCGCCCGCGCCGCAGCCCTGAACGCCCGCGCCGGGGTGGATGAGGTCGGGCGCATCCGCAAGGGCCTGTCCGACGTCATTGCCGAACAAGAGGCGCTGGTCGGCGATTTCGAACGCCTGCGCATCCTGCCCACCAACATGCGCATCCTCGCCTCGCGGCTGGAACCCTCTGGCGGGCCGGTGGGCGCAATCTCTGACATCTACCTGATGATTTCCGCCGATATCTTCGCCAAGGTCGGGGCGTTTTCGCAAGGCGACGCCTCCTTGTGCAAACGCATGTCGGACCAATTCGAAAAGGCTGTGTTCCTGATGACCTGCGCGCAGCTTCAGGCCGAGGTGGTGGCCTGCACCAGGGCCGAAGATATGACCGGGTCCGGCATCGATGGCGCGGCAGAGGCGAGCTGTCTGCACCAGTTGGGCGCCCGCTACCGCGCCGTCGCGGCCCAGGCGCTGGACGAGGCCATGGCCCTGGCCCGCACCATCACCGAGGCCAGCACCGACCTCAAACGCGCCATGCTCAGTCTTGAAACGATCACCGTGATGGGCCGCGTCGAAAGTGCCCGCATCGGGGCCGAAGGCATGCGGATCAACGCCACCATCAACCAGCTGCACGACGGCAACGTGGTGATCTCGCGCCTTCTGGCTGCGATAAACGAGCTTTCGGGCACCCTGACCACGGGCATGCGCAGCATTCAGGGCGACTACCTCAACCCGCAGGCCGCCAGCTAAGGCGCCCGGTCCGCTCCGCGGCGCGGCCCGAAATCACCGCCCCCCGCCCGTTTCCGCTTTGCCCGGTCCTGCGCCGCCCACCCCGGACCGCGCCAGCCGCACCTGCCCTGCTGCGCTTCACCTGCAGGCCAAGCGCTGCGCTTGCCCCCAAAGCGGGCCTCGTCTATCAGGGACAAAAGGGGATTACATGCGCATTCTCATCACCAATGACGACGGCATCAACGCGGCGGGCCTTGTGGTTCTGGAACGCATCGCAGCCGAGATTGCCGGACCCGACGGCGAGGTCTGGGTCGTGGCACCTGCCTTCGAACAATCCGGCGTCGGCCACTGCATCAGCTACACCCACCCGACGATGATCGCCGAACTAGGCCCGCGCCGCTTTGCCGCCGAGGGGTCTCCGGCCGACTGCGTTCTGGCCGGACTCTATCACGTGATGAAGGATGCCAGACCCGATCTGGTGTTGTCGGGCGTCAACCGGGGCAACAACTCGGGCGAGAATGTGCTGTATTCCGGCACGATCGGCGGCGCGATGGAGGCGGCGTTGCAGGGCATCAAGTCGATCGCGTTGTCGCAGTTTTTCGGGCCCCTGAACGCCAAGCTGGCAGACCCGTTCGACGCCGCCGTCCAGCTGGGCGCAGGCCTGATCCGCCGCCTGCTGGACAAGGGCGTCTGGGACGAGGAAGACTACCGCATCTTCTACAACGTCAACTTCCCCGCCCTGCCGGCCGCTCAGGTCAAGGGCACCAAGGTCGCCAATCAGGGCTTCCGCCGCTACACCGCCTTCTCGCTGGAACCGCATGTCTCGCCCACCGGGCGGCAGTTCCTGTGGATCAAGGGCGGCGAACAGGGCCGCGCCACCCTGCCGGGGTCCGACATCACGGCCAATGTCGAGGGCTATATCTCGGTCACACCGCTGCGCGCCGACCTCACAGCCCATGACCGTCTGGCCGAGCTGGAGGCTGCGCTGGCATGACCGACCCCACGCCATCCGGCGACAGTGCGGCCGAGCGCCAGATGCGCTTCGTCTACGCGCTGCGCAGCCATGGCGTGACCGACAGCCGGGTGTTGCAGGCGATGGAAAAGACCGACCGGGGCGCCTTCGTCCGCGGCCTGTTCGCCGCCCGCGCCTACGAGGATATGCCGCTGCCGATCAACTGCGGCCAGACCATATCGCAGCCTTCGGTCGTGGGCCTGATGACCCAGGCGCTGGACGTGCAACCGCGCGACAAGGTGCTGGAGGTGGGGACCGGGTCCGGCTATCAGGCCGCGATCCTCAGCCACCTGTGCCGCCGAGTCTACACCGTCGACCGCCACCGCCGTCTGGTGCGCGAGGCGCAGGACATCTTTCGCGACCTTGGTCTGGTCAACATCACCGCCTTCGCCGCCGACGGCAGCTTCGGCCTGCCCGAGCAGGCGCCGTTTGATCGCATTCTCGTGACCGCCGCCGCCGAGGACCCGCCGGGGCCGCTCTTGGCGCAGTTGAAGATCGGCGGTATCATGGTGTTGCCGGTTGGCCAGTCCGATGCGGTGCAAAGCCTGATCAAGGTGACGCGCCTGCAATCGGGCTACGACTACGAAGAACTCCGCCCGGTGCGCTTTGTGCCCCTGGTCGAGGGTCTGGGCACGGACTGAAGCAAAGACCCCGGTCAAGGGGTCATGGGTTGACGTTGGGTTGGGTTGGGCGAAAAGCCAGACGGGTGGGACTAGAATGCGTTCTTTTAACGGTTTTCACGGAATTTCGGCCCGCGGGGCGCTGCCGGTGCTGACGGCCCTGCTGCTGTCGGCCTGCGCCAACACCAGCAATCTGGATTGGGATCTGCGCAACAACGCCGGCGCCACCTCGACGGCGGTGGAGCGGGCCACGGACTCGCGGCCGGCGGCTGACAGCAACGGGGTGATTTCCTATCCCGGCTATCAGGTCGTGGTGGCGCGGCGCGGCGATACGGTCGCCTCGGTGGCGGCACGTCTGGGCCTGCCCGCCGACCAACTGGGCTCCTACAACGCCCTGCAAGCCTCTGACACCCTGCGTCAGGGCGAGATTCTGGCCCTGCCCGTGCGGGTCGATGCCCAGCCGGCCGCCCTGCCGGGAAGCACGGGCGCCATGATCCCGGACACGTCCGGCAGCACCGGCGCCACAACCAGTGGCATCGACGTCGAGGCCATCGCCACCACCGCGATCGACCGCGCCGGAACCACCACCGCAGCCCCCCCCGCCAAGACCGGCACGCCGACCAAGGCCGGGGCGCTGCCCTTCTCGCAACAGGGTTCGGGTCCGGTGCCGGTGCGCTATCAGGTCAAGCGCGGCGAGACCGCCTTCACCATCGCGCGCCAGTTCAACATCTCGGCCAAGGCCTTGGCCGACTGGAACGGCCTTGGGCCCGACCTCTCCGTGCGCGAGGGGCAGTATCTGATCATCCCGACCGCCGCAGATGTCTCGCGCCTGCCCGACGCGGCGGCAGCGGCCTCGGCGACGGTGGACACCACCCTGCCCGGCCAAGGCTCGCCGACCCCCGAACCGCCCTCGGCCAAACTGCCCCTGCCCACCGAAAAGACCGTGACCGCGGCCGAAGCCGCCAAGCAGGCCCCGCCCGCACCCGATCTCGGCGGCCAGCGCACCACCGCCTCGGCGGCAGCCATGTCGATGCCGGTCGATGGCAAGATCATCCGCAACTATGACGGCAAAAGCAATCAGGGCATCGACATCGCCGCCTCCGCCGGCGCCAATGTGCACGCAGCCCAGGACGGCAGCGTGGCCGTGATCACCCACGACCCGGCCTCCGGTTCGCTGATCGTGATCGTCAAGCACGCAGGCGGATTGCTGACCGTCTACGCCGGACTTGATACCGCCAGCGTGGCCAAGGGGGACACCGTCAAGCGGGGCCAGACCCTTGGCACCGTCAAGCCCGGCAACCCCGCGCAACTGCACTTCGAAGTGCGCCAGGGCCAACAGTCGGTCAACCCGCTCAGCTATCTGCAATAGGCCAATGTGGCGTCCGTGGCCGGCAGCCGGAGGGGTTTCACACCCCTCCGGACCTCCCCGTGGGATATTTGTGCCTGAATGAATTAAGGAACTTTTAACCCGTTTCATCCAGGTGAAAATATCCACGGGGGGTCTGGGGGGGCTGTCGGCCCCCCAGCCGGGTCCGCAGAGCGGCGCTTTAACCCGTTAAAGCGCTATGCCTTCGCGGGCGGCGAGGTCGCAGAAGAATTGCCACGCCACCCGGCCAGAGCGGGCGCCGCGCGTGGCTTGCCATTCGATGGCCTCGGCGTGCAGGCGCTCTTCGCCGATCGCCACGCCATGCGCCGCGCAATAGCCGCGGATCATCGTCAGGTAATCGTCCTGGTTGCAGGGGTGGAAGCCCAGCCACAGCCCGAAGCGATCCGACAGCGAGACCTTTTCTTCCACCGCCTCGCCGGGATTGATCGCCGTGGCGCGTTCGTTGTCGATCATGTCGCGCGGCATCAGGTGGCGGCGGTTGGAGGTGGCGTAAAACAGCACATTCTCCGGCCGCCCCTCGATCCCGCCATCCAACACCGCCTTCAGCGATTTGTAGTGCTGATCGTCGCCCGAAAACGACAGGTCATCGCAGAACAGGATGAAGCGGCAGGGCGCCCCGTTCTGATGGGCGGCGCGCAGATGGCTCAGCAAGCGCTGGACCGAGGGCAGATCCTCGCGGCTCAACTCCACGATTTTCAGATCCAGCCCCTCGCCGCGCACCTGGGCATGGATCGCCTTGACCAGCGAGGATTTCCCCATGCCGCGCGCGCCCCACAGAAGCGCGTTGTTGGCCGGCAACCCCCGCGCGAAGTGCCGGGTGTTGGCCAGAAGCGTATCGCGCGAGCGGTCGATACCGACCAGAAGCCCGACATCGACCCGAGAGACCTGCCGGACCGGCTCCAGCCGATCCGGGGCCGTGTGCCAAGCAAAGGCATCGGCCGCGGCGAAATCCGGGGCGGGGAAAGGCTGCGGCGCCAGTCGTTCCAGCGCCGCAGCAATCCGTTCCAGCGCCATCAGGTCAGCAGTCACTCTTCGTCCTCATCGACCCAGGTGCCATCCGCCCTCGCCTGCTTTTCCGCCGTCTTTTCAAAATAGACGATGATCCAGATCGACACTTCGTACAGCGGATAAATCGTCGCAAACAGGATCAGCATCGAGGTGACGTCCGGCGGCGCGATCATCGACGACAGAAGCATGATGCCCACGACCGCATATTTCCGCGTCGATTTCAGCCCCTTGGAGCCGATCAACCCGGCCTTGCCCATCAGTGTCAGCAGAACCGGCAGCTGGAAGCACAGGCCGAAGGCCAGCAGAAACTGCATGGTCAGCGCAAAGAACGCCTCGACAGAGCCTTGGAAGATCACGCCCTGCGGCACCTCGGACAGCGGGTTGGCGCTTTGCATGGCGGCCTTGAAACTGTCCTGATAGCTCAGGAAGAAGTCGAAGGCATAGGGCAGCACCACCAGATAGGCAAAGCCCGCGCCAAGGCAGAACATGATCGGCGACGCAAACAGGAAGGGCAGAAACGCCATCTTCTCGTTGCGGTACAGCCCCGGTGCCACAAAGCGCCACAGCTGGAAGGCAATCACCGGGAAGGCCAGCACAAAGCCGCCCCACATGGCGATCTTCAGCGTCACGAAGAAGCCTTCCTGCACCTTGATCAGCACGAAGGTACAGTCCTGATGCCGCACCGCCAGCGCCTGACACATCGGGCGTGACAGGAAGGCGAAGACATAGCTCCACCAGACATAGCAGATCATGAAGCCGACGACATAGCCGCCGATCGAGATCATGATGCGGTTGCGCAGTTCCTTCAGGTGCTCGATCAGCGGTGCCGCACTGCTGTCGAGGTTTTCGGTCTGGCTCATGCGTTGTCCGCCTTCTTCTTGCGCGAGGCCTTGGGGGGTGTGTCCGCGGCCGCCAGATCGGCGCCGGCATCACCGGCGGTCTCGGCCTTGCGCTTGGGGCTGCGTTTGCGCGGGGCCGGTTGGTCAGCCTCGGCCGGCCCAGCGGGCTCGGGTGCGGCAACCACAGGGGCTGCGGCATAGGTCCCCGCCTCGATCGCCTTCAGCTTCTCGGTCTGTTCCTGCAATACCTGCGCCCGCAGCGCCTGCTTGTCATAAAGCGCCTGCGTCGCCGGGCCATGCCCCCCGGGCGCTTCCGCCGGGGCGGCTGTCACGGCAGGGGTGGCATCAACCGCAGTCACCGCAGCGGCAGCGTCGGCCTCGGCCACAGCGGCCAGATCGTCGTCCACCTCATCGGCAACCGCATCCTCCGGCCCGCGCAAGGCCGGCGGCAAGACCACGGGCAGAACCTGACTGCGCGCCGGCATGGTGACCGTCGGCTTGGCCACGTTCTTCATCGGGTCCCACTTCTCGAACTTGTCCGCCGCCTCGCGCACCTTGTCCAACCCCAGCGACGAGGCCGAGGTCGACGCCTTCAGGTCACGCGCCACGTCGCTGACCCCGGTCTCCTTGGCGGCCTGTTCCATGGCCCGCGAGAATTCGCGGCTCATCTGGCGCAGCTTGGCGGTGAAGCGGCCCAGCTGGCGGAACATGTCGGGCAAGTCTTCGGGGCCAATGAAGATCAGCGCCACGACGCCGATGACGATAAGTTCTGGCCAGTCAAATCCGAACATGATGGGTCAATCCAGGCCTTCAGGCCTGATCTTTTTGTTCGATCGGCGTCACGTCCTTGG
Organism: Stagnihabitans sp.; assembly: GCF_964946895.1. Taxonomy (NCBI): domain Bacteria; kingdom Pseudomonadati; phylum Pseudomonadota; class Alphaproteobacteria; order Rhodobacterales; family Paracoccaceae; genus Stagnihabitans; species Stagnihabitans sp. The sequence continues at coordinate 284,231 of NZ_CBBQHX010000001.1, read as the reverse complement.
CAACCGGGGCGGCGGCGGCCTCTTCCTTGGCGATGTCGGCCTTGCCTTCGTCAATGCCCTTCTTGAAGGCGCTGATGCCCTTGCCGACTTCGCCCATCAGGTTGGACACTTTGCCCTTGCCGAACAGGACCAAGACGACGACGGCGATGACCAGGATGCCAAGCGGCGATGTCATATGCATGAGAAATCTCCTTCAGGTGCGGAATGCACCTTGCTGGCCGCCACTCTGCCCGACAGCGGACCAACCGCAAGGTCCTCTTTGGCGCAAAGATCCGGGCAGGCTTGCGCAAATGCAGACTTACCGCCATATTTCTGTCAGTAGCCCGGAAGTGATCCATGCCCCGTTCCGACCGCCTGTTCGACCTGATCCAGATCCTGCGAGATGGCCGTCTGCACCGCGCCGCCGATCTGGCGACGGCGCTGCAGGTCTCGGTCCGCTCGATCTGGCGCGACATGGGGGTGCTGGCCGCCTCCGGCATGCCGGTCGAGGGCGAGCGGGGTGTGGGCTACATCCTGCGCCAACCCCTGACCCTGCCCCCGATGATGCTGACCCCGGCCGAGATGCTGGCCCTGCGTCAGGGCGTGCGGCTTGTCGCCGCCGGTGCCGACCCGGCCCTTGCGGCGGCGGCCCGCAGCCTTGCGGCAAAGATCGCCACCGTGGCCCCGGCCCCCCGCGATGACGCCGAAGACCTGTTCACGACCCGGGGCCCGGAACCGCAACGCGCCGGCCCGCACCTGCCCCTGCTGCGCAAGGCGATCAGACTGGGCGAGCGTCTGACCATCGCGCTTCTGGATGACCACGGCCAATTGACGCAGCGCGACATCCGTCCCCTTGCCCTGTCCTTGACCGAAGGCACCTGGGTTCTGGCCGCCTGGTGCGAGCAGAAGGCCGGATTCGAGGACTTCGGTCTGGACCGCCTGCTCGACATCGTTCCGCGCGGCGAGACCTTCCCGCGTGAGGCGGGCAAGCGGCTGGCCGACTATCGCAAGTGGCAGACCAACCCAGGCTGACTGCGCGAAACGGGTGTCGCGTAGAGACGGAAGGAAGACGCAAGGAAGACGCGAAAAAGACCGCCGCATTTTGCAAAACCCCGCCAAATCCGGGCCTTGTCGGTCGACCTTCACCCAACCTCAGCCCGGGAAGACAAAACAACTGTCGCGCCGGACCCTCATCCACAAGACGGTGCCGGGCTGGGGCAGCACGGCCCCCGGCACAGCGACGGTGATTGGCGTGCCGTCGGCGTCCAACCGCAGTTCAACAAGGCTTTCCTGACCCAGAAACCGCGCCCGGGTGACGATCCCGCGTGCGGCAGTGCTTGTGGCGGCGCCCTCGGCCGGCGTCGGATTCGGGCTCCCACCGCTTTGGTCGGGGTCGATCTTCAGATGCTGCGGGCGGATCACGATGTCGATCGCCGCGCCATCGGCATGGCCCGGGGTCAGGAAACTCCCAAACGCCGTCTCGGTCAAACCTTTGCGAGAAACCCCTCGGATCACATTGATATCGCTGAAAAACGCAGCCGCCTCCCGATCGACCGGCGCGGTATAGATCGTATAGGGCGCGCCCCTTTGCACGATGACGCCCGCCCGCATCAGGGCGATCTCATCGGCCATCCGCATCGCCTCGTTCGGCTCATGCGTCACCAGCAGAACGGCAGTGCCTTCCGCCTTCAGCACATCCAGCGTCGCATCGCGAATGCCGTCGCGCAGCCGGTGATCAAGGCCAGAAAACGGCTCGTCCATCAGCATCACGCGGGGGCGCGGCGCAAGGGCGCGGGCCAAGGCGACCCGCTGCTGTTCGCCCCCGGACAGCTCGTGCGGGTGCTTGGCGCCAAAGCCGGAAAGGTTCACCTTTTCAAGAAGTTCATCGACCCTCTTCATGCGGTTTGGCACCGCACGGCGCAGGCCGAAGCCGATGTTGCCCGCCACCGTCAGGTGCGGAAACAGGGCGAAATCCTGAAACATCAACCCCACCCCGCGGGCCTCTGGCGCAATGGTGCGACCGGCGCCAAACACCTCGACCCCGTCAATCAGGATGCGGCCGGTGTCGGGGGTTTCCACCCCGGCGATCATCCGCAGCGTCGTGGATTTGCCGCAGCCGGATGGGCCCAAAAGGCAGGTCACCTGCCCCGCCTCCACCACAAGGGATAGATCCGACACCACCCGCCGCCCCCCATAGGTGCGCGACAGGGACTGCACGACAAGGCGCGGCGCGGCAGAGGACGGCGGCAAGGTCAAGGAAAATTCCCTATGGTTTTGATCGGAAAACCCCTATCAGCCCGCGCCCAACCCGGCAAGACGCGCGCCTCAGCGGGCCAGAACCAGTTCCGCCTTGAGCCCGCCCAAAGCCTCGCTTTGCCCCAACCGCAAGGTGCCGCCGTGGGTGCGGGCAATGTCGGCGGCAATCGACAGCCCCAGCCCGACACCGCCACCCTTGTTCGGATCGCGGGCCGCGTCCAGCCGGGTGAAGGGCAGCAAAGCCTCCTCGCGCCGCGCTTCCGGGATGCCGGGACCGTCGTCCTCCACCACAAGGCGCAGCGTGCGGTCCGACAAACTGGCGCTGACCACCGCCCGACTGCCATAGCGCACCGCGTTGCCGATCAGATTGTCCAGCGCCCGCATCACCGCCTGCGGCCGCAACCGCACCGGGACAAGCCCCTCGCAAGGCCCCAAAGTCACCGCAAGACCGCCGCGCCGGGCCTTGTCGATCACCTGCGCCACAAGGGCGGCGGGATCGACCTCGACCGTTTCCTCCATCGCATCGCCCCGGGCGAAGGCGAGGAATTCATTGACCAATCTTTCCATATCCTCGACATCGCCCACCAGCGCCGCCGTCTCGTCATCCTCGGGCAGCATCGCCAGCCCCAGCTTCAGCCGGGTCAGGGGGGAGCGCAGATCGTGGCTGACGCCCGACAGCATCAGGGTGCGCTGCTCGATCTGCCGCTCGATCCGGGCGCGCATGTCCAGAAAGGCGGTGCCCGCCGCGCGAACCTCGATGGCGCCGCGCGGTTTGTAAGGCAGGTTCTGGCCACGCCCGAACGCCTCGGCCGCGGCAGCCATCCTAGTGATCGGCACCAACTGGTTGCGCAGAAAGGCAAAAGCCACTGCCGTCATCAGAACCGAGGCCAGCAGCATCACCACCAGCAACTGGTGCGGGTTGCTGGCCGAGACGCGGATGCGCGGCACCTGTGCCAGCATCGGGCCAAAACGGGTCGTCAGCCACAGGTCCACGGACCTAGGGTTGGCCTGCAGATCCACCACGTTCAGTGCCGGCAAGGCGTCATGCATGGTCGAGCCGATCTCGCGCCCCGACAGGTCCCAGCCGTCGCGCAGATCGGTGGCGGGCGGGGTTCCGGCAGAGGGCAATTCGACAACCATTCCAAGGCCGTCCGCCACCTCAGCCACCCGCGCCTGCGCCGTGGCAAGGTCGCCAGAGGCTTGCACCTCGTTCAGCAGGAACTGCACCTCCAACGAGACGCCACGCGACATCTGCCGGGTGACCCCGTCAAAATGGCGCTGGATGAAGATCACCGAGACGACCAACTGAATGGCCACCACCGGAGCGATCAGGATAAGCGCCGCCCGCCCGTACAGGCTGCGCGGCAGATAGGACTTGAGGCGGAATGTCATGCCGCAACCCTAGCCGCCTTGGCCCCGGCTTGCAAAGGCCCACCCTGCGGACCGGCGGAAACTTGGGTCTTGAGGCCGCCTTGCTTGCGCGCAATCATGCGCCATGACCCAGATCCAGACCCTGCGCGCCGCCAATCCCGGACCCTTCACCGGCCCCGGCACCAACACCTATCTTCTGGGCGAGGATGAGGTGATTGTCGTCGACCCCGGCCCGGATTTGCCCGAACACCTGCAGGCCATCACCTTGGCTCTGGCCGGGCGCAGGGTAGCGGCAATCCTTGTGACCCATGCGCATCTTGACCATTCCGCCCTCGCGCCCCGCCTGTCCGGGCAAGTCGATGCCCCGGTGCTGGCCTTTGGCGACGCGCTGGCGGGTCAAAGCGCGCAGATGCGCCGTCTGGCCGCCGAGGGATTGACCGGCGGCGAAGGCAGCGATCTGGCCTTTGCGCCGGATCAGACCGTGGCTGATGGCCAAACCCTGCACCTTGCCGGCCTGCACCTGCATGTGATCCACACGCCGGGCCACATGGCCAATCACATCTGTCTGGCGCTGGATGATACGCTGTTGTCGGGCGATCATGTGATGGGCTGGTCCACCTCGATCGTCTCGCCCCCCGAGGGCGACATGGGCGCCTACATGGGCGCGTTGCGCAAGTTGCAGGGGCGAGGCTGGCGGCGGTTTCTGCCCGGTCATGGGGAGGCCATCGCGGCCCCCGAGGCGCGGCTGACCGAGCTGATCGCCCACCGACAGGCGCGTGAGGTGGCCATCCTGTCGAGCCTTCTCGCCGATGGCCCCGCCAATGCCGAAACGCTCGCCCGTCGCATCTACACAACCACGCCGCCCGCCCTGCTGCCCGCCGCCGCGCGCAACGTTTTGGCCCACCTGATCGACCTGCAATCGCGCGCCAAGGTCGGCGTCGAACCCGGCCCCCTGACCCACGCCAGCTTCCACCCGGTCTGAGCGGACTCTGCCACCGGCAAACCCGCTCTTAAGATTACCACCCCAAGCCATCATTTTTCCGCCTCTCCCCCCTTGCCGCCCCCAAACACGCTTGTTATAGACCCCACATGTTCCGGCGTAGCTCAGCGGTAGAGCAGCTGACTGTTAATCAGCTGGTCGTTGGTTCGATCCCAACCGCCGGAGCCAAATCCTTCAAGGATTTGAACATGATAGGGCGCCTCGCAAGAGGCGCCCTTCATCATTTGATCTGCGTGTGATCCGCCCCTTGAAACGTGTTTTCACAGGCGCGCAGGCGGGGCCCACCTGCCCCAAGGCGGAACCCAGCCCAACCCCGATCCAACACGCTGGCGCCCGCCACGGGCGACAGGACCGTCCCGCCTGACCTGGCCGCCTACGGTCACGGCGCGGGCAGAATTGCCGGGACCGGTCGGCCCGATCTATCCGACCTGTGGAGGTGGGAAATCCTAACGCAGGTTAGGGCGCGTTCCCGAGGGTTCAGGATTCTGAGGGGGCGCTGCAGATCGGCCAAGATCGTTCGCGGCATGACAGTTTGGCGGGAAACCAAGACCATGACATCAAACCCAAGTTCTGCGGCGATTGCCGCCTTCGACATATGCGAGTCGCTTTTGCTGGCCCTTGTCGACCTCAAGATCCTGACCACACCGCAGGTCATCACGGTTCTGCAGGATGTGGCCGAGGTCCACCGCAACGCCCCGCCCGATCACGGTCCGCCGCATCTGCATCGCGAAGCGGCAGATCGGGTGGAACGCCTGATCCGGGCCCGCGTTCCAAAAGCATGACGGCAGCGCGGCGCAAACTTACAGACGATAGCGGTTGATGTGCAGCATGAAACCATCGCCCCGGTAGATCGAACGGACGTATTCGCAGACCTGATCGGTTTCGGTCGCGGTCACCCGCCAAACCGCCAATACCGGCGCGCCGGGGGCAATCTGCAGATACAGCGCCTCGTCTGCCGTGGCGGGCAAAGGCTCGAAGAGCGCGTCGGCCCAGGCGGGAACCAGTCCCCAGCCATGCGCCATCTGGTGATAGAGCGAGCCTTCTGCGAAATCCTCGCGTCGGGCCTGCGGATACAGGGCCATCGGCAGATAAGCGTCTTCGACGGCCACCGGCCGCCCGTCGATCGTGCGCAGGCGGCGCAGGGCAAGGAAGGCTTCGGTTCCGGCCACCTGCAGGTGCCTGCGAAACGCCTCGGGCAGGCTGACATCGGTGGCGAAGTCGATCAGGGTCGCGCCCGCCACGCCGCCCAGACGCTGCACTTCCGTGGTGAAGCTGTGAAAGCCCGACACGCCCGTCATGCGGGCTGTCGTGGTGAAATAACCCCGGCCCTGCGCGCTGTAGATCGCCCCCCGCGTCTCCAGCAACTTCAGCGCCTGCCGGATCGTGACGCGCGAGACACCGAACTGGCGCGACAGATCCCCCTCGGACGGCAGGGCGTGATAGGCCCCTTGACGCATCGCAATATCCTCGCTGAGGATTTCGGCGACCTGCAGGTAAATCGGGGCGCCGGGGCGGCGGATGGGTTTGCGCGCCGGCACAGCGGAACTGGGCTCGGGGCCGGCGGACGGCGGTTGGTCAGGCGGAAGTGGCATCGTTCAGCCTCGCGCCGGTTTCGACGTCGAAGAAATGCGCCTGATCGGGCGGCAGGTGCAGGGCCAGGGTGGCCCCCGGCTCGATCCGGTGCCGCGCCGGGAAACTGGCGACAAGACGTTGTGTGCCAAGACTGCCGGTGACAATCAGTTCCGGCCCGGTCAGTTCGGAGACGTCGATCCGCAGCGCAAGGCTGGCGCCCTCTGCCCCAAGGGTCAAGGCTTCGGGCCGGATGCCAAGGATGACCCTGTCCGCCGCCGCCGCTTTGGGGCGGGCCAAGGGCAGCACAAGATCGGACCCGTCGATCTGCAGGCCGCCCGCGCGCCACACGCCGGTCAGCATGTTCATCGGTGGCGCGCCAACGAAGGTTGCGACATATGCCGTGGCCGGGCGTTGATAGATATCCTCCGGGGTGCCCCATTGTTCAATTTTGCCGCCCCGCATCACGGCAATTCGGGTGGCCAGCGTCATCGCCTCGATCTGGTCGTGGGTGACATAGACCACCGTGGTCTTCAGCATCTGGTGCAGACGTTTGAGCTCGGTCCGCATCTCCATCCGCAGCTTGGCGTCGAGGTTGGACAGCGGTTCATCGAAGAGGAAGATCTTCGGGTGCCGCACCAAGGCGCGTCCGATGGCGACGCGCTGGCGCTGACCGCCGGACAACTGGCTGGGTTTGCGGTCCAACAGCGGTTCGATCTGCAACAGCCGGGCGGCCTCCAGCACCGCCTTGTCGCGCTCGGCCTTGGGAACCTTGCGCATTTCCAGCCCGAAGCCGATGTTGCGGGCCACGGTCAGGTTCGGGTAAAGCGCATAGGATTGAAACACCATCGCAATGTCGCGATCCTTGGGATGCACGCCAAGGATGGATTTCCCGTCAATGCGGACGTCGCCCCTGGTCGGCTCGGCCAATCCCGCGATGATGTTGAGCAGCGTGGATTTCCCGCAGCCCGAGGCGCCCAGCAGCACCAGAAACTCGCCGCTGTCGAGCGCGATGTCGATGCCTTGCAGCGTCTGCACCTCGCCGAAGGATTTCCACAGGCTGTCGATGGCAAGCGAACTCATGCGGATTTGTCCTGTTCCTGTCCAGCAAATTGGCGCGGCGCGGTCGAGATGGCCTGCGAGGCGATGGCAACGCCCTGCGCCAGGCATTCTGCCAAAGGCAAATCCCGGGCGAGAGCGGCCAGAAAGCCCGCGTTGAAGATATCGCCGGCGCCGATGGTGTCGATGACCTGAACCGGCTTGGCCGGGGCGTGGTGGGTCTGGCCCTTGGCATCAAGCACCTGTGCGCCCAAGGGTCCACGCTTGACGACAACCAGCGCGCCCGGAGGCATGATCCGGCGCAGGTCCGGCGCTGCGGCGTCAATCGTGTCGCGCCCCGCCAGGCCAGTCGCCTCGACCTCGTTCAAAAGGGCAACCTTGCTGCGCGCCAGCCAATGACTGGCCTGCCCGCGAGCCCTATCCGTCCAGCCCTGCGTGGGCCAGCCGGTGTCCAGCGCCACGTCGATGCCGTGCCTGTCCGCCCAATCAAAGATCTGATCATAGGCCGAAGCCAGCGCCTCGGTGACAAAGCCGCCTGACAGCAGCAGAAACCCACCTTGCAAGGCCGCACCGTGGAGGCTGGCCAGCGTGTCTGTGGCGGTCATGTCCAGCAGATGGCCCTGCGTGGTGAAGAAGCTGCGCTCGCCATCGGGATGGGTCAGGCCGACCGACAGCGTGGTGCGGCGCGGGCTGACGGGCCAGTGCGGCGCATGGTCGGGAAAGGCAGCCGCCAGCCAGCTGCCGAAGTGATCCGCGCCAATATTGGCGGCAAACTGGAAGGACAGGCCCATCGCCGCCCAAGCCAGCGCCGTATTGCCCGCCGAGCCACCGACCCGCAGGTCATCATGCGCCACCATCACCTCGGTCCCCGGCTGCGGCCAGGGCGCGACCGGGCCAAGTATCAGGTCGACATTGACATTGCCGATCAGGCCAAGCGGGCGCATTCACTCCACCCGCGTGATCTTGGAGGAGCGCAGCGGGGTGCCCGCATCCACCACCCGCGCCGCCGCAAAGCCGATCATCAGGCGCTGTGCGGTGGGCAGCATGGCAAAGACGGCGGCCAGGTCAGAGGCTGGCGCGAAGGGGATCGTGACCGCTCCCGCCACTGGCGGCAGGCCGGAGCTGTCAAACAGCACGCAAGGCGCGCCGGTGGGCCCCACCGACTGCGCCATGCCCGTCACCAGACTGGCGGTTGGATCGTCGCCGCGAAACAGGATGACGCCCAGATCGGGGGCCAGCATCTCCATCGGGCCATGGCGCAACTGGCCGCCTTCCAGCGCAAAGCAGGGGCGGCGGGAAAGCTCGGTCAAGCCAAGCGCCAGCGCCTCGGCCAGGCCCTGCAGGCGGCGGCCAGAGGTGACGACACCGCGCACCGCTGACAGCGCCACCAGCGCGGCGGCGATGTCAGGCTCGACCGGGGCCCGAAGCACCGCCAGCGCCTGGCCAGGATCGACCCCCAAGGCCGCCAGCACCGCCAGATGCAGGGCCAGCGTCACGGTCAGGCTGCGGGTGGCGGCAAAGGCGTGTTCGGTGCCGCCGTGGCCTACCAATGATGGCGCGCGGTGCGCCAGGGACGATCCCGCCTCCAGCGTCAGGCCAAACACATCGGCTGGCTTGTCGGCGGTATCGAACCAGCGGATCACCTCGGCACTTTCGCCCGATTGCGAGGTGACCAGCACGGTCTTGCCCGCCAGCGGCACCGGCGCGCCCAACTGTTCGGACAGCGGCAGCGCCAGCGCATCAATGCCACAGGCGCGGTACAGCGGCTCGACCACCCGGGCCACGGCATGGGACCCGCCCATCCCCAGCAGGACCAGCGCCCCCGTGCGCCGGACCGCTTCGGCCACGGTCTGCGCCTTGGTCAGGTTCTGGTCAAACGAGGCCAGGGCATCGGCATGCTGGCGCGCCATCTCGCGGTCAATGGCCTGAAGGCCTGCGGGTTTGCTGGTCATGGTCATCCTTTGACACCACCACTGGTCAGCCCCGAAATCAGGGCGCGTTGCATGAGAAGGCCCAACAGCACCGGCGGCAGGGCGGCGATCACCCCGGCGGTAGCAATCATGCCATAGTCTGAAACCCGTCCCCCGGCGATATCGGCAATCGCCACCGTCAAGGTCTTGGCCCGCAGGTCCGAGGTGAAGAGCAGGGCGTAGAAGAACTCATCCCACGCCAGCAGGAACGCGAACAGCACCGCCGTGGCGATGGTGGGCAGCGCCAGCGGCAGGGTGACGATGCGCAGCGTCTGCCACAGATTGGCACCGTCGATCATCGCCGCCGCCTCGATTTCCTTGGGGATGCCGTCAAAGCCGGATTTCATCAGCCATGTGGTGAAGGGGGCGAGGATCGTCAGGTAGACCAGCGCCAGCGAAAAGACGTTGTTGAGCATGCCCAGGCTGGCCAGCCCCATGTAAAGCGGCACCGCCAGCGCCACCGGCGGCAGCATGTAGGTGGCGATCACCGCATTCAGGCTCCAGCCGACCGAGGGCGTGCGCGACACCGCCCAGCCTGCCGGCACCGCCACCACGATGGCGGCGATGGTCGCCAGCCCCGCCACGATCAGGCTGTTGGCGAGCGACGAGGTTACCACCGCCCCGGCACTGTTCTCCACCCGGGACAGCAGCGTGGCATAGCGTGACAGGTCCACCGTGCTGGGCCACCAGACCAGCGGCTTGGCCGACAGATCGGCCGCTGGAGAGATGCTCATCACGAAGAGCCAGACCACCGGCGCCAGGATCACCGACGCCAACATGAGGGCGGCCAAATGCAGCAGGACCTTGGTCAGGGGGCTTTGGCGTTCCATCAGTCCATGCTCCCCGCCGTCTTGCGCAGCAGCCCGCCATAGGCCAGCGCCAGCACGCTGACGATCAGCGTGACGATCAGCGCCAATGAGGCGCCCGAGCCTGCGCGCTGGAAGGAAAACCCCTCTTGATAGACCAGGATTGACAAGGTGCGGGTGGAATTGGCCGGACCGCCCCGCGTCATGATCCAGATGATGTCAAAGACCTTGAACGCCTCGATCGTGCGCAGGACCAGCGCCACCATCAACGGGCCCGCCAGATGCGGCAGCGTGACATAGCGGAACCGCCGGAACGGCCCGGCACCATCGACGAGAGAGGCTGCAATGGTGTCTTTCGGCACCGCCTGCAGCGCCGCCAGCGCAATCAGCGCCACCAGCGGAAAATTCTTCCAGACATCGGCAAGGATGATCGCCCACATGGCACTGGACGGTTCGCCCAGCCAAGACCGATAGGCGTCAATCAGGCCCAGTTGCGTCAAGGCCGCATTGGCCGCCCCATATTCCGGGTTGTAGATCAGCCGCCACAGCGTGGCATTGACCACGGTGGGCAGCGCCCAAGGGAGGATCATCAGGGCCCGCAGCAGGGTGCGGCCATAGAACTGCTCGTTCAGCAGCAGGGCCGCCAGCACCCCCACCACCATCTCGATGGCGACCGAAGCCAAGGCGAACCACATCGTCGCCCACAGCGTTTTCTGAAAGGCGCTGCCACCCAGCATCTTGGCGTAATTCGCAAAGCCCACGTAATCGCCTGCCGAGCCGACCAGCTTGGCGTCGGTGAACGACAGCCGCACCGTCTCGGCCAAGGGCCAGCCGATCACGCCGACCATCACGACCAGCAAAGGAAGCATCAGCAGCCACGCACGCGTGGACACCCAGGTGCCTGACATGGGAGATTTCCTTGAGGCAAGCCCCCGGGCGGTCTGAACCGCCCGGAGGATCAGGTCACAGACCGCTGTTTTCCGCAGCCGTCGCCAGCGCATCTTCCGGCGTCGCGGTGCCAAGCAGCGCCTCTTGAATGGCCTGTTGCAGGGCCACCGACAGTTCCTGATACTTCGGCGTCGTCGGGCGCGGATACATGGCTGCCAGACTGACCTTGGCCGCCGCGATCAGGTCTTCCTGACCCTTGGCAATCGCCGGATCGTCGTAGGACGAGGCCCAGATCGGCAGGCTCAGCTTGGCGTACTTGTTCTGCTCGGCCTGCGAGGTCAGGAAGGCCACGAACTTCCACGACTCGTCGGGGTGCTTGCTGGCTGTGGTGATGCCAAGCCCCATCGAGCCGTTCATCGCCGAAACCGTGGACTTGCCTTCAACGCCCGGCGCGGGAACGACACCGACATGGCCGGCGATCTTGCTGTCCTTGGGATCATTGGCCATGTTGTACATGTAGGTCCAGTTCAGCGCAAAGGCCGCGTCGCCGTTCTCGAAGACCTTGCGCACGTCTTCCTCAAGGAATTCCTTGGAGTTCGGATTGGTCAGCCCGGATTTGTAGCTGTCGACCATGTATTTCAGCGCATCGAGGCCACCGCCGGTCTGGAAGGCGGGCTTGCCGTCCTTCAGGAAGTCGCCCCCGAAGGCCGACACCAGCGTGGTGTAATCGCAGATGACGGCCTCGGCCTGCGACCAGCTCCAGGCGATGGGGGTGGCCAGCAGGCCCTTGTCCTTGATGATCTGGGCGTCCTTGGTCAGCTCGTCCCAGGTCTTGGGCGGGGCGGCGATGCCGGCCTTGGCAAGGATGTCCTTGTTGTAGAACAGGTACTTGGTGTCCAGAATCCACGGCATGCCATAGTGCTTGCCGTTGTAATCCACCGTGGTCCAGGCGCCGGGCAGCACACCCTTCTTCATGTCGTCGGTGACCTTGGAGGTCACATCGACCAGCACGTTGTTGGTGGCATACTCGGCCGGCCAGATCACGTCGAACAGCACGACGTCATAACCGCCGCCCGAGCCTTGGGCGAGCACGGTCTTGTCATGCAGACCTTCATAGGGGACAAATTCAAGGTTGACCTTGATGTCGGGATTGGCCGCGGTGAAGTCCGCCGCCATCGCCCGCACGTCGGCCTCGCTATAGGCCGCCTGGGCCATGAACAGCGCGTTGATCGTCGTCTCGGCAAAGGCGGTGGTCGAGGCGGCGGTCAGGATCATCGCCCCGCCCGCCACGGCCCGCGTCATCGAAAATGTCATCTAAACCTCCGTGTTGATTTGCGTTTGTCCGCAATTTGTACAGGGACTTTGACGGACGGCGTCGGATGACAAGGCCCCGCGCGCGTCGATTCGAACCTGCTGCAAACAGGTGTAGGCTTGTTAATACAAGTGGTCAAATGAAGTCGCAGCCCCGGGCGAGGTCAGTCCCACCAAGGTGGCCAGCCCTCGGCAGATGCCGATCTTTTGGGCCAATATGCCGGATCGGGTCTTGTCGAACCCTGCGGCGGGCAGGATGGCTTGCCGGGCCGATGCACAATGGACCATGGCAGCAGGGCGCGCAGATGTCCCTGCGCGCCCTGCCCCATTTCTGTCCGGCTTGCCTGCGGTCAGGCGAAGGCGAAATCGTGGTGGTCGATCTGCGACACGGTGGTGTTAGACAGGATCACGGTGTCCCCAAAGCCATCGGTGATCTGCACGGTCGATCCCACCGCCTTGATCGTCAGCATCTCCCAGGTCATTCCGGTGAACTCCAACACATCATGGCCGTGGGTGAAGTTCTTCACCGTGTCCATGCCATCGCCCTTGGCAAAGACGAAGACATCATTGCCAGCACCACCGGACAGAAGGTCGGTCCCCGTGCCACCGATCAGGCGGACATTGGCGCCATCGTCCGCCGACAGGCTGTCATTGCCCGCGCCGCCGATCAGAGTGTCGAGCCCGGTGCCGCCATAAAGCTTGTCAGCACCGTCACCGCCCAGGATCATGTCATTGCCGATCCCGCCATAGATCAGGTCATTGCCCGCCCCGCCGTCCAGCCTGTCGTCGCCCGCCATGCCGAACAGGTTGTCGGCGCCCTCAAGGCCAAGGATCGTGTTGGCCAGGGAATTGCCGACGATCTTGTTGTCCAAGGCATTGCCGGTGCCGCTGGTGGCCGACGAGCCTTCGGTCAGCCAAAGTTCCTCGAAGTTGGTACCGAGGATGTGGTTCAGCGCCGACATGACCTTGTCATAGCCCTCCCCTGCAAGTTCCGTGACGGTGTCCTTGGCATCGTCGATGTAATAGACGTCATCGCCTGCCCCGCCCGCCATGGTGTCCGCGCCGGACTGGCCATCCAGCACGTCATTGCCCTCGCCGCCATAGATCAGGTCATTGCCGTCGCCCGCGCGGATGAAGTCGTCGCCCGTGCCGCCGTAGATGTCGTCATGGCCCAAGCCTGCGGTGATCTTGTCATCGCCGCCGTAGCCCATGATCACGTCGTTCATCCCATCGCTGCCGTCGATCATGTTGCCATGCAGATCGGTATAGCCGATGTTCAGCTGGTCCGCTGCATCGGTGCCCTCGACCGGCGAGGTGTGGATGGTCAGCGTGCCCGCGCCGATGCCGTCATGGCCGTCGCCGGTCAGATAGGTCACCTTGGTGTCGCCGCTGTTGGCCGATCCTTCGATGGTCACCTCGCCATGCGCGCCAAGGGTCAGCTTCTCGCCCGTGGCCAGCGTGACAGTGTCGCCTTCGCTGACAGCCACGCCGTTCAGATGCGTGATATGCACCGCCGCATCGCTGGCTGAAGCGTCATTGGCCAGAAGATTGACAGTGTGAACGCCCTTTGCGGCCACATTGGCCACGTCGTCGGTGGTGCCCAGGATCTTCGGGATCAGGGGTGCCACTTGCGGGGCAAGGGCAACGGTGTTGACCGCCCCCAGATCCAGCGTGAACACCACGTCATTGTAATTCTGGTCGCCGCCGTTCCACAGATCCTCGAAAGCCATCTTCAGCAGTGCCTTGCCATCCTCGATCAGCAACGAGAAGCGGACGTGGTTGAAGTGGTCGCCGTTCAGCGCATAGCCGTTGTCGGCCGACGCCGCCGAATGATAGCTGTTGGAGCCGTAGACGGACTTGATCGCCGTCGATTTGCCAGCCTCGTCAACATAGTACAACACCGGGTTTGCGGTGGCGTTGACATTGGCCGGACCGCCATTGGCGGCGCGAAACTCGAAATGGCCGGTGGTCTTTTCCAGCAGGCCGGCCGTGCCTTGGTCATAGGCGTCGGGCAGGATGAAAAAGCCAATCGAATCCGCTGTTGCAAAGTTCACATCCACGGCGGACAGGCCGGGCGTCAGATCGCCGCCGCCGCCGTTCTGCGAGGCGTTGGCGAAGACGATCTCAACGTCGTGGATCGTGCCATCCGGGGCGATGTGGTACATGCCCAGCGTGTTGCGGTAGCCCGCCGTTTCGCCAAGAAACGTGATTTCGCCCGCATAAGCCGAGGCGATGCCAAGTTGGGTCAGGTCAAGGATCATCAAATTCTCCGGTCGGGCGGCCCCTGTGGCCGGTGCCGATCTTGGGTGGGTGCGAGGCCGGCGGGTCCCGGATTCACGGGGCCCGCCGCTTCGCCGTGACCGCTTCTCCCACGGCACGACGCGAAAGGCTGTCCGGCAGCCGGATAGACGGGCACGCGAAGGGATACCGGGGGACCCAAGGCCGGGGTGTATTTTGCCGGAATGGAGTGCCAAACTATCCAATCAGGCAGATGGCACGCAGGGGCTTTTTGATTAGACCTTGTCTATCCAAGGCTGCGTGAAATCATTATTTTCTTGAACCTGCATCTCCCGTAGAGGACGCAAGACAAGCGGTCCGACAGGCCGCCCCAGGATGGAAGGACCTCGCATGGCTATTGAAAAAGTGGATACGCTGATCATTGGCGGCGGTCAGGCGGGTTTGGCCCTGAGCGAGCATCTGGGCAAGCGCGGTCTGCCGCATCTGATCCTTGAACGCGCCCGGATTGCCGAACGCTGGCGGTCGGAGCGCTGGGATTCGCTGGTCGCGAACGGCCCGGCCTGGCATGACCGCTTCCCGACGCTGG
The DNA here is from genome assembly GCF_964946895.1 of Stagnihabitans sp. Taxonomy (NCBI): domain Bacteria; kingdom Pseudomonadati; phylum Pseudomonadota; class Alphaproteobacteria; order Rhodobacterales; family Paracoccaceae; genus Stagnihabitans; species Stagnihabitans sp. The sequence continues at coordinate 269,198 of NZ_CBBQHX010000001.1, read as the reverse complement.
GCTTTGACGACATCTCGCCGGATGCCTTTGCCACCAAGCACAGGATCGTGTCCTACTTTGAAACCTTTGCCGACAAGATCAAGGCTCCGATCCGCTGCGGGGTCGAGGTGACCAAGGTCGAGAAGCTGGCCGATGGCAGCTTCCGCGCCGAAACCTCGGCTGGCGTGGTCGAGGCCAAGAACGTGGTCGCGGCCACCGGACCCTTCCAGAAGCCGATCATCCCGACCGTGGTGCCGGAAAGCACCGGCATCGTGCAACTGCATTCCTCGGCCTACAAGAACCCCGGCCAACTGCCGCAAGGGGCAGTGCTGGTGGTGGGCGCGGGCTCTTCGGGCGCGCAGATTGCCGATGAACTGATGCGGTCGGGCAGACAGGTGTACCTGTCCGTCGGCCCGCATGACCGCCCGCCGCGCGCCTATCGCGGCAAGGATTTCGTCTGGTGGCTGGGTGCCTTGGGCCAATGGAACGCCCGGACGCGCGCGCCGGGGATGGAGCATGTGACGATCTCGGTGTCGGGCGCGCATGGCGGCCACACGGTGGACTTCCGGCAGCTCGCCGCTCAAGGGATCACCCTTGTGGGCCGGGCCGGGGCCTTTGCCGACGGCGTGATGACCTTTGCGGGCGATGTGGCCGCGAACGTGAAGCGTGGCGATGAAAATTACCTGTCGGTGCTGGATGCCGCCGATGCCTATATCGCCGCCGAGGGTCTTGATTTCCCGCTGGAACCCGATGCCCGCACTTTCCTGCCGGACCCCGCCTGCATGACCGACCCGGTTCTGTCGCTGGATCTGGCAAAAGCAGGTGTCACGTCAATCATCTGGGCCACGGGCTTTGCCCTCGATTTCGGCTGGCTGCAGGTCGATGCCTTTGACGACAAGGGCCGCCCGGCGCATGACAAGGGCGTGTCGGTGGTGCCGGGGCTGTATTTCCTGGGGCTGGCGTGGCTGTCGCGCCGCGCCTCGCCGTTCATCTGGGGTGTGTGGCACGACGCCGATCACATCGCCGGGCATATCGCGGGCCGCTGACAGGACAGGGCCGGGGGGCAGCCCTCGGCCCGCCCTAGCCTGCCAGACTGATGATCGCTGTCCCGAAGGCAGACAGGATCGCCCCCACCCAGGCCTGCGGCGTCGGGGCCTTGGCGGTCACCAGCCAGATCATCGGCAGGATCACCACGGGCACCGTCGCGGCCAGCGTCGTCACCAGCCCGACATTGCCCTTGGCCAGCGCCGCCATCATCAGCGACATGCCAACGCAGATGCCCAGGAACGAGGCCGCCGCCACCTGCACCTGCGGGCCAAGCCCGACCCTTGGCCCGACGCGCCGCCACATCACCGGCGTCAGGCCCACAAACACCGCCGCCGCGAAACCTGCCCGGACCGTGGTCGCCACAAACGGATCGACGCCCGAGGCCATCACCGGCCGAGCGCACAGCATGCCCAGTGCCTGCACCAAGGCCGTCAGCACGCCAAGCCCCAGTCCGGTCAGCGGCAGTCCCTTGCCCACGCCACGCACCGGCCCGACCGCCAGCACGATCCCCGCCAGCACGATCGCCACCCCCAGCATCTGCCACAGCGTGATCGTTTCGCCCAGCACCACGTAGCCCAGAACCAGCGAAAACGGCGAGGTGAGCGAGAACAGCAGTGCCGTCAGCCTTGGTCCGATCTGCTGGATCGTGGCGTTATAGGCCAGATTGCCGATGATCATCCCGAAGAAGCCCGAGGCGGCCAGAAAGCCGATCTGCCACGGCTCGGGCGTCTTCCATCCGGTGATCAGCAGCGCAATCAGCACCGTCATCCCGAACGCCGATGTCAACTGCAACCGGGCCGAGCGATAGACGCCCAGCTTGCCGCTCGCCTGCCCCAGAAGCATGATACTGCCTGCCGTGCAGCCCGCCGACCCTACGGCCAGTAATTCCGAAACTGCCATTGCCGCCCCTTGTCACAGGGCTTCAGGCCCCCAAACGTTCCAACAACGTCCCATAGGCGGTTTGGCCCTTGCGGAACACATCCAGCCGGAAGAATTCGTCCGGCGCATGCAGATTTTCGTCGTCATGGCTGAAACCGAACATGACGGCATGCAGGCCCAAGTGTTCCAGCAGCGTGGTCATCACGGGAATCGAGCCCCCCAACCGCGTGCTATAGGGCGCACGGCCATAAACCTCGGTCAGGATCTGGCTGGCTATGGCGGTGGCATTGTGGCCCCGGGGCAACAGGAAAGGGTCGGCGCGGCCCGGATTCCGCAGGGTTTCAGCGGTGACCCCTGCCGGAGTATGCGCCGCCACATGCGCGGCGATCAGGTCAAAGACCCGCTCCGGCGACTGGTCGGCCACCAGACGGCAGGTGATCTTGGCACGCGCCTCGGCAGGCAGCACGGTCTTGGTCCCCGCCCCCTGCCAGCCACAGGTCAGCCCGTTCACATCCAGCGTCGGCCGCGCCCACAGCCGTTCGCGCGTCGTATAGCCCGGCTCGCCAAAGGGTGCGGGGGCTCCGGTCTCGGCAAGGTAAGAAGCCTCGTCATAAGGTATCCGCGCGATGGCGTCGCGATCGGCTTCAGTCAAAGGCCGCACGTCATCATAGAACCCGGCCACCGTCACCAGCCCGTCCACCGATTTCATCGAGGCAAGGATATGCCCCAAGGCCATGCCCGGATTGGCAATCCCGCCGCCATGCAGGCCAGAGTGTTGATCCGACCGCGGCCCTTTGACGATGATTTCCAGCGACACCAAGCCCTTCAGCCCCTCGACCACCATAGGCTGATCCGGCGACCATTGCAGGCCATCCGCCGAGAAGATCATGTCGGCTTTCAGCCGATCGGCATTGGCCGCAACAAAGGGCGGCAGGTCGGGCGAGCCGATTTCTTCCTGACCTTCGAAGAAGAATTTCACATTCACCGGCAAGCGGCCCGTCGTCTTCAGAAGCGCTTCACAGGCAAGGATCGGGATCAGCATGCCACCCTTGTCATCCGACGCGCCCCGCCCCCACAGCCGCCCGTCGCGCACCTGCGGCTGAAAGGGCGCAGAGGTCCATAGCTCATACGGCTCTGCCGGTTGCACGTCGAAATGGCCGTAGATCAGGATCGTGGGCTGACCCGGCGCATGCAGCCAGTCGGCGCAGACGACCGGGTGACCCGCTGTCGGCAGCACCTGCGCATGTTCGGCCCCCGCCGCGATCAGGCGGGCTTTCACCCATTCGGCGGCACGCCTCACGTCCGGAATATGCGCCGGGATGGCCGAGACCGAGGGGATGCTGACGAAATCCACCAACTCGTCGATGAAGCGCTGTTGCGCCCGGTCCAGATAGGCTTCCCATGTCATGATGGCGTCCCCGTGCTGTGGTCTTGCGCCATCGTGGCCCGATGCGCGCCGCTTGCCAAGAGCGGCAAAGGCGGTGCCACGCCCTTCTCAAGACAAATCGGACCCGTTAGGGTTGCGTCATGTTGATGCCGCTCGTTCTTTTGACCACCGCGCTCGCCGCCTTCGCCGTCTGGCTTTGGGTGCCGGGCCATGCGCAGTTGATCCTGCTGGCGCTGCCCGGTCTGCTGGCAAGCCTGATCCTGCTGGCCGCCGCCCTCCAGCGGCGCAAGCCATCAGCCGCCCGCCGCAAGATCGGCCGCGCCATCGTGGTTGACGGCTCCAACGTGCTGTACTGGAAGGACAACACACCGCAGATCGCCAGCGTGCGGCAGGTGATCGAGCATTTGACCGCGCAGGGCTTCCGCCCCGGTGTGGTCTTCGATGCAACGGTGGGATACAAGATCGGTACCCGCTACCGGGATGATGCCGAAATGGCCGCCCATCTGGGCCTGCCGGTCGACCGTGTGTTGGTGGTGCCCAAGGGCACGCCCGCCGATCCGGTCGTGCTGGCCACCGCCCGCGACCTTGACGCGCCCATCGTCACCAACGACCGGTACCGCGACTGGGCCGAAACCTACCCCGAGGTCCAGACGCCGGGGCTTCTGATCCGCGGCGGTTATGCCGAAGGCCGGCTTTGGCTTGACCCGGTCAACCGACCCAGCACGGCCAAGGACCCCGCCCGTTAGACCGGACTACCCCCTTTGCCGGGCAATCACCCCAAGGACCGAGGCAAGGATCTGCGCCGCCAGCAACGCGCCCTGACCGTCAATGTCCCGCTCTGGCATCAGTTCCACCATGTCGAAGCCCGCAATATGGGCCTTTTCGGCCACGCCGCCGATCAGCTCCAGCAATTGCCAATAGGTCAGGCCGCCTGCGGTGCGCCCGATCACGGCGGGCATGATGGCGGGGTCCAGCGCATCGACGTCAAGGCAGATGATCACCTCTGCCCCCTCGGGGATCGCATCCACCGCGCGGCCCACGCCAAACCGCGCCACCTCGCCAGCCGGCACGAACTCCACCCCCCAGTCCAGCGCATCCTCCATGTCGCTGACCCGGGCCGAGCCCAGTCCGCGCTGGCCCAGCTGGATGATCTGACCGATATGCTCCATCTCCGACGCCCGCCGCATGGTCGAGGACAGGCCAAGAGTTTCGCCCTGTACCTCGTCACGCCAGTCGATATGGGCGTCGATCTGCAGGACGGTAAAGCTGCGGCCCCGGGCGCCAAAGGCCTCCAGCATGGGGATCGGCAGGCTGTCGTCGCCGCCAATCAGCACTGGCACGGCACCGGCATCCAGCACCTGACTGACAGCGCCAAAGATCCGCGCCCGGTTGCCCGCCGCATCCTCGGGGTCCTGCGGCAGATCGCCGGCGTCGACAGCCACCACGCCTTCGGGCAGCACCGGACCGCCCAGATCGAAATTCATGTGCTTGAAGGCGGCCCCATAGGCCACCCCGGCGGCGCGGATCGCCTGTGGCCCGGTGGCGCAGTAAAACCCGGACGAGGCATAGGGCGTACAGCCCGAAGCCCCGATCAGCACGATATCGGCATCCACCCGGGACAGGTCGAGACATTCCGGCAGGCCAAAGAAACTGCCCGATCCATTGGCACCGAACATCTCACCCAGATTTGCCATTAGGTCCTCCCGCTCTGGCGAACAGGATTGCCGCAACGGCAGCGGCTGGCAATGGCAAAGACGGCGGCTTGAGCATCACTCCGCCCACGGTCGACGGCTTGACAGTTGGCAAAGCCCACCGCGATGTGGCGGCCAAAATGCAAAAGGGCACCCGGTCGGGTGCCCTTTTCCGTACCGGCCAGCAGGACGGATCAGGAAGCCTTGGTGATGAACCCCACCGCGTCGCCGAAGGTCTGGATGGTTTCTGCCGCGTCATCCGGGATTTCGATCCCGAATTCTTCTTCGAAAGCCATGACCAATTCAACGGTGTCGAGGCTGTCCGCCCCCAGATCGTCGATGAACGAGGCGTTCTCGGTCACCTTGTCGGCTTCGACGCCAAGATGCTCGACGACGATCTTCTTAACGCGATCAGCGATGTCGCTCATAATAATTCCTCTGTCGTTGGGGTTGCCCCCGTTAGCTGTACCCCAAGGGGCGTTGTACCCGGATCGGGCTCCCCGGTGCGGGGCTCCGGGCGAGATTACCCGGTAAATCCTGCCGCGCCTATAGCAAGGGTCACAGAACAAGGCAAACTGTTTCCAATGCGCATCGGTCGCAGGCGCAGGCCGCGTCAGATCATCGCCATGCCGCCGTTGACATGCAGCGTGGCCCCGGTGACATAGCCCGCTTGCGGTGAGGCCAGGTACAGAACCGCCGCCGCAATCTCGGACGGCGTCCCCATGCGACCGGCGGGAATCGCGGTCAGGATTCGCGCCTTCTGCTCGTCATTCAGTTTGTCGGTCATGGCCGTGGCAATGAAGCCCGGTGCCACGCAGTTGACGGTGATGTTGCGGCTCGCGACCTCGGATGCAAGGCTTTTGGACATGCCCACCATCCCGGCCTTGGAGGCTGCATAGTTGCCCTGCCCCGGATTGCCGGTGGTGCCGACGACAGACGAGATATTGACGATCCGCCCCCAGCGCGCCTTCATCATGCCGCGCAAAACACCCCGGCAGAGCCGGAAGGTCGAGGTCAGGTTGATGTCCAACACCGTCTGCCATTCGTCATCCGACATGCGCATGAACAGGTTGTCCTTGGTCACCCCGGCGTTGTTGACCAGAATATCGACCGAACCCATCGCCGCAATCGCCGCCTTGGGCAAAGCCTCAACCGCGGCCGCATCGCCCAGATTGCAGGGCAGCACATGAACCCGGCTGCCCAGTTCCGCCGCCAGCGCCTCCAAAGGCTCCACCCGCGTGCCCGACAGCGCCACAGTGGCCCCCGCGCCATGCAGCACACGCGCGATTTCTGCCCCGATGCCGCCCGAAGCGCCCGTGATCAGCGCCGATTTCCCAGTCAAGTCGAACATGACCATTCTCCCAAGGCTTCTCGCCCGATTTCATTTGTTCACAAGTATCCCACGGGGGCGCGGGGGTGTGAAACCCCCGCTCTTTGGCGCAACGGCGGGTACGCCCCCCCGGCTTGCCGACCCCGGATGCCGTCAGCCCTTGGCCGCCACAACATCCTCCGGCGTCCCCACCGCGCGCGTCACAGCACCCGAGGCGATCCGCTTGATCATCCCCGACAAGGCCTTGCCTGCGCCAATCTCCCAGAACTCGGTGACGCCTGCAACTTCCATCCACAGCACGGATTCCCGCCAGCGGACCGATCCGGTGACCTGCTCGACCAGCAACAGACGGATCAGATCCGGGTCGCTGACCGCCTCGGCCCGCACATTGGCCACCACCGGCACCACCGGAGCGGCAATCCTCACCTCGGCCAATGCCCGCGCCATCACTTCGGCCGCAGGCCCCATCAGCGCACAATGGAAGGGTGCCGAGACCGGCAGCAGGATCGCCCGTTTGGCGCCCTTCTCCTTGGCAATCGTCAAGGCCCGCTCCACAGCCCCCCTGTGACCCGAGACGACGACCTGTGCGGGATCATTGTCATTGGCCGCCTGACAGACCTCGCCCTGCGCGGCCTCTGCCGCCACTTCGGTGGCCTTTGCGAAGTCAAGCCCCAGCAGGGCGGCCATGGCGCCGACACCCACCGGCACCGCCTCCTGCATCGCCCGGCCCCGGATGCGCAGCAACCGCGCCGTATCGGCCAGCCCCAAAGCCCCCGCCGCGCACAAGGCCGAATACTCTCCCAAGGAATGCCCCGCCACAAAGGCGACGTTGCCGATGCCCAGACCTTCCGTCTCCAAGGCCCGCAGCGCGGCAATCGAGGTCGCCATCAGCGCCGGCTGCGCATTGGCCGTCAGGGTCAGCGTCTCGATGTCACCGGCCCAGATCAGGGTGGACAGCTTCTCTCCCAAGGCGTCGTCCACCTCGTCAAAGACCGCCTTGGCGGCCGGATAGGCCTCAGCCAAAGCCTTGCCCATTCCGATTGCTTGGGCGCCCTGCCCCGGAAACACATATGCGCGGCTCATCTGGCCCTCCCTGATTTTATCAAGGGCTTACCCAAAGCCGCCCTTGCGCGCAACGCCCGGACCTGCATTCTGCCGCCAAACCGAGGATTCCATGCGCCCGACCATCCGCAAGATCGTCTACGCCATTGCCTTCGAGGCTGGCGGCATCGTCGTTGGAGGCTGCGCCCTGACGCTGATGTCGGATGCCGGGGCCACGAAATCCCTCTCGCTGTCGGCCTTCGGCGCCTGCATCGCCTTGCTGTGGTCGCTGATCTTCAATTCGCTGTTCGAGGCCTGGGAGGCACGCCAGTCGACCCGCGGCCGCTCGACGCTGCGCCGCATCGTGCATGCCTGTCTGTTCGAAGGCGGCCTCGTGCTGATCCTGCTGCCCGCCACCGCGTGGTGGCTGAATGCCACGATCCAGGCTGCATTTGCTTATGAGGCCGTGCTGATCGGCGTCTTCCTTGTCTATGCCTGGGCCTTCACCCTCGCCTTCGACAAGATCTTCGGCCTGCCCGACTCGGCCCGCTAAGGTCCGCGTGGCAGAAGGCCTCAGTGGGTTTGCAGAAGCGGCCCGCGTGACTCGTCCGCCTTCTTGCCGGCCAACACCTCGACCAGTTTGTCAAAGCCCCAGTTGGTGCCATGCTCGCGCGACGGCAGACCCTTGGCGGGGTCAGACCCATCATGCCAAGCCACGAATTCGGTGAAGACCATATCGGTGCCCGTCGCCGTGGCCGTCAGTTCGACAATCGCCAAAGAGGTCGAATTATGTGTGCCGCCGATCGTCAGGTCATAAGAATAGACCATGCGCCTGTTCGGCGTCACCTGATGATAGCAGGCGACAAAGTGGGTGATCAGGCCGGAATGGATGGTGGCATTGGTCGGCCACTTGACTTTGAGCACCTCCGAGCCGCCGCTCCTGACATCCAGACTGCGCTCCAGATGCTCGCAGCCGTCCGGGCCATCAAACCATTTCGACTTGATCTCCGGCTTGCTGAAGGCTGCAAAGACCTTTTCGGCCGTGTGGTCGAAATGGCGGTTGATCGTGAAACTTCCTGCGGTAGAGGAGGGTCGGGTCATGGTTCACTCCCTTTCGGTGAAGTTGCGCTTGCGTCGTCGGCGTCCAGCACCTCTGCCAATCGGTCGAACAGTCCGTCCCACTGACGGCGACGCTGGCTGAGCCAGTCCGCCAGCACCTGTAGCGCCAAGGCGTCAATCCGGCAGATCCGCACCCGCCCCTCCTTGCGCGAGGTGATCAGCCGCGCCTGCTCCAGCACCTGGACGTGCTGCAGGACGGCCGCCAAAGACATCGGCATCGGTTCGGCCAGTTGGCCGATCGAGGCGGGCCCCACACTCAACCGCTCGACGATGGCGCGGCGCGTGGGGTCCGCAAGGGCCTGAAAGATCGGGGTAAGACGGTCCGGATGGTTAAGCATATGCTTTAGTAATGTCCGAAGCCACAATAGTAAAGCGATTCCTTCAGTATTCCCCGGATGGCTTTGGACAGGGTCGCCACCTCGGCCCACTCACTCACCTTAATGGCGAATTTCGCCCCTACACCCGGAACCAGCCCTTTCACCCTGGCCCAAATATCCGCAAGGGTTTCTCAAGCGGAGGCGGCGGCCCTTGCATCGCAGCCCGTTCCCGTCTAAAGACCCCCATCTTTCCGCAATCCCATGAACCGGCGTAGCCTCTCGTGGACGGGCCGTGGAAAGTGTTTTGCCCGTCCTATGAAATGCGCCTTGAAAAATCGGAGCTTACATGCCGCTTTACGAGCATGTCTTCATTGCGCGTCAGGACTTGTCCTCTGCGCAGGCCGAAGGGCTGATCGAGCACTTCGCCACGGTCGTCGCAGATAACGGTGGTGCCATCGTTGAACGCGAATACTGGGGCGTCAAGACGATGGCCTACAAGATCAACAAGAACCGCAAGGGCCACTACGCCTTCCTGAAGTCGAACGCACCGTCGTCGGCCATTCAGGAAATGGAGCGTCTGATGGGCCTGCATGACGACGTCATGCGCGTTCTGACCATCAAGGTCGACGCCCATGTCGAAGGTCCGTCGATCCAGATGCAAAAGCGTGACGAGCGTGATCGCGGTGACCGCCCCGAGGGTGGTTTCGGCGGCGGCGAACGTCGTGAGCGTTCGTTCGGCGGCGACCGTGGGGATCGTGGCGGCTTCGGCGGCGGCGATCGCGAGCGTTCGGGCGGCTTTGGTGGCGATCGGGGCGGTGACCGCTCCTCCGCCCCGCGTCGTTGATCTTCAGGCTTAGGAAAGGACGCTAAATCATGGCGAACAAACCGTTTTTCCGTCGCCGCAAAGTCTGCCCCTTCTCGGGCGACAATGCTCCGGCAATCGACTACAAAGACACGCGCTTGCTGCAACGCTACATCTCCGAGCGTGGCAAGATCGTTCCGTCCCGCATCACCGCAGTGTCGGCCAAGAAGCAACGCGAGCTGGCAACTGCCATCAAGCGCGCCCGCTTCCTCGCCCTGCTGCCCTATGCCGTGAAGTGAGGGAATAGACATGCAAGTTATTCTCCTTCAACGCGTTGCCAAGCTGGGCCAGATGGGTGAAGTCGTCACCGTCAAGGACGGCTTTGCCCGCAACTACCTCCTGCCGCAAGGCAAGGCGCTGCGCGCATCGGCCTCGAACGTGAAGTCGTTCGAAGTCAAGAAAGCCCATCTTGAGGCGCATAACCTTGAGACTAAGAAGGAAGCCGAAGTCGTCGGCGCCAAGCTGGATGGTCAGATCTTCACCGTGATTCGCTCGGCATCGGACGCCGGCGCGCTTTACGGTTCGGTCACCACCCGCGACGCCGCCGAAGCTGCCACCGATGCCGGCTTCCAAGTCAACCGTGGTCAGGTCGTTCTGGACCGTCCGATCAAGGAACTGGGCATGCACACGGTCAGCGTCACGCTGCACCCGGAAGTCGTGATCAAGGTCAAGCTGAACGTCGCCCGTTCGATCGAAGAAGCCTCGCTGCAAGCAGCCGGCAAGTCGATCCAGGAACTGGCCGCCGAAGCCGAAGCCGCTGCGGAATTCGAAATCGCCGAACTGTTCGACGATATCGGTGCCGCCAACGACTTCGACCCGCGCGACGCCCGCTAAACCGGCAGGCCTTCGGGGCTGAACATTCCATGAAACCGCGCAGGGCACCCCCTGCGCGGTTTTGCTTTTGCCTTGCGGTCATCCCGGCATCCGGTCAACTGAATTGCCTCAGCGGTTGATTTCTGGTACCCTGATCACGGAAAGTTGTGCATCGTTGGATGCGCCGGCCTGAAGCTTCCGCCGCAATGCCCTGATTTTCTTCTGAAATTCGCGCCGTCGACTGAAGGCACCCTGCGCCATTGGACCGCGCCCTTGATGAGGTTCCTTGATGTCCATCGTGACCGGTTCCCCTGATCCCGAAACCCTCGCCGGGACCCAAGGCGATGATCTGATCAACGCCTATGGCGGCGATGACACCGTCTATGCGCAAGCCGGCAACGACACCCTTTACGGCGGTGAGGGCAATGACAGTCTTCTGGGCGATTTCGGCAATGATCTGATCTATGGCGAGGGCGGCGATGACAAGCTGCAATCGGGCGGTGACACCGATCAGCTTTTTGGCGGCGCGGGCAACGACTGGATCATCGTCAACGACCAAAGCTATGACGGCGAAAGCACCGGGTATGGCGGGGCGGGCGATGACGTGGTGGCGATCTTCGGCAACGCGCATGGCCATGCCTATGGCGGCGATGGCATTGACACGCTGATCCTGCTGGCCTCGGGACCCGAACCGCTGTTTGTGGACCTCAACAACGGGACCATTGACGGGCACGGCGCTTTCCCGGACGTGACCTTCGACTCCTTCGAGCGGCTGAATGTTCTGGCCTATGGCGGCACTTCCGCGATCTTTGCGGGCGACAAGGCCGACCACATCGTGGTGAACGGCAGCGGCAATCTGGTCGAGGCGGGCGCAGGCGACGATTATGTGGGTTATGTGACGCATGGCGCCTCTACCCTGCAGGGCGGCGACGGCACTGACCTTCTGGTTGTCAACAGCGGCACCTCCAGCCTGTATTTCATCTATGACCGCACCGATGGCACCGTGGACGACGGCCAGGGCTCGCAGATCCAGGGATTCGAGCGTTACGAGGCGCATGGCGGGCGCCATGACGATATCGTGGGCCTTGGGGCCGGGGATGACCTGTTCTTCGGCGCGGGCGGCTCTGACACTGCGGCGGGCTTTGATGGCAATGATACGCTCAACGGCCAGAACGGCGCGGATTCCCTGACGGGCGAGGCGGGCAAGGACCGGCTTTATGGCGGTGCCGGCAATGACACGCTCAGCGGGGGCGATGGCAATGACTTTATCGGCGGCGGTGCGGGCGACGATCTGATCTTCGGCGGTGCGGGCGATGACCGCATCCGCCTCTTCACCGGCGCGGATACGATCACGGGCGGCGCGGGGCATGACCGCTTTCTGTTCACCCTGGCCCAAACCGGCGTGGCCACGATCACCGATTTCGAGACCGGCACCGATCAGTTGCGCTTTGCGGGCATCTATCTGCAAGCCGGTCCGGCCGCAGGCCATCTTGATCCGTCACAACTGTCCTATGGCGCGGCCAGCGGCGCGCAGGCGCAGTTTGTCCTGACCTACGCTGCCACGACCGATACCACCGACCTGACCTGGGACCCCAACGGTGACACCCCCGCCGGTGGCAGCTATATCTACGCCCATTTTACCGGCGCCGTGTCGCTGACAGCTTCCGATTTCCTGATCCTGTGAAAGGGTCAACTGCGGCCTGACGGGTCGCTATTGAGGCAGAATCCCCTGACATGGCTCGGCTAGCCTGTGGTCATGTCGACATCCCCCGCCCCCGCCAATTTCCGTGCGATCCTGTGCCTTTGTGCCGGGATTGCGGTGTTTTCGGTTCAGGATTTGATCCTGAAACTCTTGTCCGGCAGCTTTCCCCTGTCCGAGGCGATGGTGCTGCGCTCGTTGACCGCCATCCCCTTCATGCTGGCGATCACCTGGGGATTTGACGGCGGTCTTGCCAGTCTGGTCAGCCGCGGCTGGCCTGCGATGCTGGCGCGTGGCGTGCTCAACTTTCTGGCCTACACCGCTTATTATCTGGCGCTGGCCGCCCTGCCGATGGCCACGACGGTGGCCCTGTACTTCACCGCCCCCCTGATCATCGTCATTCTGTCGGTGGTGATGCTGCGCGAGCATGTCTCGTCAAAGCGCTGGCTGGCGGTGGCGATCGGATTTGCCGGCGTGGTGATCATGGTGCGCCCCGGTGGGGCGCTGTTTGACTGGGCCGCCCTGCTGCCGATCTTCTGCGGTTTTGCCTATGCGCTGTCGATGATCATGGCGCGCACCATGGGCAGCAAGGACAGCGCCGCCGCGATGGCCTTCTGGGGCAACAATGCGTTCCTGCTGTGCAGCCTTGCCCTGTCAGCGGTCTATGGCAATGGTGCACATGCTCAGGCGCTGCACCCCAGTCTGGCCTTCCTGACCCGGGGCTGGGCGATGCCCACCGCCTATGACGCCCTGCTGATGTGCGCCTGCGGGCCGATTGCTGCCGTGGGCCTGACGCTGTTGACGCAGGCCTACCGGATCGGCCTGTCCTCGGTTGTCGCCCCGTTCGAGTTTTCCTTTGCCTTCTGGGGCATCCTGTGGGGCTGGCTGGTCTGGCACCAGTTGCCCGATCCGCTCGGCTGGCTGGGCATCGCCGTCATCATCGCCGCCGGCACCTATGTCCTGCGCGCCGAAGGGGTGGAGGGTGCCGTCGCAGCCAAGGCCTGAGCGCGCGCCTTTGGCTGGCTGGCGATGAAGTCGATCAAACCGCCCACAGTGTTGCGGCGATGGCTGTGCGGATTGGCCCGTGCAGTGTCGGCCAACCCCAGCGGCCCCTTGAGTCCGTTCCACAAGGCATCACCCAGATCATCGGGATCGATCTTCAGATCGCGCACCAGATCGTCATAGGGCCGCAGGGCGATATCCGCGACATCCAGTCCCGCCATCGACCGGACCGCGGTGTAAACCTGCCAGACCATCCTGCGGTCGTAATCCGGGCGGTTCAGACGCTCGAAAAAGCTGTCGAAGTCTTCTCCGACGCGGTCCACCTTCAGCCGGGCAATGTCGGGGCCTTTGGCGCGGTACCGATGATATAGCCAGATCGCAAGGCCGCCAAGGTACAGCGCCAGCAGGCCCCAGCCCGGATGTCCAAGCACCAGAAGCGTCAGGCCAAGCACAAGCACCAACGCGGCAGCCAAGAGGTTGATGAGGCGATCTGACATACACCAATATTCGGCCAAAAACCGGCTGGCGAAAAGCGGTATTTTCAGCCTCGAACCCCGGTGCTCGGCTTTCCTGCGCGGTCAGATCCGGCCGCGACCCGCCACCCGTTGACGCGCGCGTGCCAATTCGGCGGCAAAGGCCGGACGGGCCACATCGGCGGCGTCAGGCAAGCCTGCCACCACTTCGGCCGACCAACGCAGGTATTCAGCCTGCCGCTCCAGCGTCCAGTCCTCGGCAGGGCTGTCGGCCACGGCACGGATGTTCGACAGCTTGTCGCAGATCTTCACCAGCGCCCCGCCGGGCGATTTCTTCGGCGCATTGACCACCTGCATCCGCTTGCGCGCCGCCTTGTCGTCGGTCACTTCAGCAACGATCTGCGCCACCAGGGGGCCGAAACGGGCGGCGATTTCGGCGGCTGGCACCGCGCAATCCTCCACCGTGTCATGCAGCCAGGCGGCAGCGACCACCTCGGGGGCTGCGCCAAAGCCCGCGACCAACGCAGCCACCTCGGCCAGATGCGCTTCATAGGGTTCACGGGCCGCCCCTTTGCGGGTCTGTCCGGCGTGTTTTTCCCGCGCGAAATCGCGGGCCTTGGCGACAAGGTCCATGGCATCCTTTCCCAGAGTTTCGGCCCCGCACAATGCAGGGTCGTCGTCAGGTCATGTTGAGGGGAGTGTGAGGCCCAAGCCTCAACCCCATAGGAAAATCAATTCATCGCAAAGTCCAGAATGAAAAAGGGGCCGCGACGATCCGTCGCAGCCCCCATGATCTGTTGCCGAAGGGACGTGCTTACATCTCGTCCAGGGCTTCGACCAGCTTTTGCAGGTCTTCCTTGGAGACTTCCTTGTCGGTCACCTTGGCAGCCGCCACGATGTGGTCGACAACCTTGTCTTCGAAGATCGGCGCGCGCAGCTGTTGCTGCACTTGCTGGTTCTTCTGGACAAATTCGAAGTAGGCGCGTTCCTGGCCCGGGTATTGACGGGCGGCGTTCAGCACGGCTTGCGTCATTTCCTGATCGGTCACGGTGACTTCAGCCTTGCGGCCGATTTCAGCCAACAGCAGTCCAAGACGGACGCGGCGCTCTGCGAGGGTCTTGTGCTCGTCGGTGGTTTCGATCGCGCCGTGGCTGTGGTTGTGATCGTCCGGGTGCTCTTCGTGGTACAGCTGGTGGGCGATCTGGTTGGCTTCCGCCTCGACCAGCGTGGCCGGCAGGTCGAACTTGACCAGCGTGTCCAGTTGATCCAGCAGCGCCCGCTTCAGCACGGCACGGGCCGCACCACGATATTCCGATTCCAAACGCTCGGAGATCTGACCCTTGAGGGCGGCGAGATCTTCGGCGCCGTACTTCTTGGCCAGTTCGTCATCCAGTTCCGCAGCAACCGGAGCCTTGACGGCCTTGACGGTGCACGCGAACACCGCAGCCTTGCCAGCCAGATGCGCCGCGCCATAGGTGGCCGGGAAGGTCACGTTGACGCTGACGTCGTCGCCTGCCTTGGCACCGACCAGTTGCGCTTCAAACCCCGGAATGAAGGAGTTCGAGCCCAGAACCAGCGGATAATCCTCGCCAGCGCCGCCGTCGAAGGCCACGCCATCGACCGAGCCCTTGAAGTCGATGGTGACTTGGTCGCCATCGGCAGCCGCTTCGCCCGCAGCGCGGTCCGAGAAGGTCTGCGAGGAGGCGGCAAGGTTCTTCAGCGCTTCATCCACCGAAGCTTCGTCAGCCTTCACGGCCAGACGGTCCAGCGTGATGCTGGAGGCATCCAGCTCCGGAATCGGCGGCAGGGCTTCGTATGTCATCTCGACCACGACGTCCTGACCTTCCTTCCAGCTTTCGCCGCCCACCATCTTGACGTCGGGCTGCAAGGCCGGACGGTCGCCCGTGGCGTCGAAGTGATCCTTCATCGCCGCATCGATGGCTTCCTGCATCGCATCGCCCAGGATACGCTGGCCGAATTGCTTCTTGAGGATCGCCATCGGGACTTTACCCTTGCGGAAGCCCTTGATTTCGACGTCGGGCTGCGCCTCGACCAGCTTTTCGTTGACCTTGACGTCAAGTTCCGCTGCCGTCACCGTGATGGTGTAGCCGCGCTTCAAGCCGTCCTTGAGGGTCTCGGTGACCTGCATTCTTTTGTCCTTCTCATCCCTATCTGGTGCGGGTGAAGGGACTTGAACCCCCACGCCTCGCGGCGCCAGAACCTAAATCTGGTGCGTCTGCCAGTTTCGCCACACCCGCATTAAGCCAAATCGGCACCGGTCCCCGCAAAGGGGCCAGCGCGTCTCTGGCAAAATCCGCGCCCTTCTAACAAAGGCTGCGACGGGATGCGAGGGGAAAATAAGGCTGCGGCCTTTCTGCATCGAACTGCGGATTTGTCGCCGTTCCGGCGCGGCATTAACCGAATCTTGCCATATTTATCAGGAAAACAAGGGCGGCGAAGGCCACTGGACCTGCTGGACAAGGGAAGCCGCGATGACACCCACCCGTTTTGCCAAGGCGCCGCTTGCCCAGACCCTGGGGCATTTGGGCCGGGAAACCATCCTCGGCGTTCTGACCGGCACTTCGGTGCTGACGCTGGAGGGGGCATTGCCGGTGGAATATCTCTCACTTGGCGACCGTCTGGTCACCCGCGACGGCGCGCGCCGGCTGACGGGGATCGAGGTGAGCGTGGTCCGCAATGCCCGGGTGGTGCGGATCGCGCCGGACACGCTGGGCGTCGGAAAACCGCATGAGGGCGTGACTGTGGCCGCAGCCCAGCCCCTCGTGCTGCGCGACTGGCGGGCCAAGACGCTGTTTGGTGCCACCCAAGCCGTGGTGCGTGCCGCCTGCCTGACCGATGGCGCCTATATCACGGCCGCCGTGCTGACCGAAGCGCGGCTGTTCAAGCTGACCTTCGCGGAACCGGCCGTGATCTATGCCGGCAGTCTGGAACTTGCCTGCGAGGGTGAGACGGTTCGCGCCTGACGGTGCCGCCCGCGCCTGGGGCCGTACCAACCGCGGGCGGATCCTTTGCCATCGCGCGGCGGGGGTTTCACACCCCCGCACCCCCGTGGGATATTTGGACCTGGATGAAAGCCACGGCGCCCCGGGCACTTTTGCTTCCGCGAGGCCAGAGCCGCACGGCGGGTAGCGAGTCAAAGGCCCAACTGGCGGAAGACTTTGGGCAGTTCGTCCGGCAGATCTTCGGCAATCAGGCCCGGCCCAAAGCTGCGCGCGGCTGCGACATGCAGCCAGGCACCGGTTTCTGCCGCCTGTTGTGGCGCAAGGCCGCGGGCGAGGAGGCCGGTGATGAAGCCGGCCAGAACATCTCCTGAGCCTGCGGTTGCCAGCCAGGGGGCGGCACGGTCATAAGCGGCGGAGTTGATGGCGCAGGTGCCGTCCGGCGAGGCTATGACGGTGTCGGCACCCTTGAAGAGGACCACGCAGCCCGCGCGGGCTGCGGCCTCACGCGTCGCATCGACCTTGGAATAGGCAGGGCCTTTGGCGGCAGGCGCCGCCAGCCTTGCCGCGATGTCGGGGAACAGGCGGACGAATTCGCCGCCATGCGGGGTCAGAACGCAAGCCGGATGCAGCGCTGCAAACAGCACCGCATCGCGCGAGATCAAGGTCAGCGCATCGGCGTCCAGCACTGTAGGTCGGGGTTTCACCCCGACGTCCCGGCCAAGTGCCGCGCGGACCAGGTCAGCCGCCCGCCCGTCCAACCCAAGTCCCGGCCCAAGGCACAGGGCGTTGATGCGGCCGTCGGTCAGGAGCGCCGTCAGCCCTGCCCCATCCGTCACGGTTTTCAGCATGATGGCATCCAGTCGGGCGGCATTCTCGGCCAAAGCATCGGGAGAACAGGCCAGCGTCACCAGACCCGCCCCAACCCGCAAGGCGCCCCGCGTCGTCATCCGCGCCGCGCCGCCATGGCCCGGCTGGCCTGAAAGGACAAGGGCATGGCCATAGCCGAATTTATGGCCCAGCCGCTTTCCCAATCCCGACGGCGCGCCCACGAGGTCGACCACCGCCGCATCGCGGCGGGCAAGGTCCGCAAGCCGATCCTCCACGCCGATCGGAACGACCCGCAGCCTGCCGCACATCGCAGCCCCTTCGGCCAGATGATGGCCCAGCTTGGCCGCTCCAAAGGTCACGGTCAGATCGACCGGCCATTCGTTCGCCTCGCGCTCGGCCAGATGGCGCCCGCTGTCCGAACAGATGCCGGAGGGCAGATCAATGGCGACGACCTTGCAGGTCGGGTGGGCCATCTCCAGGGCGCCCCACACGCCCGGGGCAATCGGGCGCGCCAGGCCGGTGCCGAAGATCGCATCAAACACCACTGGAGCCTTGGCAAAAACCTCCCATGTCAAGGCGTCGAAATCCTGCACCGGACCCGTCCAGGCCGTGCGCATCTGGCGCGCATCCGGTGTCGTGGATGGGGCAAGGGCAAAGACCTCTACCTCCCAGCCCCATTCCTTCAGCAAACGCGCCACCACATACCCGTCGCCGCCGTTGTTGCCCGGACCGCACAGCACCACCGCCCGAAAGTTTCCCGCCCGCAATTCCGGCCATTCGGCAAACACCGCCTCCACCACGCCCTTTCCGGCACGCTCCATCAACTCCAGCCCAGTCACCTTACCCGAGGCGATGGCTGCGGCCTCAATGGCGCGCATTTGGGCGGCTGTCAGCAGTTCGGTCATTTTTCGCGCTTCCCTGTTTTCAAACTGATTACTTTTTACGCGTAAAAGCCCATTTATTAGCCGTCCCCGGCAGATTCCCGCGCCTCAACGCCGCAGCCCGACCCTTGTCAATTGTCCCTGCAGTCAGGAAGTGGTCAGACGGCAGGGACGGAAGACGCGCAAGCTACCAGGCCCGTGGGGGGAGTCGCATGAAGAAGATTGAGGCCATCATCAAGCCCTTCAAACTTGATGAAGTCAAAGAGGCGCTGCAAGAGGCTGGCATCCAGGGTTTGTCCGTGACCGAGGTCAAGGGCTTTGGCCGTCAAAAAGGCCACACGGAACTCTATCGTGGCGCCGAATATGTCGTGGATTTTCTGCCAAAGGTGAAGATCGAGGTCGTGTTGAGCGATGACATGGTCGATGCGGCCATCGCTGCGATCATTTCGGCGGCGCGGACCGACAAGATCGGTGACGGCAAGATTTTCGTCTCGACCGTTGAACAGGCGATCCGCATCCGCACGGGCGAGTCGGGCGACGACGCCATCTGATCCGGCCCTTTGAATTCCGGGCCTTTCGGGGCCCGGCACCTGAACCACCTAAACCTCAACCCGAAAGGCAGCATGATGAGCGCAGTTGCGAAGGCTCTGAAACTGATCAAGGACGAAGACGTTGAATACGTCGACATCCGCTTTACCGACCCCAAAGGCAAACTGCAGCACGTGACGCTGGTGGCTGACCTTGTGGACGAAGACTTCTTCGAAGAAGGCTTCATGTTCGACGGCTCCTCGATTGCTGGCTGGAAGTCGATCGACCAGTCCGACATGAAGCTGATGCCCGACGCGGCCTCGGTCTACATGGACCCGTTCTACGCCGAAAAGACGCTTTGCGTGCATTGCAACGTGGTCGAGCCGGACACCGGCGAAGCCTATGACCGCTGCCCGCGCCAGATCGCGATCAAGGCCGAAGCGTACCTGAAGTCCTCGGGGATCGGCGACACCGCCTTCTTCGGGCCGGAAGCTGAATTCTTCATCTTCGACGACGTCCGCTATCAGATCAGCCCGAACAAGGTGTCCTTCCAGATCGACTCGGAAGACGCAGCCTGGAACACGGATGCCGTGTTCGAAGGCGGCAACCTGGCGCACCGCGCCGGCTTCAAGGGCGGCTATTTCCCGGTCAACCCGATTGACGCCGCACAAGACCTGCGCTCGGAAATGCTGTCGACCATGAAGCGCATGGGCATCCGCGTGGACAAGCACCACCACGAGGTCGCCACCGCGCAGCACGAACTCGGCATGATCTTCGGTGGTCTGGTCGAACAGGCCGACAACATCCAGAAGTACAAGTACGTCATCCACAACGTCGCGGCCGCCTACGGCAAGACCGTGACCTTCATGCCCAAGCCCATGAAGGGCGACAACGGCTCGGGGATGCACGTCAACATGTCGATCTGGAAGGACGGCAAGCCGCTCTTCGCGGGCGACAAGTACGCGGACCTTTCGCAGGAAGCCCTGTGGTTCATCGGCGGCATCCTGATCCATGCCAAGGCGCTGAACGCGATCACCAACCCGTCGACCAACAGCTACAAGCGCCTGATCCCCGGCTTCGAAGCCCCGGTTCTGCGCGCGTTCTCGGCCCGCAACCGTTCGGGTTGCGTCCGGATTCCGTGGACGGAATCGCCCAAAGCCAAGCGCGTCGAGGCCCGCTTCCCCGATCCGGCAGCCAATCCCTATCTGGCGTTTGCCGCCCTCTTGATGGCCGGCCTGGACGGCATCAAGAACAAGATCGACCCGGGTCCGGCTTCGGACAAGGATCTGTACGACCTGCCGCCGGAAGAACTGGCAGAAATCCCGACGGTTTGCGGTTCGCTCCGTGAAGCTCTGCAAGAGCTTGAAAAGGACATGGACTTCCTTCTGGCTGGCGGCGTCTTCTCGCGCGAGCAACTGGAAGCCTACATGGGCCTGAAGTGGGAAGAGGTTTACGCCTTCGAACACACCCCGCACCCGATCGAGTACCAGATGTACTACTCCTGCTGATCAGATCGGCAGTTGTGCGAAGGGGCGCCCTTGGGCGCCCCTTTTGCATGGGCGGCGCCTGTGCCTCTGCCTTGCTTCCGACATGAGAAAGCCGTCAGAAAGCCATGAATTCGTTGAAAATTTGCGCGAATAGTTCATGTCTTTGCTTCGGAGCCCGCCATGCCCCGCCCTTCGAACCAGCCGCGCGCTGCGCAATCGGATCGCCCGCCGATCTGGGTGGACGGGCGCCAGCAGCCACGGTTTGACCCGCGTGCCTGGCTTCGGGTGGGTCAGGTCATGGCCCGGCGCTGGCTGGTGCCGCATCTGGGCGCGACGTCGGATCACCTCGGCGCTTTGGCGGAGCAGATCGCCGCAGGACGATTTGCGCTGCCCCTGACAAGACTGGGCAAGGCCGCGCAGCATTTGCCCTCAAGGGACGGGGTCAGCCGGACGGTTCTGGGTCTGGCCAAGCGCGTCGCCGCAGCGCGGCTGATTCTGGACCCAGCGCCTGACGCGCCCGAACCGCTTGCCTATACCGAGGTTCTGCGCGGCACAGCGCTGCAGCCTCCCGTCACAATTGCGCCACCCGCCCCGCCCCCCCGGCCCACCCAAGCCGAGGAGCCGACCCTTGTCGCGATCCGCGCCGTCCTGCGCAGCCAGCCCGAGGCCGCGCTGCCCCCGGCCCGGCCTGTTTTCGATTTGCCCAAGAAAGAAACGACCCGCAGCCCGGTCCGACTGTTTCTTGAACGCTGCGTGTCTCATATGATCGCCTGGGGCGCACTGACCCTCGCCCTGCCGGTCGGTTTGGCGCAGGCCTTGCTGTTTCACCTCAACGGTGGCGATCTGACCGACTGGGATTAGGCCCGGTCCGAAACAATGGCGCAGGCATTCCGGCGATTGTCTTTGTGGCGAAAACCGTCCGCCGCATTGGTTAATATTCTTCTAATTACCGCAGTTGTTTCCCTTTCCGATCACAATCTCGCGACATGGTTGTCCTCGTGAAGACTGGAGAAACATCATGACCATTCCAATGCGCAGTACGATTGCCCAACTGTTGTACCCAAATGAACAGGCACTCGATTTCGCGAGAATCGTCGCTGAGATGGAGACCGTCTTGACCCGCTTGCGCGGCGAAGGACTGGAGATCGAGTGGGACTGTGACGATGTCGTCTGCTTTGACACCGCCGGGACCCGCATCCTTCTGGCCTGCGCCGAGTATGGCCGCGAGGGGCGTCAGGCCTGCCTGACCGTGGCCGTAGGCCCCCTGCAGCCGCATCCCGGACCGGATTGTAAGGAAAGGCTGAACCATCAGGCGCTTTGCTCGCGCCTGGTCGAGCGGATTCAGCGGCGCCATGTGCCAAACGGCATCCTCTGGCGCGAGATTGATGGCCGCGTTGATGCCGAGGTGGCCGATCAATGTCTGGATATGCTGCCGCAACCGGCTGGCCTGCCGCCGGTGGACAGCATACTGGACCATGTGATCCGCACCGATCTGTTCAAGACCACGCCGATCCGGCCAGCCCCCTTCCAGCACGCCCGCGTGCAGATGCGCGCCGCCTCGCCGCGCAGTCACACCCGCGAAGAGATCCAGATGCGCCTGCGCCAGACCTTCAGGCGGCCAAAACCGCAGCCGCGTCCGGTCTATTCCACCCCGATGCGCCTGACCGCCCATTGTTTCAACGCCGCGCTCATTCTGGTCTATCCGCCGGTGGGCGCTGCCGTGATGGCCTATTCTCTGGTCGCGGGCGAGGATTTGCGCCTGTCGGCCCGGTTGATGTCGGTGGCAGGCACGCTGTTTGCCTTTGCCCAGACCCCCTTCGGTCACACCGTTTCGGCGATGGCGGGCACCATGGTGCGGCTGGCCCAGTCTCCCTTGGGCAACACGGCCAAGACCATCGTGGGGGCATAACCCCCCTAGTGTCCGCCCGCCACAAGGGCCGCGTGCTCCTCGGCCGTCAGGGTCGAGGCCAGCACCGTCCAGGTGTGGATCGAAAAGACCACGGCCCCGGTTTCGGGCAGCTTCAGCAGGCTTTGCTTTTCCGCCCGCAGAAAGCGGCGCTCGCCGCTGCGCGGGCGGGTGTCGTGTTCGGATTTGGGCTGATACAGCGTCGGGTCGGCGTAAAGCAGGGCGTTCATCCGGAACAGGGGCTGTTCGGGGCGGATCATGTCAAACAGCCGCTGCACCCGGCGCGCCATCTGGTCGTCATAGGGGGCGACCGGGGCGTGGATCGCGGTCAAGGGGCGGCCCACTTTCTCGGCCAGAGTCCAGCTGCCCGGGAAGGCCAGAAGCCCGGCCGTCAGCACATGCTCGTCGCGCTGCTTTTGCAGCAGGCAGAAATCCTCCTGCACCAGATGACCCAACGTCAGCAGCGGCTGGTCAGGGTCAAGCAAGACCCGCACGCCGTCCGGACGGATCACGGCATCGGGCAAGACGACATAGTCGCTTCGCCGCGACAGATGCGCCACAACCACGGCCAGCAGCTCCGCCGCCGCCGGTAACGCCGCCTCGGTCAGGACATGCACATCCGCCGGAAGCGCGTCGATCAGCCGGGCCTTTTCGGCCAACTGCGCCGCGAAGGCATCGTCCACCTCCAGCCAGCGGTCAGGGTCCAGCGGTTGAATGCCCGGCAGCCGCCACAGGGCGGGCACCATCCACGGCAGGACGGGCAGGTGGGATTGCAGGATCGGGGCCAAGGGATCGGACATGAACCGTTCCTACAACCGCGCCCGCCTGCCGAAAAGCCCCGTGCCACCATTTCCGACATGACCTGTCGCCGCAGGCAATGAAGCCGGCGCGCCCTGCCCCACATTGAGGAAAAGCATGAGGGCACCATGGCAGACCATTACTCCGACCGTCGCAAGATTGACCCCTCGCGCGGGGCGACGCTGGGGGACGGCACCCCCAATGACAACGACCGGATCGAGATCGGGCCGACCCAACTGGCCTTCCGCGAATGGGAGGCGGCGGGGCTGCAGCTTCCCAACCTTGCCACCATGCGCGAATACCGCTGGCGCCGGATGGTCGATGCCGTGGTGGCGCGCGGCTATGGCGGCCTGCTGATGTACGATCCGATGAACATCCGCTACGCCACCGACACCACCAACATGCAGCTTTGGAACAGCCACAACCCGTTCCGCGCCTGCCTGATCTGTGCCGATGGCCATATGGTGATGTGGGAATACAAGAACTCGCCCTTCCTTGTGACCTTCAACCCCTTGGTCAAGGAACTGCGCTCGGGGGCCTCATTCTTCTATTCGGTGACAGGGGATACCTCCGCCAATGATGCGAAGAATTTCGCAGCCCAGGTCGATGAGGTGATGCGCGCCCATGCTGGCAGCAACCGCCGACTGGCCGTCGACAAGATCATGGTTCACGGCCTGCGCGCCCTGGAACGCGCCGGGTTCGAGGTGATGGAAGGCGAAGAGGTCACCGAACGCGCCCGCTCGATCAAGGGTCCCGACGACATCCTTGCCATGCGCTGCGCCCACCACGCCTGCGAAGCCGCCATGTTCGAGATGGAAGAGGCCACCCGTGAAGGTGTCCCGAAGGGCGACATGTCCGAGGATGCGATCTGGGCTGAACTGCACAAGGGCAACATCAAGCGCGGCGGCGAGTGGATCGAGACGCGGCTGTTGGCGTCTGGCAAGCGCACCAACCCGTGGTTTCAGGAATGCGGCCCGCGGATCGTGCAAAACAACGAGATCGTCGCGTTTGATACCGACCTGATCGGGTCCTACGGCATCTGCATCGACATTTCTCGCACCTGGTGGATCGGCGATGCGCGGCCCACCAACGCGATGATCTCCGCGATGCACCACGCGCTGGACCACATCCACGTCAACATGGACCTGCTGAAACCCGGCGCCCGCATCCGCGACATCGTGCATTCCGGGCACCAGTTGGACGGCCAGTATTGGAAGGGCAAATACTCCTGCAAGATGCACGGCGTCGGCCTGTGCGACGAATGGCCCTATGTGCCCTACCCGGACTCCTGGGTGGAAGGCAGCTTCGATCACGTCCTTGAACCCGGCATGACGCTGTGTGTCGAGGCGCTCGTCTCCCCCGAAGGCGGCGATTTCTCGATCAAGCTGGAGGATCAGGTGCTCATCACCGAAACCGGGTTCGAGAACCTGACGAAGTACCCCTTCGACCCGCGTCTGCTGGGCTAGATGCCAGGCCGCCGATGGCACCGGCGCGGGATGGGCAGGCTGCCCATCCCCGCGGAACAGGCTCAGTCGGCGATGAACCCCGCCGCCGTGTGGCTGCCATCGCAATAGGGCTTGTTGGCCGACTGCCCGCAGCGACACAGGAAGGCCTGCGTCACCCGGTTCACCGTATGCCCGGTGCCCGAGACGACCTCCAGATTGCCGGTCACCTTCAGCGGGCCATTCGGCAGCGGCGAGACATCCACCACGCCACCCCGTGCCTCCAGCGCCACCGACTCCTTCACCGCCACCTCGCCCGACGCCGTGAAGCCCGCCGTCACATGGCTGCCGTCGCAATAAGGCTTGTTGGCCGAAGCCCCACAGCGGCAGAGCGTGGCGCGGGGTGTGGGTTCCGCCTTGCCACGCACCAGCAAGGGGGCCTCAAACGCCAAAGGACCGTTCTCGCGCAGGCGCACGAGGTTGACCAACGGCGCCTCATCCGAACTGACCGCGCCGTCATTGCGCGCCACCCGGATCGCACCCGAGGGGCAGTTCACACCCAATGACAGCACCACATCGGCCCGCGCCGCATCGGGATAGATCCAGTCGCCCTTCACATTGGGCACAAAGACCTCCGGGTGGCTGAGCACGCAGTTGCGCGAATGCACGCAGCGTGACCCGTCGAAGGTTATGGTGACCTCGCGTCCCTTGACCACTTCCATATCTCTCTCCCCTTACGGCGTCAGATGCCCCGCACTGATACTGCCATCATCGGCGACAAAGTCCACCGTGTCGCCGTCCTGCGTCACATCATAGCAGGCCCAATGATCCGAAGGCGGCCAGACCGAGCAATAGCGCCCGGCCTGCACCCGCCAGTGGCCGATGCTGTCCTTGCCCTTGGTGTAGATCGTCTCGCCATCCGCCTTGAAGCTTTGGGTCGATCCATCGTCATAAGCCAGCACCTTGCCCGTCAGCGCGGCCGCAATCCCCGCGTCATCCAGCTTGCCCCCAGCCCAGACCGGGGTCGCCACCATCACCAAAACCAATCCCCACCGCATGAAACCCTCCGTTTCCCAAAGCCTAACCGCGCCGCGACGGTCTGCAGATGACAAGCCCGTGATCCCACCATCTTGCACCCGTTCCCCATGCGGATTAAGGGGGCGCAACCCCTTATCGAAAGGCCGCCCCATGATCCCGCGCTATTCCCGCCCCGAAATGGTCGCCCTCTGGTCGCCCGAAAGCCGCTTCAACATCTGGTTCCAGATCGAGGCCCATGCCTGCGACGCCATGGCCGCCAATGGCACGATCCCGAAAGCCAATGCCGAAGCCGTCTGGAAGGCCAAGGACGCCACCTTCGACGTGGCGCGGATCGACGAGATTGAAGCCGTCACCAAGCACGACGTCATCGCCTTCCTGACCCACTTGGGCGAACTGATCGGCGCCGATGAGGCGCGCTTCGTCCACCAGGGCATGACTTCCTCCGACGTGCTGGACACCACCTTCAACATCCAGCTCTGCCGCGCCGCCGACTTGCTGCTGGTCGGCCTTGACCGGGTCCTCGCCGCCCTGAAAACCCGCGCCTATGAGCATAAGGACACCGTCCGCATCGGCCGCAGCCATGGCATCCATGCCGAGCCCACGACTATGGGCCTGACCTTCGCCCGCTTTTACGCCGAAATGTCGCGGGGCCGCGCCCGCCTGCTGAACGCCCGCGCTGAAGTGGCGACCGGGGCAATTTCCGGCGCCGTCGGCACCTTCGCCAACATCGACCCCTCGGTGGAGGAACATGTGTGCAAAATGATGGGCCTGACACCCGAGCCGATCTCGACCCAGGTCATCCCCCGCGACCGCCATGCGATGTTCTTTGCCACGCTGGGGGTGATCGCCTCCTCGATCGAAAACGTCGCCACCGAACTGCGCCACATGCAGCGTACCGAAGTGCTGGAGGCTGAAGAGTTCTTCTCCCCGGGCCAGAAGGGCTCCTCCGCGATGCCCCACAAGCGCAACCCGGTCCTGACCGAGAACCTGACCGGCCTCGCCCGTCTGGTGCGGTCCGCCGTGACCCCTGCGCTTGAGAATGTGGCCCTTTGGCACGAACGTGACATCAGCCATTCCTCAGTCGAACGCGCCATCGGCCCCGACACCACGATCACGCTGGACTTCGCCCTGCACCGTCTGGCGGGCGTCATCGAGAAGCTGGTGGTCTATCCGGAAAACATGCTGAAGAATATGAACAAGTTCAAAGGCCTGGTCATGTCGCAGCGCGTTCTTCTCGCCCTGACACAAGCCGGTGTCAGCCGCGAGGACAGCTACCGCCTCGTCCAGCGCAACGCGATGAAAGTCTGGGAACACGGCGCCGATTTCAAGACCGAACTCCTCGCCGACGCGGAGGTGACCAAGGCCCTATCGCCCGCCGAGATCGAAGAGAAATTCGATCTTGCCTACCACACCAAACACGTCGACACGATCTTCGCCCGCGTCTTCGGCGCCTGACCGAAGCGAGGTTTCATACCCCCGCACCCGCCGCAAAAAGCGGGGGTTTCACACCCCCGCACCCGCCGCAAAAAGCGGGGGTTTCACACCCCCGCACCCCCGTGGGATATTTCAACCTGGATGAAGGGGAAGAGGTCGCGCTTTCCGCTTCATTCAGGCTCAAATATCCCGGGGGGTGCGGGGGGCTGGCCCCCCGCCGCCACCGCCGCAGCAAGCGCCTCTTCATCCGGGCTTAACCCAGACCGGTGCACCCTGACGCCATCTGAAGAATCGGAGGCGTGATGGCGTTCAACCCCGCGATGCTGGCCAGTCTGACCAATCCTGACGCGTTCAACGCGCCGATGCTGCCCAGCCCCCCCCTGCCCGCCATCAGGCCGCGCGAAAAGGCCGCCATCATCGTGCGGCTGTTGCTGGCCGAAGGCGCGCCGATCAAGCTGACGTCATTGCCCGAAGAGGTGCAGACCGCGCTGGCCCAGCAGATGGGCCAGATGCGCCGCGTCAGCCGGGCGACCCTGAAGGCCGTGGTCGATGACTTCCTGAGCGAGATGGAGCAGGTCGGCCTGTCGTTCCCCGGCGGGCTGGAGGGGGCGCTGTCGATCATGGATGGCCACCTGTCGGCCAATGCGGCCAGCCGCCTGCGCCGTATGTCGGGCGGCAACTCCTCGATCGACCCGTGGGAGCGGATCAATGCCCTGCCCCTCGACCGCATCCTGCCCGTGCTGCAGGAGGAAAGCATCGAGGTGTGCGCCGTGGTTCTCTCCAAGCTGCCGGTGCCGCGTGCGGCGGACCTGTTGTCGAAACTTCCGGGTGACCGGGCGCGCCAGGTGGCCTATGCCGTCTCGCTGACCGGCAATGTCGACCCCGACACAGTGCACCGCATCGGCATGTCGCTGGCCGTCCAGCTCGACAGCCAGCCGCTCAAGGCGTTCGAGGCGGGTCCGGGCGAACGGGTGGGGGCGATCCTCAACATCGCCGCCGCCTCGACCCGCGACGATGTCCTGAAGGGCCTGCACGAGGCCGACGCCGATTTCGCCGAAATCGTGCGCAAGAACATCTTCACCTTCGAACACATCAAGGCCAAGCTGGCCGCCCGCGATGTGCCCAAGGTGATCCGGATCATCGATCAGGCGGCATTGGTCACCGCCCTCGCCTTCGCCCTGTCCAATCCCGATCTGGAACCTTCGGCCGAACATATCCTTGCCAACCTGTCGCAGCGCATGACCCAGACCCTGCGCGAAGAAATTGGCAGCCGCGGCAAGATCAAGGAGAAAGACGGCGAAGACGCGATGGGCACCATCGTCATGGCCATCCGCCAGCTGGAGGGCAGCGGCGAAATCGTTCTGGTTCAGGCAGAGGACGAGGGCTGATGTCTTTTCTTCCGCCCCGATGCGGAAAGGCGGGGCCCGTCACACCCCTGTCACCCGTCTTGACCTACTGATACAGGACCCCGCGTCGGCCCTTGCACTCGGCCCTTGCACTCGGGGGTCCGCCCCCCTAGCCTGATCCTTCCCGCTTGAGCCTGCCAGAGGACGCCCCTGTGACCAAGATCGCCGCCGCGGCCACCAGCAAGGGCATCCTCTTTCTGGCGATGGCCATCTTCTGTTTCACGGCGATGGATGCGCTGGCCAAGCACCTGGTGGCGATCTACCCGACGATCGAGGTGGTCTGGGCGCGCAATGTCGGGCAACTGGGCTTTGTGCTTTTATACCTTGGCCCGCGCCTGAAACAGGCGGTCAAGACCCGACTGCCGGGATGGCACCTGCTGCGCTCGCTGACACAACTGGGGGCAACTGCCTTCTTCTTCGTCTCGCTGAACTACATCGGCCTGGCCGAGGCAACCGCCCTGGCCGACATCAACCCGATCCTGATCACGCTGGGCGCCGCCGTGTTTCTGGGCGAGAAGATGAGCCCGGCCCGCCTCGTGGGCGTGGTGGTGGCGGCGGTGGGGGCCTTGATCGTCACGCGGCCGGGACTGGGCGTGTTCAGCGCAGCGGCCTTCCTGCCGCTGATGTGTGCGGTGTCCTATGCCGCAAACATGCTGCTGACCCGGCATGTCGGCTCGCAGGAAAGCCCCTGGGCGTCGATGTTCTATGCGGCGGCGTTTGGGTCCGTCGTCACCTCGGCGATCCTGCCTTTCTCGTGGCAGGCGATCCCGCTGGGCGACCTGCCGCTTTTCGCCGTGCTGGGGGCGCTGGGGGCGATTGCGCAACTTTTCACCATCCGCGCCTATTCGATGGCCGAGGCGGCGGCGCTGGCGCCGTTTGGCTATCTGGACATGGTCTTCGCGATCTTCTGGTCGATTGCCGCTTTCGGCGCGTGGCCGGACCATTTCACCCTGCTGGGCGCGCTTGTGATCGCCGTGGCGGGACTTTATGTCTGGCGGCAGGAAAGGATGGCGCAGGCGGTGGCAAGCCCCGCGCTGTAAAGGCTTTCGTTGAAGAAGACTTCGCCCCATGTTCAGACGGCGGCCTGGCTGCAGAACCTGATCCTGCGCGGCCTGATCGGGCTTTTGCGCGCCTTGCCCTATCGCTGGCGGGTGCCATTTGGCGGTTGGCTGATGCGGGGGCTGATCGCGCCGCTGGCGGGCTATGGCAAACGGGTTCGGGCCAATCTGGCGCTGATCTGGCCCGATTTGCCCAAGGACCGCGTGACCCAGATCACCCGCGCGGTCTGCGACAACGCCGGCCGCACCTTGGCGGAACTGTATTCTCCACAAGAGTTCAAGGCCTTGGTGGCCGACGCTCATGTGTTGGGTGAAGGTCTGGGCCCCATCCTGCAAGCCCAAGCCCAAGGGCGCGGCGTTATCCTGATTTCGGGCCATTTCGGCAATCATGACATCGCGCGCGCGGTTCTGTCCTCCAAGGGTCTGGCGGTTGCGGCCCTCTATCGCCCGCAAAGCAACCCCTATTTCGACGTGCATTTCGCCGCAACCATCCGCGCCATATCCGAGCCGCTGTTTGCCCGGGGCCGCCGGGGTCTGGCCGAGTTGGTGATGCATCTGAAGAAGGGCGGCGTGGTGGGCATGCTGATCGACCAGCATTTCGGCTCTGGCGCGCCGCTGGATTTTCTGGGCCGTCCGGCGATGACCTCGCTGTCAGCGGCAGAGATGGCGCTGAAATACAATTGCCTGCTGGTGCCGGTCTATGGCATTCGCCTGCCCGACGGGCTGCATTTTGACCTGTTGGTCGAAGCCCCCATCGCGCACAGCGACGCCAGAACCATGACCCAGGCGCTGAATGACAGTCTGGCCGCACAAGTGCGCCTGCGCCCCGAACAGTGGTTCTGGGTTCATCGCCGCTGGAAGGGCTCTATTTAAGCTGCGCGGCCGCGAAGATCCTGCCCGGCCCATCGGCCTGCAGGATGACCACCACCGGATCCTCGCCCTCAACCGGGGCAGTCAGGTGCAGATCGCCCTTGCCGTCCCACAGGCCCAGAACCGACCAGCTGGTCACCACATTGGCATATTCCAGCAGGCGGCCCGCATTCTCGCCATTCTCGATCTGGACCGAGGCCAAGGGGTGATAGCGCACCAGTTGCACCTTCAAGGGCGCCTCCAGCGGCGGATTGGCCTGTGCGGCAATCGTCAGCTCTTCGCCCTTGCGCAGCAGCTGCAAGGCGACGAGCGGTGCGGCCTCCTGATGGCGGCGAATGGCGCCTTCGACCATGGCCGGATCGGTGCCTTCAACCCGATCAACGCCGCCGACGATCATTTGTGGCGTGTAGATCGTGTTGGATTTGGCGGCATGGGCATAGGCTTTCTGCCGCGCGGTGTACTTTTCACTGCCGAATTTGTCGGTCCAGCCGATGTAATCCCAATAGTCGACATGCAGGGCCAGCGCGATGACACCCGGTTCCGCCGCCAGTTTGCGCAGATATTCATCCGCCGGCGGGCAGGAGGAACAGCCTTGCGAGGTGTAAAGCTCGACCACGGTCCCCGAAACGGTTCCCTGATCTTGCGCGTACACCGCGTGTCCGCCCGCAACCCAAAGGCCTGCGACGGCGCTGATGACCTGACGTTTCATGGCAAACTTCCCCTTGCCCGCAACCTCTATTCAAAACGAACGGCAAGTGCCAATCAAGGTTTTGCGAGGGCCTGCCACTTTGCCAGCGCCGCGTCGCGGATTTGTCGCAGCAAAGGCTCTGGATTTTCGGCATACAATTGCATACAATGCTGCCCAAGCCCGAATGATTCCTTGCCCGCCCTGCCGCATTGCGGCAAAAGGTTCCCGAATTGCCCAAAGGAGGCCCCTTATGACCGTCACCGTCGGACATGACAGCGCAAAGACCCGCACCAGCCTGACGGCGGGTGGGGCGACCATTGCCTATTATTCCATCCCCGCTGCCCAAGCCGCCGGCTTGGGAGATTTCTCCAAACTCCCGGCCTCGCTGAAGGTGGTGCTGGAGAATATGCTGCGCTTTGAAGACGGCAAGACCGTCACCGTCGATGACATCAAGGCCTTCGCCGAATGGGCGGCCCTGGGTGGGAAGAACCCGCGCGAGATCGCCTACCGCCCGGCCCGCGTGCTGATGCAGGATTTCACCGGCGTGCCTGCCGTGGTGGACCTTGCCGCGATGCGTGACGGCATCCTTGGGCTGAAGGGATCTGCGGCCAAAATCAACCCCTTGGTGCCGGTTGACCTTGTCATCGACCACTCGGTCATGATCGACGAATTCGGCACCCCCCGCGCCTTCCAGGCCAACGTCGACCGCGAGTATGAGCGGAACATGGAGCGTTATGTCTTCCTGAAATGGGGCCAGAAAGCCTTCAACAACTTCCGCGTCGTCCCACCGGGCACCGGGATCTGCCATCAGGTCAACCTTGAATACCTCGCCCAGACCGTCTGGACCGACACCGACCAGAACGGCGTCGAAGTGGCCTACCCCGATACCCTCGTCGGCACCGACTCGCACACCACCATGGTCAATGGTCTGGCCGTTTTGGGCTGGGGCGTCGGCGGCATCGAGGCCGAGGCTGCGATGCTGGGCCAGCCCGTCTCCATGCTGATCCCCGAAGTCGTCGGCTTCAAGCTGACCGGCGCCATGATGGAAGGCACCACCGCCACCGATCTGGTGCTGAAAGTCGTTCAAATGCTGCGCAAGCACGGCGTGGTCAACAAGTTTGTCGAGTTCTACGGCGAAGGTCTTGACCACCTGCCGCTGGCAGACCGCGCCACCATCGCCAACATGGCCCCCGAATACGGTGCCACCTGCGGCTTCTTCCCGATCGACGGCGAGACGATCCGCTACCTGCGCAACACCGGCCGGGATGAGGCGCGCATCGCGCTGGTCGAAGCCTATGCCAAAGCCAACGGCATGTGGCGCGGCGCGGACTATGCGCCGATCTACACGTCGACCCTGCATCTGGACATGGGCGAGATCGTTCCCGCCATTTCTGGCCCCAAGCGTCCGCAGGATTACACGCCACTGACCAAGGCCGCTGCCGGCTTCTACAAGACCGTCACCGAGTATCGCGGCGTTGACACCAGCGCCGCTGCCAAAGAGATGGCCTCGGAAGGCGCCGCCGTGGTCGAAGCCAAGGACGCCCGCAAGTCGGCTGCTGTCGCGGGTCAGGATTACAAACTGCGCGACGGCTCGGTGGTGATCGCCTCGATCACCTCCTGCACCAACACCTCGAACCCCTACGTCATGATCGGCGCCGGCCTTGTGGCGCGCAAGGCCCGCGCCCTGGGCCTGACCTCCAAACCGTGGGTGAAGACCTCGCTCGCCCCCGGAAGCCAAGTCGTCAGTGAATACCTTGAGGCTGCCGGCCTGCAGGAAGACCTTGACGCCGTGGGCTTCAACCTCGTCGGCTACGGCTGCACCACCTGCATCGGCAACTCCGGCCCCTTGGACCCCGCGATCTCTGCCGCGATCAGCGAAGGCGATCTGGTGGCCACCGCCGTCCTCTCGGGCAACCGCAACTTCGAGGGCCGGATTTCCCCCGACGTCCGCGCCAATTATCTGGCAAGCCCGCCCTTGGTCGTGGCCTATGCGCTGGCCGGTGACCTCAACATCGACCTGACCACCGAACCCCTTGGGGAAGGCACCAACGGGCCGGTCTACCTCAAGGACATTTGGCCCACGACAAAAGAAGTCGCCGATCTTGTCGAAGAAACCGTCACCCGCGCCGCGTTCCTGAAGAAGTACGCCGATGTCTTCAAGGGCGACGCCAAATGGCAGGCCGTGGAAACCACCGACTCGGAGGTCTACGACTGGCCCGCCTCGTCGACCTATATCCAGAACCCGCCCTACTTCCGCGGCATGTCGCAGACCCCCGGCACCATCAAGAACATCGAAGGCGCCCGCGTTCTGGCCGTTCTGGGCGACATGATCACCACTGACCACATCTCTCCGGCAGGTTCATTCAAAGCCTCAACTCCGGCCGGCAAGTACTTGGCAGAACGGCAAGTTCCGGTGTCCGAGTTCAACTCCTACGGCTCGCGTCGCGGCAACCATGAGGTGATGATGCGCGGCACCTTCGCCAACATCCGCATCAAGAACGAGATGCTGGATGGTGTCGAAGGCGGCTACACCAAGGGGCCGGACGGCAAGCAAACCTCAATCTTCGACGCCTCGATGGCTTACCAGGCGGCCGGAACACCGCTGGTGATCTTCGGCGGCATTGAATACGGCGCGGGCTCCTCGCGCGACTGGGCGGCCAAGGGCACAGCCCTTCTGGGCGTCAAGGCCGTCATCTCGGAATCCTTCGAACGCATCCACCGCTCCAACCTCGTCGGCATGGGTGTGATTCCGTTCGAATTCACCGGCGGCCAGACGCGCAAGACCCTTGGCCTGACGGGCGATGAAGTCGTCGCCATCGAAGGCCTCGACGGTGATCTGAAACCGCTGTCGACCGTGCCCTGCCACATCACCTATGCCGATGGCAGCACCAAGACGATCCAGATCAAATGCCGCATCGATACCGAGATCGAGATCGAATACGTCGAACACGGCGGCGTGCTGCACTATGTGCTGCGCGATCTGGCCAAGGCCTGACCCCATCCGTCGGAAGACCAAAGGCCCGGAAGAAATTCCGGGCCTTTGATGCATATTAAGGCGATCTTCATCTTTGGCTGCGATCCTTTCCCCGCATTGGAGGAAGACATATGCCACACCGCTTTCCGCACCTCGCCCCGCCAGAGCAAACCGCGCCCCGCCGCCGCGCCATGGCCAAGGCCCTGCCCGCCCCCAGCCTGCGCTGGCTGGACATGGTGATCTTCGGTCTGGTCGTGCTGATCCTGCGGCAGTTCTAGGGCAGAACCGCCGCCTCGCCCATGGCTCAGCCCTTGGTGACATCCATTCCGTAAAGCCAGTCAAACCGCGACAGCACCAGATCGGGGGCAACAGCACCGCCCAGCCGCAGCCCCAGATGCGCCAGCCCGCGCAATGGGCCGCTCAGATGATAGGCGCGGGCATTGCCATTGGCGGCCGCCACGATCCGCGTGCAGCGCGGCTTGCGGGCCGCCTGATAGGCGGCCAGACCCGCCGCCAGACTGTCGGTGCCAGACAGGCTGGCCGCCAGCACCCAGGCATCCTCCAGCGCCATGCAGGCGCCTTGCGCCAGAAACGGCAGCGTCGGATGCGCCGCATCGCCCAGAAGGGCCACGCCGCCGTCCGGCAGGGCCCTTTGCCAGACCGGCGCCACCTCATGGCGGAACAGGCCCCACAGCCAGACATCCTCGATCTGGCCCAGCCAGCCGCGCACCCTGGGCGAGAACCGCTCGAAGGCCATCCGCAGATCCATCGGGTCATCGCGCAGCGACCAGCCCTCTTCCACCCAGGCGTCGCGCTCCTCGACCGCGACGATGTTGCGCAAGGCGCCCCCCCGCAGCGGATAGCTGACCAGATGCCGCCCCGGCCCCATGTGAACCTCGGCCACATCCGGCCCGCCATCGCCGGGGATCAGCGCCCGCCACGCCACCTGGCGCGTGAAGAACGGGGCCGCCGCGCCGTTCAGCGCCGCCCGCGTCGGCGAATGCAAGCCATCCGCGCCAATCAGCAGATCGGCCTCGTCATGCCCGGTCTCCAGCACCAGCGCCGGCCGCGCCCCGCCCAACGCGACCGAGGCCGCCCGCGTCATCAACCGCACCTCGACCCCGACCTCCTGCGCCCCGGCCAGCAAAAGCCCGATCAGATCGGCCCGATGGACGAAATGATAGCCCTGCTCGGGCCGCAGCCGCGCCACCTCCAGCCGGGTCACCACATCGCCGCTCAGCCCGTCGCACAGCGCCACCGCCTGCGCCCGGACCGAGACCGCCTGCAGCGCCGCCCCCAGCCCCAGCGCCGTCAGAACCGCCGCCCCGTTGGGCGAGATCTGCAACCCCGCCCCCACCTCGCGCACCGCATCGGCCTGCTCCAGCACCGTGACCTTCGCCCCGCGCAGCGCCAGGGCCCGCGCCACCGCAAGCCCCGCCACCCCGGCCCCCAGAACCGTCACCCGTTGCCCGATCAGACTCATCGCCGCGTTCCTTCATTCAGGCTCAAATATCCGCAGGGGGGTCTGGGGGGGCGGCAGCCCCCCCAGCCGGGGCCGCCGCGCGCCCCCCGGACATGAAAACACCGGACCCTCAGGCCCGGTGCAAGTCTTCTCCCAACGCCTCCCACCCGCAAGAGGCTCCATCGTCGCAACGGGCTCATTCGTCGCGGTGCACCTTCTCGCGGCGCTCGTGCTTTTCCTGGGCTTCCAGCGTCATGGTGGCAATCGGGCGCGCGTCCAGCCGCTTCAGGCTGATCGGCTCGCCGGACACTTCGCAATAGCCATATTCGCCGTTCTCGATCCGCCGCAGAGCCGAGTCGATCTTGGCGACCAGCTTGCGCTGACGATCCCGCGTGCGCAGTTCCAGCGCCCGGTCGGTCTCTTCGGACGCGCGGTCCGCCAGATCTGGCACCGAGCGTGCGGAGTCCTGCAAGTTGTCAATTGTTTCAGCGCTTTGGTCCAAGAGCTCTTGCTTCCAGACGATCAGTTTGCGGCGGAAATATTCCAGCTGCCGATCATTCATGAAAGGCTCGTCTTCGGCCGGGCGGTAATCTTCGGGCAGGAAGATTTCGGCTTTCATCTCAGCACTCTCCTTTGCTCAGGTGGCGCCAAGGGGCGGACGAAAAAGGGGCCGGCCAATGGGCTATCCTGATTGGGGGTTCCTCTAGCCGAAAGGCCTGACCTTGTCACTAGCCGTTGCGACAAATTCCGCCCTGCTTTAGGGTTTGGCAACACGTTCCGGCAGAGGCTTGAGATGACAGTGAAATTCGCCACAACCGCAGGTTACGTGGTGCCCGATGATTTGGCTTTGGCGGTCAATGCCGCCGTGGCCCTCGGCCGCCCCCTGCTGGTCAAGGGAGAGCCCGGAACCGGCAAGACCGAACTGGCCCGCCAGGTCGCCGCCAGCCTCGGGATGGACCTGATCGAGTGGCATGTGAAATCCACCACCAAGGCGCAACAGGGCCTGTACGAATACGACGCCGTGGCCCGCCTGCGCGATGGCCAGTTGGGCGAGGCGCGGGTCCATGACGTGCGCCATTACATCAAGCCCGGCAAACTTTGGCAGGCCTTCACCGCCCCCGCCCGCGTCGTGCTGCTGATCGATGAGATCGACAAGGCCGACATCGAGTTTCCCAACGACCTCTTGCAGGAACTCGACCGGATGGAATTCCATGTCTACGAGACGGGGGAAACCATCCACGCCCTGCACCGCCCGGTGGTCATCATCACTTCGAACAATGAAAAGGAACTGCCCGACGCCTTCTTGCGGCGTTGCTTCTTTCATTTCATCCGCTTCCCCAGCCCCGAAGGTCTGGCGGCCATCGTCCGCCTGCACTTCCCGGGGCTCAAGGAAAGTCTGCTGGCGGCCGCCCTGACCCAGTTCTTCGAGATCCGCGAGGCGCCGGGGCTGAAGAAGAAACCCTCGACCTCCGAAGTGCTCGACTGGCTGAAACTGCTTCTGGCCGAGGACTTGTCGCCCGAGGACCTCAAGCGCGACGCCAAGACCAACCTGCCGAAGCTTCATGGGGCCTTGCTGAAGAACGAACAGGACGTGCAACTGTTTGAAAAACTGGCCTTCCTGGCGCGGCGAGATCGGTAAGGCCAGCCTGCTGCATCCACCGCCGGGAGGGTTTCACACCCTCCCGGACCCTCCCGTGGGATATTTGGACCGGGTGAATGGGGGGGTGCGGGGGGGTCACGATGGTGTGGCTTGTCTTGATAGCGCGGGCGGCGCGGGATAAGGCTGCGGGCAGGATCGGCGGACGCGCAAGCCCCTCCGACGCAGGACAAGACCGGGGCGGACCCGGCGCAAGGCAAGGAAATTCACGATGATCTGGCTGCCGGCAATGATATTGGGTGCGGTCTGGGGCGCCTTGACGGCCAAGAAGCGCGGTGGGCGGCGGCTCGACATGGCGCAATATGGCGCCGTCTATGCGATTGTCCTCGGCCTCGCGGGGGTGCTGATTTCGATCCTGATCGACCGGTTGACGCACTGAGATGTTCCAGCCCTTCTTCCTGTGCCTACGGAAGACGGGCGTGCCGGTGAGCCTTTCGGAATATCTGGCCTTTCTGGGGGCCGTGAACTCGGGCCTTGTGACCCACGACCCCGAGGGGTTCTATCACCTCGCCCGCCTGTCGCTGGTCAAGGATGAACGCTTCTTTGACCGCTTCGACCGCGCCTTTGCCGAAAGCTTTGCCGGGCTGGAGGCGATCACGCCCGAGGCTGTGCTGGAGGCGCTGACCCTGCCCGAAGACTGGTTGACCGCCAGCCTTGCCCGCCATCTGACCGAAGAGGAACGCGCCGCCGTGCAGGCCCTGGGCGGCCTTGACAAGCTGATGGAAACCCTGCGCCAGCGGCTGGAGGAGCAGAAGGGCCGGCATCAGGGCGGCAGCAAATGGGTGGGCACCGGCGGCACCTCGCCTTTCGGCAATTCCGGCTACAATCCGGAAGGCATCCGGATCGGCGGACACAGCACCCACAAGCGCGCGCTGAAGGTCTGGGAAAAGCGCGAGTTCCGCAATCTGGATGACGAAGCCGAAATCGGCCCGCGCAATCTGAAGCTTGCGCTGCGGGCCCTGCGCCGCTGGGCCCGCGAAGGGGCGCAAAGCTTCGACCTTGACGCCACCATCCAGGCCACCGCCCGGCAAGGCTGGCTGGATGTGCAGGAACGCCCCGAACGCCGCAACGCCGTGAAGGTGCTGCTGTTTCTGGACGTTGGCGGCTCGATGGACGGCCATGTCCTTGCGGCCCAAGCCCTGTTTGCCGCAGCCCGGGCCGAGTTCCGCCAACTGACCTCGTTCTACTTCCACAACTGCCTCTATGAAGAGGTCTGGACCGACAACACCCGCCGCCACGCGCAGCGCACGCCCACATGGGACATCCTGCGCCGCTTCGGCCCCGATTACCGTGCCATCTTCATAGGCGACGCCGCCATGAGCCCCTATGAGATTGACGCACCCGGCGGCTCGGTCGAACACTGGAACCCGGAAGCCGGCCGGGTCTGGCTGCAGCGCGCCTGCCATCAGTGGCCCCGCCACCTTTGGATCAACCCGGTGCCAGAGGCGCAGTGGGGCTACAGCCGCTCCACCGCCATGATCGCGGATCTTTTCGACGGAAACATGGTGCCCCTGACGTTGGCAGGACTGGCACGCGGCATCAAGGCGGTGCGATGAGGCTTGGGGATTTCAGAATGCTGTGGCGCCTGCATCCCCGGGCCCTGACCGGCTTCGTGCTGGCCGCTGCCGTGACGCTGTTCTTTGCGGTGCGCTTTGTGTCTTCGGTCCTGTACTGGCACGATCCGGCCCATATCCATGAACCAGTGCAATCGTGGATGACGATTGGCTATGTCGCCAAATCCTGGGGCCTGCATGCCCCGGATATCGACGCCGCGGCAGGCCTGCCGCCGCCCCAGAAGGGCCACCCCTTCACCATCCGCGAGATTGCCCGCCAGCGCGGTGTGGCCGAGGCGGACATCCTGAGGCTGGTGCAAGACACCGTGGCCAAGCTGGAAGCGCAGGCGGCCCCGCCATGACCGACTGGATCCTTGCCCTTGTGCCGACCTATGGCCTTTGGCTGCTGGCGGCTGTCACCTTCACCTCTTGCCTTGCGCTGCCGGTGCCCTGCTCGGTCCTGATGCTGACCGCCGGAGGGTTTGCCGCCGCGGGCGATCTTGTGCTGTGGCAGGTGATCGGATCGGCCCTCGCCGGGGCGGTGATCGGCGATCAAACCGGCTATCAGATTGGCGCCTGGGGCGGCCATCCCTTGCTGAAACGCCTCTCGGCCTCACCTGCCCGCGAAAAGCTGGTCCTGCGCGCCCTGAGCCAAATGGAGGCGCGTGGCGCCCTTGGCATCTTCTTCACCCGCTGGCTGTTCACACCGGTCGGCCCCTGGGCCAACTTCACGGCCGGGGCCATGGCCTATTCCTGGATCAGCTTCACGATCTGGGGTGTGCTGGGCGAGGCCGTCTGGGTCGGCCTTTACTGCGGCTTGGGCTATGGATTCGCCGGCAACATCCAGGCGGCCAGCGAAATGGCCGGATCAGTCCTCGGCATCATCGCAGGGGCGGCGGCCATGCTGGGGTTTGGCTGGTGGCTGGTGGCCAGCCTCAGGCAAGAGAAGGGGGCAGCGTAACCCACGCTGCGGCGCGTCAGGTGACCGGGCATTGCCAGCAACGGTCCGAGGGTCCGGTGTCAGGATGCGTCAGAGGATGCAGGCCACCAACGCCTTGCAGTGCCTCACGGCGCGCGAGCCCGGACGCATTGCGGGGCCGCGTCACATCCTAACGAAACCCTAACGAAAATCTAAAAATCATTCTATATCAATACTTTAGGAACGATTGCACGCGTGCAATCCCCACCCTGTCACGCCTCCAAAGCCTTGCCCAAGCGCCAAAGCTGCGCCTTCTTCAGGAAGGCCCGCAGCGGCACGGGCTTGCCCGACATCTCCTCGGCCTTGGCGTGGACCGTGTCAACCACCGCCCGAACCTCGGCCGGGTTCCGCGACCAAAGTTCCCACAGGAACCCATCCGGATCGCGCCGCTCGATGCCCTCATCGGCCAGAACGTGACGCGGGAAATCGACCGCGTTGAAGGTCACGATGGCGTCGGCATGGCCCGCGATGGCCACCGCCAGAACATGCACGTCATTGGGGTCGGGCAAGGCCAGCCGCGCCTCGATATTGGGCTGCTCGCGGACGGAGGCCCGCGGGAAGGCCGCACGGGCGAGGGCCGCGTCGCCCTCGGCCAGGGCCTGCGCCACCGGGCCCAGCTTGGCGGTGGCCAGCACCCATTCGCGCAGGATCCGGTCAGACCATTGCGGTTCATAAAGCCCGCGCGCCGCGACGCCCAACAGAAGTTCGCGCAGCACGGTAGGGTATAAAACGCAGGCGTCCAGAACCGCCCGCATCTAGTCCAGCCGGAAGAACAAGG
The DNA here is from genome assembly GCF_964946895.1 of Stagnihabitans sp. Lineage (NCBI taxonomy): Bacteria > Pseudomonadati > Pseudomonadota > Alphaproteobacteria > Rhodobacterales > Paracoccaceae > Stagnihabitans > Stagnihabitans sp. Next base: position 228,829 of record NZ_CBBQHX010000001.1, on the reverse strand, counting down.
ACTTCAGGTAAGCGCTTTCGGCCAGCACCGGCAGCATCGGATGGTCCGGCCCTGCAAATCCGGTGTAGATCAACTGCCCCTTGCGCCCGCCGCGCCCGATGCCGCGCGCGCAGGCATTGCGGAAGGCGGTCAGATCGGCGGCATGGCTGCAGGAACACAGCACAATGTAGCCGCCCGGCGCGACCAAGGCCGAGGCGAGCTTGGCCACCCGCTCATAAGCCCGCAACCCCGCCTCCAAGGCGTTCTTGTTGGGGGCAAAGGCCGGAGGGTCGCAGACCACCATGTCAAACCGCGCGCCTTCGGCGCCCAAAGCCTCCAGCACGTCAAAGGCATCGCCTTGCCGGGTCGCAAAGCCCGCGAACCCCGAAGCCTCGGCCCCCTTCGCCGCCAGCGCCAGGGCCGGAGCCGAGGCATCAACCGCCAGGGCGCTGACCGCCCCGCCTGCCAAAGCCGCCAAGGCAAAGCCGCCGACATGGCTGAACACGTCCAGCACCTTGGCGCCTTTTGCCAAGCGCTTGGCGAAAGCATGGTTCGGACGTTGGTCAAAGAACAGGCCGGTTTTCTGCCCGCCTTCCAGATCGGCGAAATAGGTCGCGCCGTTCATCGGCACCGCAATCGGCCCTGCCAAAGCGCCCGCCATCAAGACGGTCTCTTCCTTCAGCCCCTCTAGCCCCCGCGCCCGGCCCGTGCCATTCTTGATGACGGTGGAAACGCCGGTGACCTGCTTCAAGGCCGCCTCCAGCGCGTCGATATGCGCCTCGGCCCAGGCGGCGTTGGGCTGGATCACCGCCGCGTCACCGAAGCGGTCGATGATGACGCCGGGCAGGCCATCCGCCTCGGCATGGATCAACCGGTAATGGGGCGTGTCATGCAGACGTTCGCGCAGGGCAAGCGCCGTCGTCAGCTTGGCGGCAAACCACGCCACATCAATCTGCGCCGTCACATCACGGTCCAGCATCCGTGCGATGATCTTGGACTTGGTGTTGACCGTGACAAGACCAATCTGCCGACGGTCACCATCCTCCAGCACCGCCAGCGCCCCCGGCGCCAGCGACGAGGTGCGCCGGTCGGTCACCAGTTCATCCGCGTAGACCCACGGAAAGCCCAAACGGACGGCTCTGGCCTCCGCCTTGGGACGCAGGCGAACGACAGGACGGCCATGGGGGGCCGAGGCTTGGGCGGGCTCGTGATCGAGGTCATTGGGGCTCATGGTCCCCCCTTTACGGCCTTCCGCCCCGTCTGGAAAGCCCCGCCACCGCCAAAGCCTGCTGACAGACCCGTCCCGCCGCATCATTCCGTTGCACAATTCCTGCCATCAGGCCAAACTCATCCAAGCTGTGCGGGGTTGTTAGCGCTAACGGACTTTGCTATTCTGCCTGCACCCAAGTTCTTCGAGGATTCCATGGCCCTGCACCCTACCATCGCCCGTGTGACCGACCGCATCCGCGAACGCTCGCAGCACTCGCGGGGACTGTATCTGGACCGGATGGCGCAGGCCGTCGCCAAGGGACCGGTCCGCGCCCATCTGTCGTGCGGCAATCAGGCCCATGCCTATGCGGCGATGACGCAGGACAAGGCCGCCTTGGCCGAGGGGCGCGCCCCCAATATCGGCATCGTCACCGCCTACAACGACATGCTCTCGGCCCACCAACCCTATGAACATTACCCCGAACTGATCCGCACCACCGCCCGCCGCGTCGGCGCCACGGCCCAAGTCGCCGGCGGCGTCCCGGCCATGTGCGACGGTGTAACTCAAGGCCAGCCGGGGATGGAGATGTCGCTCTTCTCCCGCGACGTCATCGCCATGGCCGCAGGCATCGCGCTGAGCCACAACACCTTCGACGCTGCCATGTACCTTGGTGTCTGCGACAAGATCGTGCCCGGCCTGATCATCGCCGCCGCCACCTTCGGTCATATCCCGGCGGTCTTCGTCCCGGCAGGCCCGATGTCCACAGGCCTGCCGAATGAGGAAAAATCCCGCGTCCGCAACGCCTTCGCCAATGGCGAGGTCGGCCGTGACGCCCTGATGGCCGCCGAGATGGCCAGCTACCACGGCATCGGCACCTGCACCTTCTACGGCACCGCCAACACCAACCAGATGCTGATGGAGTTCATGGGCCTGCACCTGCCCGGCTCGTCCTTCGTCAACCCCGGCACGCCGCTCCGCGAAGCGCTCACCATCGCCGCCGTCGAACGCGCCAGCGCCATCACCGCCCTTGGCAACGACTTCCGCCCGGCGGGCGAGATCCTCGACGAACGCGCCTATGTCAACGGCATCGTCGGCCTGATGGCGACGGGCGGCTCCACCAACCTCGTCCTGCACCTGCCCGCCATGGCCCGCGCCTCGGGCGTGCTCCTGGACCTGCACGACTTCGACGACCTCTCTGCGGCCGTGCCCCTGATGGCGAAAGTCTATCCCAACGGGATGGCCGACGTGAATGCCTTCCACGCCGCCGGGGGCCTCGGCTTCCTGATGCGCGAGTTGATGGATGCAGGCCTGCTGCATGAAGATGCCAAGACCGTGATGGGCGACGGCCTCGCCGCCTACCGCCGCGAACCCAAACTGCACATGGGCCGCCTGATCTGGCAAGACGGCGCCAAGGAAACCCTGAACGACAAGATCGTCCGCCCGGTCACGGCCCCCTTCGCCGCCACCGGCGGCCTGAAACAACTGAGCGGGAACCTCGGCCGTGGCGTGATCAAGGTCAGCGCGGTAGCGCCCGAGCGTCATATCATCGAAGCTCCCGTCCGCATCTTCCACGACCAGAACGACGTGAAAACCGCCTTCAAGGCCGGGGCGTTCACCACCGACACCATCGTCGTCGTCCGTTTCCAGGGCCCGCAAGCCAATGGGATGCCGGAACTGCACTCGCTGACCCCGACACTCTCGATCCTGCAGGAACGCGGCCTGAAGGTGGCATTGGTCACCGACGGCCGCATGTCCGGCGCTTCGGGCAAAGTTCCCGCCGCCATCCACGTCTCTCCCGAGGCGGCGGCCGGCGGGCCGATCGCGAAACTGCGCGACGGCGACGTGGTCCGCCTCGACGCCGTGGCCGGCACCCTCACCGTGCTCGCCGCCGACTTCGACGCCCGCCCCCTGGCCACCGCCGACCTCTCCCACAACGCCTGGGGCCTTGGCCGCGAGCTTTTCGCCGCCTTCCGCGCGCAAGTCGGCCCCTCGACCGAAGGCGCCTCCAGCCTGTACTGACCCAGGGGGTAGGCTAACGCCCCCGATTTGCTCCTTGCCAAATACTCCCGCCGGAGGCGCTTCGCCTCCCCCAGCGCCCCGCCTGACAGGACTAGACCATGACCCCCGCCGAACAATCCCGCCTTGCCGCCGAAATCTGCCGCCTCGCCCCGGTCGTCCCGGTGATCGTGGTCGACGACCTCGCCCATGCCGCCAATCTGGCTAAGGCCCTCGTCGCCGGAGGCCTGCCCGCGCTGGAGGTGACTCTCCGCACCCCGGTCGCCCTGGACGCGATCCGCGCCATGGCCGAGGTCGAAGGCGGCGTCGTGGGTGCAGGCACGCTCTTGACGCCTGCCGACGTCAAGGCCGCCAAGGCCGCCGGCGCCAAGTTCGGCGTCTCGCCGGGTGCCACCGAACGTCTGCTCGATGCCTGCGCCGAATATGATCTGCCGCTGTTGCCCGGCGCCGCCACCGCCTCCGAGATCATGGCGCTGCTGGAGAAGGGCTACACGGTCCAGAAATTCTTCCCCGCCGAGCAGGCCGGCGGTGCGGCCTACCTCAAGTCGATCGGCTCGCCGATTCCGCAGGTCAAGTTCTGCCCGACCGGCGGCATCAGCCTGAAGAACGCGCGCGATTATCTGGGGCTGTCCAACATCCTCTGCGTCGGCGGCAGCTGGGTCGCGCCGAAAGAGGCCTTGGCCAAAGGCGATTGGGCCACCATCACGGCTTTGGCCGCTGAAGCCAAGGCGCTCCGGGCGTGAAACCCATAGGATTGCACGCGTGCAATCATGGACAAGCCTATGAAAACGATAGGCTTTCGAAATTCCGTTAACCATTTGTTAGGCCGGACGAAGCGATTTATCGCGAGCCCGGCCGGGTCGGGACGAAATCCCCTGCGGCGGCCCCCATGCCAAAACGCACCGCCAAAACGCACCGCCAAAACGCACCCCGGCCCGCGAAACCCGGCCGCCGGGCGACGCGATTTATCGCGAGCCCGGCCGGGGCGGGACGCGGTCAGATCGCTGCGGCCCGTTCGGTCTTCTTCACCCAGGCGCCGCCCTCGTCGCTCCAGTATTGCGCGGCAAGGCCCCAGCCGGTGAAGGTCGTCCAGCGTTGGCGGGCCAGCGCCACCGCCTCGGGGTCGGCGCCGTCGAAGAAGATCCAGACCCGCTCCAGCCCCATCACCTCGTCGCGACCGGCGTCCGCTCCTGCCAGAAGCATCAGGCCCTTGGCACCATTGGCGATGGGGCCCTGCCCCAGCAGCACCGGCTGATCGGCGTCATGGTCTGAGCCCGCCAGTCCATGCGCCAGAAAACCGTCTTCCGGCCCCAGCCACAGCTTGGCGTCCAGATGGTCCAGCAGCCCCGGGTCTGGCGCGCGGATCATCACGCGCCAGCCCGCACCCAGGGCGCGCGCGACGGTGGTCATCACCGTCTCGTCCAGACCCGAGGAGATCAGGTGGTAGAAGACCGCCGTGGCGGGCACGCCGTCAGCCCTCGTACTTGTCAGCGATCAGGCGGTTCAGCGCCAGAACGCCCCAGCCGGTCGCACCTTTCGGCGCCGTGGGCGTTTCGGATTTCAGCAATGTCACGCCAGCGATGTCCAGATGGACCCAAGGCATGTCATCCTTGACGAAACGCTTGAGGAAATGCGCCGCGATCGTCGCCCCGCCCTCCCGCCCGCCGACGTTCATCATGTCGGCCAGCCGCGATTTCAGCTTGTCGTCATGGCCCTGCGCCATCGGCATCCGCCACGCACCTTCACCTTCCGCCCCCGCCGCCTTCAGGAAGGCGCCGCACAGGTCGTCGTTGTTGGAGAAGACTCCGGCGTGTTCGGCCCCCAGCGCCACCATGATTGCGCCGGTCAGGGTGGCAAGGTTGATGATCCCCTTGGGTCTGAAGGTCTGCTGGGTGTACCACAGCACATCGGCCAGCACCAAGCGCCCCTCGGCATCGGTGTTGATCACCTCGACCGTGTCGCCCTTCATCGAGGTCACGATGTCACCCGGGCGCTGGGCGCGACCGTCGGGCATGTTCTCGACCAGACCGACCAGACCCACGACATTGGCCTTGGCCCCGCGCAGGGCGAGGGTTTTCATGACGCCGGCCACGACACCCGCGCCGCCCATGTCCATCGTCATCTCTTCCATGCCGCCCGCCGGCTTGATGGAAATCCCGCCGGTGTCAAAGCAGACCCCCTTGCCGACCAGCGCAAAGGGCGCTTCGCCCTCGACCCCGCCATTCCAGCGCATCACCACCATCTTGGTCGGGCATTCCGAGCCGATGCCGACGCCCAGAAGAAGGCGCATGCCCAGACGTTCCAGTTCGTCTTCCTCGATCACCTCGACATGCACGCCAAGGTCGCGCAGGCCAGTCAGGCGGTGGGCGAATTCGATCGTGGTCAGGACGTTGGCCGGTTCGTTCACCAGATCGCGGGTGAAGAAGATGCCCTGCGCCAGGGCCGTGGCCGAGGTGAGGGCGGCCGTCGCCGCCTCGACCTCCGAGACCATCAGCGTCACGGCGCCGCGCGGCGTCTTCTCGCCGGATTTGTAGATGTCAAAGTCATAGGCGCGCAGCAGCAGGCCCAAGAACAGATCGGCCTGACGCGGGTGGTTTTCCACCAGCACCAGCGTGTCGGCCTTGCCCCTTGCGATGGCACCGCCCGCCTTGCGCGCGGTGGCGACATCGGCCTTGCGCGGCAGGCGCAGGACCTGAACCGTTTCGGCGGCAAGGCCTGCGGGCCAGGTCAGATCAAGGGACTCGCCGGGTTTCACCTTGCCCCAGGCCTCTGACGCCATCAGCCGCGTCACGGCGCCCTTGGTCAGCCGGTCGACCCGGCGCGCGGCGGTGCCGCTGGGGGCGGTGCCATCGACGATCAGGGTCAGGCGTCCGGCGCGGGTCGCCAGCGTTTCCGCGTCAAAAGCCAGAAGTTCGGGGGAAAGGACGTCGGTCATGCAAAGCTCCGCCTATGGGTCTGCCACGCAAGTGGCTGGGATATGCCGCAAGCTAGCCCCGAGGGGGCCGAATGGCCAGATAGGAGTTTTACCCCGCCCGGCTTTCGGTTTAGGGTCGCCCAAGGCATAAGGCTGCGGGCCAAAGGGACAGAGGACGGAATTTGCCACGGATCGACCGCTATATTCTGTCGCAACTTCTCGGCTTGTTCGGGTTCTTCGCGCTGGTTCTGGTGGGGGTCTACTGGATCAACAAGGCGGTGGGGCTGTTTGACCAGCTGATCGGCGATGGCCAATCGGCGCTGGTGTTTCTGGAATTCTCGCTTCTGACGCTGCCGTCGGTGATCAAGCTGGTGCTGCCGGTGGCGGCCTTCATCGCCACGGTTTATGGCACCAACCGGATGATGACGGAAAGCGAGCTTGTGGTGATGCAGGCCACCGGCTTTTCGGCCTTCCGGCTGGCGCGACCGGTGTTCTACTTCGGTCTGATCGTCGCAGGGATGATGCTGATGATGGCGCATGTGCTGGTGCCGGCCAGCCGCGCCACGCTGGTGTCGGCCCGCGCCGCCATGTCGGAAAACATCACGGCGCGCTATCTGAACGAGGGGCAGTTCAGCCATCCCTCGCCGGATGTCACGCTGTATATCCGCGAGATTTCGCCGCAGGGCGAGCTTTTGGACCTGTTTCTGGCCGATGAACGCGACCCGACCGAGCACACCACCTACACCGCCCGCAAGGCGCTGTTCGTGCGCGGCGATGCGGGGCCCAAGCTGATCATGTTCGACGGCATGGCGCAGGTGCTGGATATGGCCGGCCACAAGCTTTCGGTGACGCGGTTTGCCGATTTCACCTTTGACATCGGGGCCTTGCTGACGGCATCGGTCCGCCCCAACCGCACCTCGGGCGAGTTGTCGACGGCGGAGCTGTTGTGGCCGACGCCGGCCTTGGTCACCGAGACCGGCGAAACCGCCAACGCGCTGCGCTTTGACGGTCACAGCCGCTTTGCCGAGCCGTTGCTGGCGGTGTCGGTGGCGCTGGTGGGGTTCGCTTCGCTTCTGGTCGGTGGGTTCAGCCGGTTCGGGCTGTGGCGGCAGATCGTGATGGCGATCTGCCTTCTGGTGCTGGTGCAGGGGCTTTCCACCTCGGCCAATGCGCTGGGTGGCAAATCGGCGCAGGGCTGGGTGCTGGCCTATGTCGCGCCGGTCTTCGGGCTGCTGCTGGCTTGGGGGCTTTTGTGGTGGGCGGGCAAGCCGCGGTCTGTTGCGAAGGGTGCGCCGGCATGATCTTGAACCTTTACATCGCGCGGCGCTTCTTGTGGCTGTTCCTGCGGGTCTTCGCGGGGTTTTTTGCCCTGATGCTGATGATCGACCTGATCGACGAGATGCGCAAGTTCGCCACCCCCGGCCTGACCCTGTCCGAGGCGTTCCAACTGTCCTTGATGAACGTTCCCGCCACGCTGTACCGCATCTTGCCGCTGATCCTGATTCTGTCGGCGATCGGGCTGTTTCTGGGACTGGCGCGGTCATCCGAACTGGTGGTTGTCCGCTCTTCGGGCCGGTCGGGCCTGTCGTTCCTGATGGCGCCGGTCGTGACGGCCTTTGTCGTCGGCCTGTTCTCGGTCGCGGTGCTGGACCCTTTGGTGGCCGCCACCTCGCGCCGGTATGACATCCTGTCGGCGGGCCATGCCCGGGGCGGGTCGGTTCTGTCGGTGTCGGACAGCGGGCTTTGGCTGCGGCAGGGCAATGATCAGGGCCAGACCGTGATCGAAGCGGCACGGGCCAATCTGGACGGCACTGTGCTGTTCACCGCAAGTTTCCTGACCTTCGCCCCCGACGGCTCGCCTCAGCAGCGGATCGAAGCGGAAAAGGCCACGCTGATCCCGGGGTTCTGGCAGCTGTCCAACGCGAAGGCCTGGCCGCTGACGGCGGACAACCCCGAGCGGGCCATGCAGCCCCTGGCCGAGGGGGCGACGATTGCCACCGACCTGACCCGCGACCGCATCCATGACAGCTTCGGCACACCCAGTGCGATCAGCTTCTGGAACCTGCCAAACTATATACAAAGCCTTGAAAAGGCAGGATTTTCAGCCAGAAGCCATCAGGTCTGGTTCCAGATGGAGCTGGCCCTGCCGCTGCTGTTGGCCGCCATGGTCCTGATTGCGGCAGGCTTCACCATGCGCCATGCGCGGATGGCCAAGACCGGCACTTTGGTCCTGTTCGCCCTGCTGTCGGGCTTTGCCGTCTTCTTTCTGCGCAACTTCGGGCAGGTGTTGGGCGAGAATGGCCAGATCCCGGTCCTTATGGCCGCATGGACTCCGCCCCTTGCAGCGGCCATGCTGGCACTGGGATTCTTGCTGCATCTGGAGGATGGTTGATGCGCGGGCTGCTGCTGGCACTTCTGATGGTGCTGCCCTTTGCGGCGGCAGCGCAGGATCGCGCCACGCTGGTGGCCGACAGCGTCACGCTGCAATCGCAATCGGTGCTGGAGGCCAAGGGCCATGTCGAGGTCTTTTTCAAGGGCCAGCACCTGACCGCCAGCGCCATCACCTATGACCAGTCGGCCAATCACCTGTCGATCACCGGGCCGATCCATATCGACGATGGCAAGGGCGGGGTGTTTCTGGCCGATCAGGCAGAACTGTCGGCGGATCTGACCGAGGGGTTGCTGACCTCGGCCCGGATCGTACTGGACCAGAAGCTGCAACTGGCGGCGGGGCAAGTGCTGCGCACCGATGGCGGCAGGCTTACGGCGATGCGGCAGGTCGTGGCGTCGTCCTGCACGATCTGTCAGGGCAACACCACGCCCCTGTGGGAGATCCGGGCGCGCGAGGTTGTGCATGACGCGCTGGCCCAGCAAATCTGGTTTTCCGACGCCACGCTGCGGTTTGCCGGGGTGCCGGTGCTGTTTTTGCCCGTGCTGCGCGTGCCCGATCCGACGTTGAACCGCGCCACCGGGTTCTTGATGCCCAAGATGCGCACCACGACGGCCTTGGGCACCGGACTGAAACTGCCCTATTTCATCGTGATGGGCCCCAGCCGTGACCTGCTGTTGACGCCCTATGTCAGCACCGGCGGCGATCACACGCTGGACCTGCGCTACCGTCAGGCGTTTCAGACCGGGACGCTGGTGGTGTCGGGGGCGGTGACGCAAGACCACATCAAATCCGACCGCGCCCGCGGCTATCTGGAGGCGACCGGCGCCTTTGATCTTGGCCAAGGCTATACCCTGTCGCTGCATGGCATCGCGGTCAGCGACAAATCCTATCTTCTGGACTACGGCATCTCGGACGCCGACCGGCTGGACAGCACGGTGGCGGTGACACGGGTGCAGCGCAACCTGTACTTCTCGGCCGAGGCGATTGGCCTGCGCTCGCTGCGGGCGGGGGACAACAGCGCGATCCAGCCCAGTTTTCTGACCGATTTTACCTTTCACCGCCGCTTCCTGCCCGCCCTTCTGGGCGGCGAGGGCGAATTCGTGGCGCAGACCAACAGCCATTTCCGCCCCTCGACCTCGCTGCTGGACAGCAATGGCGATGGCATTCCCGATGGCCGCGACATGAGCCGGGTGACCTTCAAGGGCACTTGGCGGCGGAACTGGACCCTGACCAACGGGATCGAGATTTCCACCGGCGCCGATGCCGAGGCGGATTTCTACGCGATCCGGCAGGATGGCCTGTACAACGGCTATCCCTATCGCGGTACCGCCGTGACAGGGGTCGAACTGCGCTGGCCCTGGGTCAAGGCCGGGGCCAACGGCACCAGCCAGCTGATCGAACCGGTGGTGCAGGTGGTGGCCGCCCCCAAACCCGACAGCCGGATCCCGAACGAGGATTCCACGCTGGTCGAGTTCGATGAAAGCAACCTGTTCGCGCTGGACCGCTACCCCGGCTCTGACGCCTTCGAGGGCGGCACGCGGGTCAATCTGGGCGTCAACTATCTGCGCACGGCGGCGCAGGGCTGGACGCTGGGCATGACCGCCGGACGGGTGATGCGCTTTGCCGATCTGGGGCAGTTCGACGCCGCCTCGGGTCTTGCGGGGCGCAGTTCAGACTGGATGGTCTCGGGCTCGCTGGCCGATGGCAAGGGGCTCAGCGTGACCAGCCGCGTGGTGGCGGGCGACAACCTGTCGCTGACCAAGGGCGAGATGCGCTTTGACCTGACCCGGCCGACCTACGCCCTTTCAGGCGGCTATGAATACCTCAAGGCTGCGCCGACCGAGAACCGTCTGGACCCGGTGCGCGAGATCGTGATGGACGCCAGCTATGACCTGACGCGCAACTGGCGCGGGCAACTGACCAACCGCTATGATCTGGCGGCCCATGCCATGGCACAGGCCGGGCTTAAGCTGAACTTCCAGAATGAATGCCTGTCCTTCGATCTTTCCGTCTCGCGCAGATACACGTCGTCGGCTAGTGTGAAACCGAGCACGGATTTCGGCCTGTCGGTCGAGCTGCTGGGCTTCGGCGGCAGTTCCCGGACGGGGACGCAGCAGGTCTGCCGCGGGTGACGGAACGGGAAAGCGGATGATGCGGATTGCAAAGCGGGTTACGGGTCTGGTGCTGGCCGTGGGTCTTGGCCTTGGCGGGGCGGGTCTGACAACGGGGGCCTGGGCGCAGGCCGATCTTTTCACACCGGCCGTGATGGTCAACGGGCTGGTGATCACCCGGTTCGAGGTGCAGCAGCGCGCGGCCTTCCTCAAGGTGGTGAACCAGGGCGGCGACGTCGAAAAGGCGGCGGTGGACGGGCTGATCGCCGATCGTCTGGAAGCGGATGCCGCCAAGGCGCTGGGGGCTGCGGTCACCGAAGCCGATGTCAGTGCCGGGATGGACGAATTCGCCGCAAGGGGCAATCTGACGACCGATGCCTTCCTGAAGGTGCTGGCCGACAACGGCGTGCAGCCGCAGACCTTCCGCGATTTCGTCAAGGCTGGCGCGTTGTGGCGGGCGGCGCTGCGGGCCAAATACGCCGGGCGCATCCGGGTGTCGGACGCCGAGGTGGACCGCGCCATTGCGCTGGGGGCGGCCTCGGGCGGAACGCTGCGGGTGCTGTTGTCTGAAATCGTGATGCTGGATGACGGCAAGACCGACCTTGCCACCTCGGCCGCGCGCATCAAGGAAAAGGTCAAGTCCGAAGCCGATTTCGGGATGGAGGCCAAACTCTACTCCAAAGTCGCCACGGCGGCGGGCGGTGGGGCTTTGGGCTGGATCGACGTCTCGGCGCTGCCGCCCGAGGTGGCCGGGGCCGTGACCAAGCTGAAACCCGGCGAGATGACGCCGCCGATCCCGCAAAAGGGCTCGTTGACACTGTATTTCCTGCGCGACGAAAGTCAGGGGCCCGGGCCGGCCAAGGGTGCGCCGCAGGTCGACTACGCGCTGTTTCAGCCGGGAGCCGGAGCGGATCTGGCCAAGGCCAAGGCCAGCCTGACCGGTTGCGACCAGTTGAACGTCGCGGCGCGCGGCCTGCCCGTTGCCGCCCTGCAGCGCCAGACGGTGGCCGAGGCGGCCCTGCCCGCCGGCCTGCGGGCGGCGATGGCGGGGCTGGATGCCGGCGAATCCACGGTGGTGACCGCGGACAATGGCCAACCCGCGCTGGTGATGCTGTGCGCCCGCACCCCGCAGTCGCAGGTGACGCCGTCGCGCGATGACGTGACGACCGACCTTTTGAACCACAAGCTGGGACTTCTGGCGCAGGCCTATCTGGAAGAGCTGCGCAGCCAGGCGATCATCGTCACCCAATGACCCTCGCGCCGATCGCACTGACCTGTGGTGAGCCTGCGGGCATTGGTGCCGAGATTGCGGTGGCCGCCCGCGCCGCGCTGCCCGGGTTGGACTTCTTCTGGCTGGGCGATCCAAGGCATTTGCCCAAAGGCGCAGCCTTTGCCGAAATCGCGTCCCCGGCAGAAGCGGCCCGGGTGCCGCCGGATCGGCTGCCGGTGCTGCGCCATGCGTTTGCAGGCCGGGCCATCCCTGGCGTGCCGGACCCTGCCAACGCGCAGGGCGTGATCGACGTCATCGCCCGCGCCGTGGCCTTGGTGCAGGGCGGGCAGGCCTCGGCCATCTGTACGCTGCCCATTCACAAGAAGGCGCTGAAGGATGGCGCGGGCTTCGCCTTTCCCGGCCATACCGAATATCTGGCCCATCTGGCCGGCGACGTGCCGGTGGTGATGATGCTGGCCTCGGAAACCCTGCGCGTGGTGCCCGCGACGATCCACATCGCCCTGTCAGAGGTGCCGCAGGCCCTGACCCCGGCCCTGCTGGAACAGGTGATCCGCCTGACCGCCGCTGGCTTGCAGCGCGACTTCGGCATCGCACGACCGCGACTGGCCATCGCCGGCCTCAACCCTCATGCCGGGGAAGGCGGGGCGATGGGGCGCGAAGAGATCACCATGATCGCCCCCCTGCTTGACCGTCTGCGGGCCGAGGGGTTTGATCTGCGCGGGCCGATGTCCGCCGACACGATGTTCCACGCCCGCGCCCGGGCAGGCTATGACGCGGCGGTCTGCATGTACCACGATCAGGCGCTGATCCCGATCAAGACGCTGGATTTTGACGGCGGGGTCAATGTGACCCTCGGCCTGCCCTTCATCCGCACCTCGCCCGACCACGGCACCGGGTTTGACATTGCGGGGCAGGATTTGGCGCGACCTGACAGCACGGTGGCGGCGCTGCGGATGGCGGCAAGAATGGCTGCGGCGCGTCGGGCATCGGCCTAAAGAGCGGGGGTTTCACACCCCCGCACCCCCGTGGGATATTTGGGAACAAATGAAGGGGGGCGCGGGGGGTCAGCTTGCGGGCTGGATCAGATCCCAACGGTTGCCGAACGGGTCGCGCCAGACGGCGACGGTGCCGTAGGGCTCATGGCGCGGGACCTCCTCGAAGATGCCACCGGCGGCGGTGATCCTGGCGGCATCGGCGGCGAAATCGGCAGATTGCAGGAACAGCCACACCCGACCGCCGGCCGGATGGGCGAGGGCGGCACATTGCGCCTCGCCCTCGGCACGGGCAAGGACGAGGCGGATGTTGTCACCCGGTGGCGCCACCGTGACCCAGCGTTTGCGGCCCTGCGGGATATCCTCGGTCAAGGTGAAGCCCAAGCCATCGCAGAAGAAGGCGATGGCGGGGTCATAGTCGGGGACAAGGACGGTGAAGGCGGCCAGTTTCACGGGGTGCGCGCTTCGGGCAAGGCGATGCGGGCGACCTGTTCGGCGATGGGCTCTACCGACAAGGGATGCAGTTCGGCCCGGTGGTTGGCCGGGTCACCGATGGCAACCCATTGCCCGCCCTTGTAAATCTCCAGTCCCGAGAATTTCGCCTTGTAGCCCATCTTGCGCGATCCCGGCACCCAGTAGCCAAGGTAGACGAAGGGCAGACCCGCCTCTCGGGCGATCTCGATATGGTCAAGGATGGCAAAGGTGCCCAAGGACAGGTGCTGCAGATCGGGGTCGTAGAAGGAATAGACCATCGACAGACCATCGTCGAAGACATCGGTCAGACTGACGCAGGCCAAGGGGCGGCCACGCTCTCCGGGGCCGGCGGGCCTTGTGTATTCGATGACGCGGGACTTGATCGGCGTCTCCTCGATCATCGCGGCGAATTCGAAGACGTCCATGTCAGCCATGCCGCCATCGGCGTGGCGTTCGTCCAGATAGCGGCGGAACAGGGTGAACTGGTCTTCGGTCGCCCAAGGCGAGGTGGCGTTGCGGCGCAGGTGGGCCGTGGCCTTCATCACCCGGCGTTGCGTGCGCGAGGGGACAAAATCCGCCACGCGAATTCGGGCGGACAGGCAGGCAGAACATTCCGCACAGGAGGGCCGGTAAAGCACGTTCTGCGACCGGCGGAAGCCCTGCTTGGACAGCGAGTCATTCAGGCGCTGCGCATGTTCGCCCTGCAGGGCGGTGAACAGCTTCCGCTCGAACCGCCCGTCGAGATAGGGGCAGGGTTGCGGCGCCGTCACATAGAACTGCGGCGCGATGGGAAGCGTATGGCGCATGGCGGCCTTTGACTGAGAACAGACCGTGAGGTTAGCAAGGCCCGAGGCGGACGCCAAGGGCCTTGTTACATCAGCCAAAGGCGCTGAGGTTGACCAGCCGCGAGCCCAGCACGATATCGGACAGCCCCTGATGCGCCCGCGTGAAGGCCATCAGCGCGACCGAGATCATCTGCGGGAAGACGAAGGCAACCGAGAGCGTGTAAAACAGCGTGTGCAGGAATGCCGTCAGGCCATCCAGCCGCTGGCCCTGCGCGTCCCGCAAGGTCAGGCCCATGATCCGCATGCCCAAGGTGCCCGAGGCGCGGGCCAGCCCCAGCCAGCGGTACAGGAAGCTGACCGCCAGATAGAGGCCGCCCAGAAAGAACAGCGCCAGAAACCCGGTCAGCGGGATCATCAGCGCGGTGATCATGGCGATGATCACGGTGTCGATGCCCCAGGCGATCAGGCGGCGCGGGGCCACCTCGGCATAAAGCAGATCCTCGGGGATCACATGAAGCGTATAGGGGCGGGCAGCGTACATCTTGGGGTCCCTTTGGGAATCCGGTGTTGCGATATGCGGCCCCGGACCCGGGGCCGCAGAAGGTCGTTTGGGTCAGACTTCGGTGACGTCAGACTTCGGAGCCTGCGCCGCCTTGGCGCGGTCTTCCATGAAGGCGTCGAACTCGGTCTTGTCCTTGGCGTCACGCAGGCGCTGCAGGAAGGCCTGGAAAGCGTCCTGCTCTTCGCTCAGGCGGCGCAGGGTTTCTTCCTTGTAGGCGTCGAAGGCCGAGTTGCCCGAGGAGCGGAAGCTGCCCCCACGGTCGCCCCAGCGGCCGGCGCGGTCGCCCCAGGCGCCCATCTTGTCGCCCCACTGGCTGCCAAAGCGGTGGCCGCAGTTGTGACGGGCTTGGTCGCGGCCTTCGCCGCAGGAACGGTTGAACATGCGTTTGCTCCAGATCATATAGGCCAGAAGGGCGAGGCCCACGGGCCAGACAAAGACGAAACCAAGGACCATCGCGGCGATCCAGGCCGGGCGACCACGGGCGTCCAGCCAGGCCTCGACGTTGCGCGCCATGGTGAAGATGCCGCCCGGTCCGCGAAAGGCAGGTTGGGTTTGGGGCTGGCTGTACATGAGGCGTCTCTCTCCCTTTGGGGTTGCGGTTGAATGTGAAGGCTTTTCACATGGACCCAAGATGGCCCTGCCGCTTGTGCCGTTCAAGATGTGATGTAACGGATATTTACATTAAGCCAAATTCCGCCGATCTGGCCGCAAGCGCCCTGCCCTGCCCGATGAATTTACCGAAACTTGCGTCAGAGTACGACGTATCGCAAGAATAGTTCAAAAAATCCCGCCCCTGCGACATTTTTCGTGTCGATTTGCGGTTGACGCCCCCGGCTGCCAAACATAGTGTCCCGTTCGACGTGAAAATCGGGATAACGAGGCGGGACATGGTTCTCTCTCTTGTATGGGTAAGGTGGCGCATGGGCCGGTGACGGCAACCCTGACAGGTGACCATGCGCCCCCAGGACCTCCCGGGGGCTTTTTGTTGAGCGAAGGATATGACGATGCGGCAGATGACCGGGGCTAGAATGGTGGTGCAGGCGCTCAAGGATCAGGGCGTCGAGGTGGTCTTTGGCTACCCCGGTGGCGCCGTGCTGCCGATCTATGACGAGATTTTCCAGCAGAACGACATCAAGCACATTCTGGTGCGCCACGAACAGGGTGCCGTCCACATGGCCGAAGGCTATGCGCGGTCCACCGGCAAGCCGGGCGTGGCGCTGGTGACCTCGGGTCCGGGCGCGACCAACGCGGTCACCGGGCTTACGGATGCGCTGATGGATTCCATCCCGATCATCGTGCTGTCGGGTCAGGTGCCCACGTTCATGATCGGCACCGATGGCTTCCAAGAGGCCGATACGGTGGGCATCACCCGGCCCTGCACCAAGATGAACTGGCTGGTCAAAGACACCGCCAAGCTGGCCGAGACCATCCATCAGGCCTTCCACGTCGCCACCCACGGCCGCCCCGGCCCGGTGCTGATCGACATTCCGAAGGACGTGCAGTTCGCCACAGCGCAATACACGCCGCGCGAAGAGTCCAAGGTCTCGCACTATCAACCGCGCGTGCGTGGGGATGAGGATCAGATCGCCAAGCTGGTCGACCTGATGGAAACCGCCGAACGCCCGGTCTTCTATACCGGCGGCGGCGTGATCAACTCGGGCCGCACCGCATCAACCTTGCTGCGCGATCTGGTGGCCGAGACGGATTTCCCGATCACCTCGACCCTGATGGGGCTTGGATCCTATCCGGCGTCGGGCAAGAACTGGCTGGGCATGTTGGGGATGCACGGGCTTTATGAAGCCAACCTCGCGATGCACGGCTGCGATCTGATGATCAACATCGGCGCGCGGTTTGACGACCGCATCACCGGGCGGATCAAGGACTTCAGCCCGCATTCCAAGAAGGTCCATATCGACATCGACCCCTCTTCGATCAACAAGGTCGTGCGGGTTGACGTGGGCATCGTCGGCGATGTGACGCTGGTCTTGGAAGAGGTCCTGCGCCAATGGCGCGCCCGTGGCTCGAAGACCAACCGCACCGCGCTGCCGAAGTGGTGGGCACAGATCAATGAATGGCGGGCGGTCAAGTGCCTGACCTACAAGGGCTCGACCAAGACGATCAAGCCGCAATACGCGCTGGAGCGTCTGGAAGCGCTGACCAAGGGCATGGACCGCTACATCACCACCGAAGTCGGCCAGCACCAGATGTGGGCCGCGCAGTTCCTTGGCTTTGAGGATCCGCACCGCTGGATGACCTCGGGTGGCCTTGGCACCATGGGCTATGGCCTGCCCGCCTCGATCGGCGTGCAGATCGCGCACCCGGACTCGTTGGTGATCAACGTGGCCGGTGAGGCAAGCTGGCTGATGAACATGCAGGAAATGGGCACGGCGATGCAGTTCCGCGCGCCCGTCAAGCAATTCATCCTGAACAACGAACGCCTTGGCATGGTCCGCCAGTGGCAGGAATTGCTGCACGGCGAGCGGTATTCCAGCAGCTGGTCCGAATCCCTGCCCGATTTCGTGAAACTGGCTGAGGCGTTTGGCTGCAAAGGCATCAGCATCGACGACCCCGCCGATCTGGACGAGGCGATCCGCGAGATGCTGGCCTATCCGGGCCCGGTGATCTTCGACTGCCGGGTGGAAAAGCACGAAAACTGCTTCCCGATGATCCCGTCAGGCAAGCCGCACAACGAGATGCTGCTGGGCGATGCCGACACGCAAGGGGTGATCGGCTCCAAGGGCGCGGTGCTGGTTTGAACTGGCGGAGCGGGGGGCTCGTCCCCCCGCACCCCCGTGGGATATTTATGAACAAATGAAAGGGGCGAAGAGATGAACGCTCTCAATATCAAGAAGGGCTCCAACAGCCATTCGGCTTACGAGTTGCGCGACCCGAACGGCGATCTGATCGAAAGCCATACCCTGACCGCCGTGGTCGCCAACGAGGCCGGGGTTCTGGCGCGGGTGATCGGGTTGTTTTCGGGGCGCGGCTATAACATCGACAGCCTGACCGTGGCGGAAGTTGACCATGAAGGCCATCTGAGCCGGATCACCGTGGTGACCAGCGGCACGCCGCCGGTGATCGCGCAGATCAAGGCGCAGCTGGAACGGCTGGTTCCCGTGCATGAAGTGCATGACCTGACGGCCGAAGGCCCCTCGGTTCAGCGCGAGCTGGCCTTGATCAAGGTGGCGGGCAAGGGCGAGGCGCGGATCGAGGCGCTGCGTCTGGCGGAAATCTTCCGTGCCAATGTGGTGGACAGCACGCTGGAAAGCTTTGTCTTCGAAATGACCGGCACACCGGAAAAGATCGACGCCTTCGCCGACCTGATGCGCCCCCTGGGCTTGCGCGAAATGGCCCGGACCGGCGTGGCCGCCCTGTCCCGCGGCGCGTAACCCTTTCACACGGTAGAAATATCCACGGGGGTGCAGGGGGGCCGTGGCTCCCCTGCGTCTGTTTGGGGTTCTCCAAGGGGGCCAAAGGCCCCTTGGATCAGGGGGTGCGGGGGGCGGAAGCCACCCGCCTACTCCTGCAGCAGGTCCGCCAGCCGGGCCTTGTCCTGATCCGTCAGCCCGGCCGCCTCGGGGGCTGCCGCCCTGCGACGGGTGACGATGAAGGCCAGCACCGCCCCTGCCAGCAAGGCGGCGGGCCCTGCCAGCCACAGGATCAGGTTGGCGCCCTTGGTCGTGGGGTTCAGCAGCACGAACTCGCCATAGCGGGCGACGATGTAATCCACCGCCTGGGCATCGGTGTCGCCTGCCGTCAGGCGCTGCCGCAGCAGAACCCGCAGGTCATGGGCCAGATCGGCATCGGAATCGTCGATGCTTTCGTTGCGGCAGACCAGACAGCGCAGGCCTTGGGACAATTCGCGCGCCCGCGCCTCAAGTGCGGGATCGGGCAGCATTTCATCCGGGCGCACCGCGAAAGCGGGCGAGGCCAGCAGGACAAAGGCCAGGGGCAGAAGGAGACGTTTCATTCCGCAGGCACCCCCAGCGCCTGCCGTCTGGCGCCGGCGGCCACGCGGTAGCGGCGGTCGGTCAGCGACAAGACGCCGCCCAGGGCCATCATCAGGCCGCCCAGCCACAACCAGTCGGCAAAGGGCTTCAGATAGGACCGCACCGCATAGCCGCCGCCGTCCTGCGGATCGCCCACCACCAGATAGATGTCGCCAAACACGCCGGGGCGGATCGCCGCCTCGGTCGTGGCCATGGCCTGCACCGGATAGGTGCGCTTGGCCGGATGCATCACGGCCACCTCCACCCCGCCCTTGGTCACCACCATGTCGGCGACGCGCGCGGTGTAGTTCGGGCCCGGCTCGTCATGCACGCCGGTCAGCTGCACCTGATACGGGCCAAGCGCATAGCTTTCGCCGGCCTTCAGCACCCGGATATCCTCGACCGCCCAAGAGGTCAGTGCGACAATCCCGAAGATCGTCACCCCCATGCCGCCATGGGCCACGGCCTTGCCCCAGTCGGCCCGCGGCAGACGGGTCAGGCGACCCAGACGGCTGGCGAAATCACCCCGCCCGCAGCGCTGCCAAAGGTCGACCGCCGCCCCCGCAACCAGCCAGACCGCCAGTGCCACGCCCATCGGTCCAAGGGGCGAGCGCCCCGAAGTCAGCGCATAGGCCAGCAGCGCCGCCGCCACCGCCAGCGCCAGCGCGCCGGCAAAGGGACGCATCGCCCGGCCCAACTCGGCCCGCTTCCACGGCAGAACCGCACCAATCGGCAGGATCAGGGCAAGACCGATCATGAACGGCATGAAAGCCGCATTGAAGAAGGGCGCGCCAACCGAAACCGCCCTGCCCCACAGGATCTCGGCGATCAGCGGCCAGATCGTGCCGATGAAGACCACAAAGCACGACACCGTCAGCAGAAGGTTGTTCAGCACCAGCCCGGTTTCCCGGCTGACCATGGCAAAGACGCCCTTGGAGTCAAGGCTGCCCGCCCGGGCGGCGAACAGGGTCAGCGCGCCCCCGACAAACACCGCAAGGATGCCCAGCACAAACATCCCCCGCGTCGGGTCGCTGGCAAAGGCATGGACCGAGGTGATCACCCCCGACCGCACGATGAAGGTGCCGATCAGCGAAAAACCAAAGGCCAGAATGGCCAACAGGATCGTCCAGGCCTTCAGGCTTTCGCGCTTTTCCACCACGATGGCGGAGTGCAGCAGGGCGGTGGCGATCAGCCACGGCATGAAGCTGGCATTCTCCACCGGGTCCCAGAACCAGAAGCCGCCCCAGCCCAGCTCATAATAGGCCCAAAGACTGCCCATCGTGATGCCGATGGTCAGGAACAGCCAGGCCACCAGCGTCCAGGGCCGCACCCAGCGGCCCCAGGCGGCATCGACCCGGCCCTCGATCAGGGCGGCGACGGCGAAGGCGAAGGCCATGCTAAGGCCGACATAGCCGAAATACAGGAACGGCGGGTGGAAGGCCAACCCCGGGTCCTGCAGCAAGGGGTTCATGTCATGGCCGTTCATCGGCGGATAGGCCAGTCGCAGGAACGGGTTCGAGGTCCACAGCATGAAGGCCAGAAAGGCCACCGCCACCGCGCCCTGCACCGCCAGCACCCGCGCTTTCAGCCGCACCGGCAACTGCCCGCCAAACCAATGCGCAGTCGCCCCATAGAAGCTCAGCGCCAGTACCCAAAGCAGCAAGGACCCCTCATGGTTGCCCCAGACCCCGGCCACCTTGTAGAGCATCGGCTTTAACGTATGCGAATTCTCCACCACCAGGCGCAGGCTGAAATCGTCGGTGACAAAGGCATAGGTCAGGGCGCCGAAGCTGACGGCGACCAGCAGGAACTGCGCCGTGGCCGCCGGGCCCGCCACCGCCATCAGCACGGCATCGTTGCGCTGCGCCCCCACCAGCGGCAAGACCATCTGCAGGCAGGCAACAACAAAGGCAAGGATCAGGGCGAAATGTCCAAGCTCGACGATCATGGGCGGGTCCTTTCGGGCATCGGCGCATCGGTCCGTTTGACGCGACCATAGTGAGTTTTAGCGCCCGATCCAATGGGGGGAAGACCGGATGCGGCGCCGCGCCGCGTGAAGTGATGAACCGGGTTGGCAAATCGCCTGGTCCGCGCCCCGGTTTGCAGCACTTTGCCCATGGACGGGCGTGGCCAGAGCCCGGATATATGCCGCGACAGATGGAGGATGACATGGCCAGAACCACCCTGATCGGCGCGCCGATTGATGCCGGACAAAGACGGGCCGGCTGCGTGATGGGGCCGATGGCCTACCGCGTCGCGGGTCTGGGGGCGGCGATTGCCGAACTGGGCCACACGGTAGAGGATTGGGGCGACCTGACCCTGCCCGACCTGCGCCCGGCCACCTGCGCCAACCCCGTGGTGCATTCCCTGCCTGAAATCCTCGGCTGGACCGCGGTTCTGGCCGAAGCCGTCGCCAAAGCGTTGGCGCTAGGCGCTTTGCCCATGGTGCTGGGCGGCGATCACGCGCTGGCGCTGGGATCGGTCGCGGGGGCTGCGGCCCATGCCAAAGCGGTGGACCGCCCGCTGTTCCTGCTGTGGCTTGACGCCCATTCCGATTTTCACACGCCCCTGACCACTACCTCGGGCAACCTGCACGGCACCCCCGTGGCCTATATCGCCGGCCGCTCGGGGTTCGACGCCTTCCCGCCCTTCCCCGGCGTGATCCCGGCCGAGCGGATCTGCCTTTACGGCATCCGCTCGGTCGACCCTGCCGAACATGCCGCGCTTCTGACCCATGACATCGCCATCAACGACATGCGCGTGCTGGATGAACGCGGCATCGTGGCCCCCTTGCGCGAATTCCTTGCGGCGGTTCAGGCCGCGGGCGGCATGCTGCATGTCTCGCTCGATGTCGATTTCCTCGACCCCGCCATCGCCCCGGCAGTGGGGACGACCGTTCCCGGCGGGACAACCTTTCGCGAGGCGCATCTGGTGATGGAGCTTTTGCACGAATCTGGCCTGGTGACGTCGCTGGATCTGGTGGAACTGAACCCTTTCCTGGACGAACGCGGCAAGACGGCCAAGCTGATGGTCGACCTGGTGGGCAGCCTGATGGGCCGCAAGGTCTTTGACCGCCCGACCCGCAGCTTCTGAAGCCCAAGCGGGTCCGGGCCGAAGCCCGGCCCCGCCGCTCGGCGGACCCGAGACGGCGGGGGACTGCCGTCCCCCGCACCCCCAGCTTCGGGAGGGTTTTCCACCCTCCCGAACCCCTCCCGAGGATATTTGGGCCAAGGTGAATGGCGAAGAAAGACTGAGGGTTTTCCCCGGGCAGGTTCCGCACTACAGTCATTGCATGACCGCACCGCTGATCGACCCCTTCGCCCGCGCCATCTCGTACCTGCGCGTCTCCGTCACGGACCGCTGCGATTTCCGCTGCGCCTATTGCATGACGGAACACATGACCTTCCTGCCCAAGGCGGAACTGCTGTCGCTGGAAGAACTGGAGCGGCTGTGTTCCACCTTCATCCGCATGGGCGTGGAAAAGTTGCGGATCACGGGGGGGGAGCCTTTGGTGAGGAAGGGGATCATGTCCTTCTTCGAAGCGATGGGGCAGAAGCTGGGCCATGGCTTGAAGGAACTGACCGTCACCACCAACGGCTCGCAGCTGCGCAAATATGCGGCGGATCTGGCGGCCTGCGGCGTCAAGCGCATCAACGTCTCGGTCGACACTTTGGACGATGCGAAGTTTGCCGAGATCACCCGGTGGGGGCGGCTCTCTCAGGTGCTGGACGGGATTGCGGCGGCCAGGGAAGCGGGCCTGCGCGTCAAGATCAACGCCGTGGCGCTGAAGGGCTTCAACGAGGATGAACTTTTCACCCTCACCGACTGGTGCGCCCGCGATGGCCACGACCTGACCTTCATCGAGGTCATGCCGATGGGCGACATGGGCACCGTCGAACGCGCAGACCAGTACTGGGCGCTCTCCGACCTGCGCGCCCGTCTGGCCGAGCGGTTCACCATCACCGACCTCGCCGAGAAAACCGGCGGCCCCGCCCGCTATCTGCGGCTGGAAGAGACCGGCCAGAAGATCGGCCTGATCACCCCCCTGACCCACAACTTCTGCGAAAGCTGCAACCGCGTGCGGATCACCTGCACGGGGGAGTTGTACATGTGCCTCGGCCAAGAGGACATGGCGGATTTGCGCGCGCCGTTGCGGGCGAGTGCGTCGGATGCCCCGCTGGAGGCGGCAATCCGGGCGGCAATTTCAAGGAAGCCCAAGGGGCATGACTTCGATTACTCGCGGGCGAAGGTGGCCGGGCAGGTGTCGCGGCACATGAGCCATACGGGGGGATGAGGGTATTCTTCCACAAGGCATTGGCACATGCACCATTGGCACGCTACCTTCATCGCAGCCCGTTGCTAGCTTAAGCAAATCTTAGTTTTCCAATAGAGCATCCTATCGACGCCCTCCAAGAATTGAACACAACCACATAAACAGAAATATTCCCCACAGTGAATTGAGGAGCGCGGCCATGCCTAAGGAACCCCAGTAGGCTTTCCCCGGCGCTGTTCCAGCGGCTGGGACGTAGGCGACTGGAAGAAAGTAGAATATCAGGAACATGGACAGCAGCACGACGAACACAAGCGCTTCTGCCCTCAAACGCCGCCTATTTCTATCTGAGTCAGAACCATCATCCTTGCCTGTTCTCGCTTCTTTCAGATTTCCTCCGTTAAACACGCGAACCGCCAGACTCCAACCTATTGCACTAAGTATTGCCAAGATCGATTGCACGGAAAAGCCATAGAATTGGGCCAAGACGAACTTAGACGCATCTGATCTGGATTGAAACTGCTGCAGATTGTAGAATGTTTCACCCAATCCCGGCACCAATCTTGAAATGCGCAACGCGCCTTCACTCAAGCGAGCGTCAGAAACCGGGACGACGAATACAACGATAGCGATCAAGAAGGGCAAACACAGCATCGCAAACACGTTGGAGAACAAAGCAATAAGAAATCTTCGGGTGGTCATTCTGTTCATTTGGTTGCCGTTCCCTTTGAACCATGAAAACCGGCAATCTTGCCGTGCGCAATCACTTTCCTCCACAGAATATATAAATAAGTCAAATTATTACCCGCCGTTCTTCACCCAAACCGCCCCTCTCCCCCGCCCCGATTCGCCAAATCATGGTTAACGCCCCCTCTTCCCCCCGCGCGTAGAGACGAAAGGAAGACAGAAGCAAGACGCCAAAAAGACGCGCCCTTCCCCCACCTCACCCCAGATTAACCGAGCGCCCGCAAGCACTTGTAGGTCAGGGTGCACCCCGACTCCCCCTAAACCGGCATCCGCGTCTCCACCATCCCGGCATACCAGCTTGACCCGAACGGAATGACATTGTCGTCGAAGTTATAGGCCGGGTGGTGCACCATCGCCGTGTCGCCATTGCCCACGAAGATATAGGCGCCGGGGCGCTCATTCAGCATGAAGCTGAAATCCTCCGCCCCCATCAGCGGCGCGGTATCGGTGTCGACGGAAGGCGAAATCGCCTTGGCCACCGCCGCCGCATACCCGGTATTCTCCACCGCATTCACCGTCACCGGATACCCCCGGCGGTAGTCCACATCAGCCCGCGCCCCAAGGGCTAGTGCCGTGCCCGAGGCTATCTCGCACAGGCGCTTCTCGACCAGATCCTGCACGTCGTGGTCCATCGTCCGCACGGTGCCCTTCAGCTTGACCGTCTGCGGGATGACATTATGCGCCGGGCTGTCGGTTTCCACCACGCAGACCGACACCACGACCTGCTTCAAAGGGTCCACCGTGCGGCTGGCAATGGTCTGGAGCGCCAGGATCATGTGCGAGGCCACGACAACCGGATCAATACAGTCATGCGGCTTGGCAGCATGACCGCCTTTCCCGGTGATCAGAATGTCAAACTGATCCGCCGCGGCCATCATGGCGCCCTCACGGATCGCAAAGGAACCCACTGGAATCCCTGGCATATTATGCATGCCGTAGACTTCCTGAATGCCAAACCGCTCCATCATCCCCTCGGCCACCATCTCCCGCCCGCCGCCGCCACCCTCCTCGGCGGGCTGGAAGATGCAGACGGCCACACCATCAAAATTCCGCGTCTCCGCCAGATATTTCGCAGCCCCCAGCAGCATCGCCGTATGCCCGTCATGCCCGCAGGCATGCATCTTGCCCGGCACGGTGGAGGCATAGTCCACCCCAGTCAACTCCTTGATCGGCAAGGCATCCATATCTGCGCGCAGGCCAATCACCCGGCCCGAGCCACTGTGGCGCCCCTTGATCACCGCCACCACGCCGGTGCGCCCGATGCCCTCGACCACCTCGTCACAGCCGAACGACCGGCACAGGTCCGCCACCCGTGCGGCGGTCCGGTGCACGTCGAACAACAACTCCGGATGCATGTGGAAATCCCTGCGCCATTCGGTGATCTCGGGCAGCATTTCGGCAAAGCGGTTCTTGACGGGCATGATGGCTCTCCTTTGCCCAAAGCATCCGCCAAACCCCCTTGCAGAACAAGCCCCAGCCTGCCCCTTTCACCTTGGTGCAAATATCCTCGGGAGGGGTTCGGGAGGGTGGAAAACCCTCCCGAAGCAGGGGGTGCGGGGGGCGGCAGCCCCCCGCCTGGCCCCGCCGGCTGCAAGCCCTACAGCGACGGCCCCGGCACGCGCCTTGACCCGTCGCTGAACCGCGACAGCCGGAAACGCTGCAGATCGTGGCCCACCGCATGGCCGGCCACCAGATCTGCCACCACCCGCCCCATGCCAGGCCCTATCCCGAAGCCGTGGCCGCACATGCCGGTCGCGATCACCAGTCCCGGCACAGAAGCCACGCGGTCCACCACCGGCACCACATCGGGGATCGTGTCGATCATGCCGGCCCAGGTCCGCCGCAGCACCGGGCGGCCAAGTTCGGGAAACGCGGTGGCGAAATCGTCCTGCACCTTGGCCAGCGCCTTCAGGTTGGGCTGCGGGTTCAAGACGCGCATCCGCTCGAAGGGCGAGATCTCGTCCTCGCTCCATTGGCGCGGCGTGCTCCAGGCGTCGGGATAGTCCTTGGGGCCACGCAGGTGCATCTTGGTCGACTTGTAATCCTTCTTCAGCACCGGCAGGAACGCCGCGAAATGGCGGAAAGCGTCGGGGCCAAGGAAGAAATCATGCCGCGCGCCGGGGGCCACGGTATAGCCGCCATCGGCCCGCCGGCGGAAGGCAAAGCGGTCATCGGCAGCATTGCCGGCAAAGACCTCGGGCAAGGGTTCGGTCTGGCCGACCGAGGCCAGCACCGACAGTTGCGGGATGCTGACGCCCAGCGTGCGCAGCAGCAGCGCGGACCAGGACCCGCCCGCCACCACCACCTGATCGCAGGCAATCCGACCCTTTTCCGTGAAAACGCCTGCAATCCGGCCGCCCTGCACATCCACCCGGCGCACCGCGCAGTCTTCCACGATCACCGCACCCCGGTCCTGTGCGCCCTGCGCCAGCAGCGGCACTGCCACCCAAGGTTCGGCCCGGGCGTCCGAGGCGGTCCAAAGCCCGCCAACCCATTGCACCGTGGCCCCGGTCATCCGCTCGTAGACCTGCATCGAGGATTGCAGGCGGACGTCCAGCCCCATGCCGCGCGCCTGCGTCATCCAGTCCTCAAACCCGCGCATCTCTTCCTGGGTGCGGGCAAGGTACATGACGCCGTCTTGTTTGAAGCCCAGCTTGCGGCCAAACTGTTCGGACAGGCCCTGCCAGATCTTCATGCTTTCCATCATGATCGGCAGTTCGGCGAAATCGCGGCCTTGCTGGCGGATCCAACCCCAGTTCCGGCTGGACTGTTCGCCCGCCACCCGGCCCTTTTCGCACAAGACCACGCGGATGCCCTTTTCGGCCAGATACCACGCCGTCATCACCCCGATGATGCCGCCGCCGATCACCACGACATCGGCCTCGGCCGGAGGCGGACCGGGAAAGTGGATCGGGGTTTGGATGGTGATCGGGCCGTTCATGCCAAGTCCTCCAGAAGGCGGGACATGAAGCGTTGTCCGGCCTGAAATTCGCTCACCTCCAGATATTCATCCGGTTGATGCGCCTGCGCAATATCGCCCGGACCACAGACCACGGCGGAATATCCGGCGGCCTGGAAGAACCCCGCCTCGGTGCCGTAAGACACCACACCACCGGCATTGGCGCCGGTCAGCTTGCGCACCAAAGCCTCGGCAGCACCCTGGGCTTCGGGAACCAGCGGGGGCACGCGGAAGAAGCGGTCCAGATGCACGCCGGCCTCGGGCCGGACGGCTGTGATGGCGCGGTGCAACGCAAGGGCTGCGGCCTCGAAATCGGTGGCAAGGTCTTCGATCTCTTCGCCGGGCACCACGCGGAATTCGGTGACAAAGCGGCAATCCGCGGCGGTGATGTTATGCGCGGTGCCGCCGCTGATCATGCCAACATGCAGCGTGGTAAAGGGCGGATCGAAGCGGGCGGCCAGGGCCGTGGGCTGCGGCCCCTGCAGCGCCGCATTGCGGTCGTTGATCCAGCTTACCAGCCGCGCTGCCTCCATGATCGCCGAGACGCCCTGCGGCAGCAGCGAGGAATGCACCTCGAAGCCTTTCACGTGCACCTTGAAGCCGGTGCCGCCCTTGTGGCCATGAATGGGCTTGAGGCGCGAGGGTTCGCCGATGATCGCCAGATCGGCCTTGGGAAAGGCTGTGACCAGCGTGTCCAGCATGGGCGCCGCCCCGGTGCAGCCCAGTTCCTCGTCGTAAGACAGCGCCAGTTGCAACGGACGACGCACCCCGCGCCGCTGCGCCTCGACCAGCGCCCAGACCGACAGCGCGACGAACCCCTTCATGTCGGTGCTGCCGCGCCCATAAAGGCGGTCATCGCGCTGGGTCAGCGTCCAGGGATCCGAGGTCCAGGTCTGGCCATCAACCGGCACCACGTCGGAATGGCCTGACAAGACGATACCGCCCGGCACCAGGGGGCCGGCATGGGCCAGAAGGGCGGCTTTGGTGCGATCGGCGGTCCATTGCCGGGTGGTGGGGATGGCATGTGAGGCCAGATAGCCCTCCAGCCAGTCGATCAGCGCCAGATTGCTGTCGCGGCTGACGGTGGGAAAAGCCACCAGCCGGGCGAGAATCTCGAGCGCGGTCAAAGCCTCTGCCATGTCTGTCCCCTTGGGTTGCGCGGCTGAACCTCCCTTGCCGAAAGGGCGGTGTCAACACGACCTCGGGCCCGGTTCGGGCGGTGCAGCATGGCATTCTGAAATCCGCGCCTTGGGCGGCAAGCGATGGCGGCGCGCGCATGACGCCACGTCAGGCGGGCCATGACCGGAAAAGATTCAGGATTGATCGGTCGGACGAAATCGACAAAGCTGCACCTCAGGCGAGGCCACCGGACAGAGTTGGCCCGACCAGAACGTAGAACAACAAGAATAACAAAGACCTGGGGAGATCTACATGCCCGATGGGGGCGACGCCGTCCTGGACGTTCGGGGCCTGAAGACTGTGTTCCGCACCCGAGGGGGTGAGGTTCATGCCGTCAACCGGGTCAGCTTTCATCTCAAGCGGGGTGAACTTCTGGGCGTTGTGGGGGAAAGTGGCTCTGGCAAGTCGGTGACGATGATGTCGTTGATCGGCCTGTTGCCGATGCCGCCGGCCGAGGTGCGGGCCGGAGAGGTCTGGCTGGGCGGGCGCGACATTCTGAAGATCAGCCCGGCGGACTTGCGCGAGGTGCGCGGGGCCAAGGTGGGCTTCGTGTTTCAGGACCCGATGACCAGTCTGAACCCGGTGTTTCAGGTGGGCTTTCAGATCATGGAGCCTTTGATCCGCCACATGGGCCTTTCCAAGGATCAAGCCAAGACCCGCGCGGTGGAGTTGCTGGAGCTGGTGGGCATTCCGGATGCGGCCAGCCGGCTCGACAGTTATCCGCACCAGTTTTCCGGTGGCATGCGCCAGCGGGTGATGATTGCCATCGCCTTGGCCTGCGACCCCGACGTGCTGATTGCCGATGAACCGACGACGGCGCTGGATGTGACCATTCAGGCGCAGATCCTGGAGCTGGTGAAAGAGTTGCGCCAGAAGCTGGGCATGGCGATCATCTGGATCACCCATGATCTGGGCGTGATTGCCGGCATCGCTGACCGGGTGATGGTGATGTATGGCGGACAGGTGGTTGAACATGGCCCGGTCAAGGACCTTTTCGCCCGGCCCCAGCATCCCTATACCCGCGCCCTTCTGAAGACGGTGCCCTCGCTGACCGGCGCGCGCGAGGCGCGGTTGCAGGTGATCGAGGGGCAGCCGCCGATCATGATGGAGGACCCGACCTCCTGCCCCTTCGCGCCGCGCTGCGCCCATGCGTTCCTGCGCTGTGACGAAGAAAACCCGCTGCGCCGCGCGGTGGATGACAACCCGCTTCTGAAGGGCCATGACGTTGCCTGCCATTGGGAGGCCGAGAATGGCTGAACGGATGCCAAAGATGGGCCATATGGCCCATCCGACCTTGTCCCCGGCTTTGGGTAGGATGGGCAATGCTGCCCATCTTGCGGAGGGGCCCCATGCTTGACGCCTCCCCCACCCCTCTGGTCAGGGTGCGCGACCTCAAGATGTATTTCCCCATCCACACCGGGGTGCTGCGCCGTCATACCGGCGACGTGAAGGCGGTGGATGGGGTCAGCTTTGACATCATGGCGGGCGAAACTCTTGGCCTTGTCGGCGAAAGCGGCTGCGGCAAGTCCACCGTGGGACGGGCGCTGATCCGGCTTTACGAACCCACCGCCGGTTCGGTGGAAATCGCAGGCGATGACATTCTGGCGCTGGCACCCGAGGCGCTGCGCAAGAAGCGGCCGCAGATGCAGATGGTGTTTCAGGACCCGCAGGCCAGCCTCAACCCGCGCATGACGCTGGCGCAGATCATCGGCGAACCGCTGATCGAGCATTCCGGCATGAACGCCGACGATCGGCTGGCGCGGATTTACGAGTTGATGGATCAGGTCGGCCTCAACCGCCGCTTTGCCAACCGCTATCCGCATGAATTCTCGGGCGGGCAGCGTCAGCGGATCGGGATCGCCCGCGCCTTGGCGCTGAACCCCCGGTTCATTGTCTGCGACGAGCCGATTGCAGCGCTGGACGTCTCGATCCAGGCGCAGGTCGTCAATTTGCTGGAGGACCTGCAGGACCGGCTGGGCCTGACTTATCTGTTCATCAGCCACGACCTGTCGATGGTGCGCCACATCGCCGACCGGGTCGCGGTCATGTATCTGGGCCGCATTGCCGAGCTTTCGCCCCGCGACGCGCTTTATGCGCGCCCGCTGCACCCCTATGCCGAAGCGCTTTTGTCGGCGGTGCCCGAACCGGACCCTGACCGCGAAGGAAGCCGCCAGCGCATCATCTTGAAGGGCGACGTCCCCTCGCCGGCCAATCCGCCGAAGGGCTGCGCCTTCTGCACGCGCTGCCCCAAGGTGATGGAGATCTGCCGCACCGACCGCCCGGCCCTGATCGAGGTTGAGCCGGGCCGACAGGTCGCCTGCCACCTTTATCCGCAAAGCCACCACAACAAGACCACCGCACCTGCGACATCAACGCGGGGCGGACAAGACCAACTGCAACAACAAGGAGTGTAACCCCATGCGTTTGAAGACGTATCTTCTAAGCGCCGCAGCCATCCTGTCGATGGCGGGCGCGGCCTTTGCCGACCGCGGGTCGGACGGCCACGTCAATGTGCTGTATTGGCAGGCCCCCTCGATCCTGAACCCCTATCTGTCGGGCGGCACCAAGGATCTTGAGGCCTCCTCGCTGATCCTGGAACCGCTGGCGGGCTTTGACGAAAAGGGCGTGGTCTTCCCGCGTCTGGCCGTCGAAGTGCCGACCGTCGAAAATGGCGGCGTCGCCAAGGACCTGACCTCGATCACCTGGAAGCTGAAGCCGGGCCTTCTGTGGTCTGATGGCACGCCGGTGACCTCGGCCGACGTAAAGTTCACCTATGACTATTGCAAGGCCCCGGATGGCGGCTGCGCACAGGCCTCGAAGTTCGAAGGCGTGAAGTCGGTGGAAACGCCGGATGCCTCGACTATCGTGATCACGTTTGATGCCCCCAAACCCAACCCCTACGTCTCGTTCGTAGGTGCCACGGCCCCGGTTCTGCAGGCCAAGCAATTCGCCAAATGCGTCGGCGCAGCGGCCCCCACCTGCACCGATGCCAACAACATGCCGATCGGCACCGGCCCGTTCCGCGTCGTCTCGTTCAAGACCAACGACACGACCGAACTGGAAGCCAACCCGAACTACCGTGACCCCGCCAAACCGGCTTTCGCGACCATGACCCTGAAGGGCGGCGGCGATGCGGAAGCGGCGGCGCGTGCGGTTCTGGAAACCGGTGAGTTCGACTATGCTTGGAACACGCAAGTGAACCCGGAACTGCAGACCCAGATGGCGGCAGGCGGCAAGGGCCATTTCGTCAACGGCTTCGGCACCCTGACCGAGCGTCTGGAAATGAACCTGACCGACCCGTCGCCGGATCTGAAGGAAGGCGAACGGTCTACCGTCGCCCATCCGCACCCGATCCTGTCGGATGTGAATGTCAGGAAGGCGCTGTCGATGGCGATTGACCGTCAGGCGCTGGTTGACGTGGGCTATGGCACCGCCGGCAAGCCGACGATGAACATCGTTCCGGCCCCCGAGGCCTATGCCTCGGACGATTCCGCCTATCTGGCGCAGGACATGGCGGGTGCCAAGAAGCTGCTGGATGACGCGGGCTGGAAGGTCGGCGCCGATGGCATCCGGGAAAAGGATGGCAAGAAGCTGCATCTGGTTTACCAGACCACCGTCAACCCGGTGCGTCAGGACTTCCAGAGCCTGATCAAGTCGTGGTGGACGGAACTGGGCGTGGACGTCGAACTGAAGTCGATTGACGCTTCGGTGTTCTTCGGCGGCGATGCGGGTTCGCCCGACACCTACCAGAAGTTCTATGCCGACGTCGAAATGTTCGCCAACAACTTTGACGGCACCGACCCGGAAGCCTTCCTCGCGCAATACAAGTGCGACAAGATCCCGTCTCCGAAGCTGCAATGGCAGGGCGAGAACGTGCCGCGCTTCTGCAATGCGGACTATGACAAGCTGGCGGATGAGCTTTCGAAGACCGCTGACCCGGCCAAGCGCGGCGAGATTGCCAAAAAGCTGAACGACATCATCACCAAGGTCAACTATGCGACCGTGCCGCTGGTGGACCGTGGCCGTTTGTCGGCCGCCTCCAACACGCTGGGTGGCGTGGTGCTGAACGTCTGGGATTCGGAACTTTGGAACGTGCAGGACTGGACCCGCACCAAGTGATCTGACCCAAACCGGAGGGCGGGCTTCTGGCCCGCCCTCCCCGTTGACGGGGCCTGCGATCAAGGCCCGCTTCATGCAAGGCAAGCACCCGATGCTGACCTACACCCTGCGCAGGCTCTTGCTTGCCATTCCCACGCTGCTGCTGATCTCGCTGGTGATCTTCCTTCTGGTCGATCTGGCGCCCGGCAGCCCCTTGTCGGAAATTCCTATCACCGTGCCGCCCGAGGTGCGCCTGAAGATGATTGCAGCGATGGGTGCCGATCAGCCGGTGTTCGTGCGCTACCTTCTGTGGCTGCGCCAGTTCTTCTGGGTCGAGCCGATGCACCAGCTGGACATCCTGTTCGGCACCCATGTCGTCGATGGCGAACAGCGCATCATCTCGTACCAAACCCGCAGCCCGGTGTTCACCACGATCGGCGAGCGGATCCCGCAGACCCTGACCGTGATCGGCACCGCCTATCTGGTAGGCGTCCTGATCGCCGTGCCGATCGGCATCTATTCGGCTTACCGGCAATATTCGTGGTTCGACCAGCTGGGCACCTTCATCGCCATGCTGGGCTATTCTGTGCCGACCTTCTTCACCGGGGTGCTGTTGATCGTGATCTTCTCGATCTGGCTGAAGTGGTTCCCCTCGATCTACAACACGTCGCTGATCGTGCAGGACTGGGCCAGTCTTCTGGCGCAGGTCAAGCAGATGGCCCTGCCCGTGACCGTGCTGGCCCTGTTCAACGCGGCCGAGATCAGCCGCTACACAAGGTCGTCCATGCTGGAGAATCTGGGCCAGGACTATGTCCGCACCGCCCGCGCCAAGGGCATGGGCGAGGGCACGGTTGTGCTGAAACACGTGCTGCGCAATTCGCTGATCCCGGTGGTGACGGTGATTGCGCTGGGGATTCCGGGCATCTTCGGTGGCGCCATCATCACCGAGAACGTCTTCAAGGTGAACGGCATCGGGGCGGCCCTGATTGGCGCCATCCATGCCAATGACCTGCCGATGGTGCAGACGCTGACCTTCATCTTCGCCGTGCTGATCGTCGCCTTCAACCTGATTGCCGACATCCTGTACGGCGTGCTTGACCCGAGGATCCGCTATGACTGATGCCGCTCGCGGAACCATCAAGATCGAGAAACTGGCGCCGCCGCGCAGTCAGGCCCGCGATATCTGGGACCAGTTCAAGACCCACAAGGGCGCCATGACTGGGCTGGTGGTGCTGTGCCTGCTGATCCTGGCGATCCTGATCGGACCCTTCCTGTGGACTCTGGACCCGGCCTATGTGGATTCGAATGCGGCCAAGATGATGCTGGGCCGGAACAAGCCGCCAACATGGGCGCATCCGATGGGCACCGACCAACTGGCACGCGATGTGCTGGCGCGGATGCTGTACGGCGGGCGGATCTCCTTGGCGGTGGGGGCGGTTGCGATGGCCATCTCGGTCGTGATCGGCACCGGGATTGGCGTGCTGGCGGGCTATTTCAAGCGGCTAGACGGCATGCTGATGCGGCTGACAGACCTGTTTCTGGCCCTGCCGCTGCTGCCCTTGCTGCTGGTGCTGATGATGCTGTTCGGCGATGCGGTGCGCAAGGTCGTGGGACCCGAGGCCGGGACCTTCCTGCTGATCGTCTTTGCCATCGGCATCACCAGCTGGATGTCCTCGGCCCGGATCGTGCGCGGTCAGGTGCTGGCCCTGAAGGAACGCGAGTTCGTGCTGGCCGCCCGGTCCATCGGGACGCCCAATCTGCGGTTGATCGTGCGGCATATCCTGCCGAATGTGATCTCTCCGGTCATGGTGGCCGCAACCTTGGGGATTGCCAATGCGATCATCACCGAAAGCGTGCTGAGCTTTCTGGGCCTGGGCTTCCCGCCCGATTTCCCGACCTGGGGACGGTTGCTGTACGACGGCGTCGATTACATGCAGCTTTATCCCAGCCGGGTGATCATTCCGGGTCTGGCGATTTCGCTGACGGTGCTGTCGGTCAACTACATCGGTGACGGCCTGCGCGATGCCCTGGACCCGCGCATTCGCGGCCGCTGACAGAAGCAGGGGGTTTCACACCCCCTGCACCCCCGTGTGATATTTATGAACAAATGAAACGGGGGGTGCGGGGGGGTCAATCCTTGTGCATCGCCTCTTTGATGCGGCGAATGGCCAGCCAGACGCCAAGGATCACAACAGGGGTCAGCAAGGCCATGGCGACGGGCTTTTCGACGCCGAAATGTTCGACCACCGGGGCTGCAATGTAAGCGGCGAGGCTGACGGCGTAGTAGCTGATCGCCACCACCGACAGGCCCTCGACGGTGTGTTGCAGGCGCAGGGCCAGATCGGCGCGGCGGTCCATCGACGCCAGCAGCTCTTGGTTCTGGGCAGAACGTTCGACATCGACGCGGGTGCGCAACAGTTCGGCGGCCCGTTGGGCGCGTTCGGCCATCGAGCGCAGACGGCCCTCGGTGGATTTCACCGTGCGCATGGCAGGGTCGTAGCGGCGCATCATGAACTCGCCAAAGCTTTGCCGGCCCTCGACCCGCTCCTCACGCAGGGCCGCGATGCGTTGGGTGACGATGGCCTCATAGGCGGTGGTGGCGCCGAAGCGGAAGCTGCTTTGCACCGCAAGGCTTTCCAGTTCGGAAGCGATGGCCAGAAGTTCATGCAGCGGGGCTTCCGCCGGACGTTCATCGGCATCAAGCCCGGTGACAAGGGCAGACAGGCGCGGGTCCAGCACATTCAGCTTGGCGGTCAGCTCCCGCGCCTTGATCAGGCCCAGCATCGACATGGCGCGGTAGGTTTCAATCTCGCACAGGCGCTGGACGATGCGACCGACCCGGCGCGCGCCGGTGCCGGGTGTCACGAAGACGGCAAAGCGCATGTGGCCGGCCGGGTCGATGCGGAAGTCACCCGCCACCACGGCGGCGCCGTCGACCACCCGGGCCACGGCAAGGCTTTCGGCGACAAACCAATCCTCCAGCCGGGACAGCATCTCGGCCTCGGTTTCGGGCTGCATCTCGATGCGGATCAGGACCGAGGTGGCGCAGCGGCCGGGGGCCATGGCGCGCCAGGCTTCGGGGAAGACCTCGGCCTCAAAGGGATCAAAGGGGCGGGCCGAGACGCCGGGTGTGAAGGCGGAGTAGGTGACAAACTCGGTATGGCTTTCCCATTTCAGATCAGACCGCCCGATCGGCCCCGAAAAATGCGTGGCGTCGGGCTGGGGATGGGTGGACCCGTGACGGTCCAGCAGCGCCAAGAGATGGGCGCGGTCCTTGGCGCGGTCCCGTGTGGCACCGTCCTCTTCCATCAGCGCCACGAAGGCGGCCGTGCAGGGCACGGTCAGCACCGGAAAGGGCCGGGCGTGCAACTCGTTCACAAGGGCGTAGCGCAGGGGGTGGTCGGTCAGGGTCATGGGGTCTCTCACGGTCAACATCAGAACTTTAGGAGCCGACGGGCCTTGGTAAAGCGGGAAGGCGCAGGAATTTCGGCTCTGGCGCGTATACTTCCGTAGACTGGCAAAAAAGTTGCAGGGCACCGCAGGACAAAGCCGCGGGTTGCGGGGGAACCGTGGCCCGGCTGCGGGGGAATGCGAGGAAAACGACCTTGGCCGATCTGGCCCTGTCGGGTGCGGGCACAGCGGGCACAGTCACCCGCACCGGCGCGAACGGCGGCACCTGCGTGACCGAACGGTTCAGCCCCGGGCCTGACTGGCGCGGGAGAAGACGATGCGCCCGGCGTTGCGTGCCGTGCAGGGCGTGTTGCGCCAAGCGGTCGCGGCGACGCGCAAAGAGCCTGATGCCGCGGCATAGGCCTCGGCTGTGCCGGACCGTTTGCGCGGCCTTGGGACCGTTGATCCGGCAGGGCCGGATGGTGGTGAATGCAGGATTTGGACCAGCGGCGCGGCGGCTGATCCGTAGGGTGGGGTTGAACCCCACCCTACTTTGGTCAGGTCAGGCGATCAGCGGCAGAAGCGCGTCGATGCTTTTCTTGGCGTCGCCATAGTACATCCGGGTGTTGTCTTTGTAGAACAACGGGTTCTCGATCCCCGAATAGCCCGTGCCCTGCCCGCGCTTCAGCACGATCACGGTCTTGGCCTTCCAGCATTCCAGCACGGGCATCCCCGCGATGGGAGAGTTGGGGTCCTCTTGTGCCGCCGGGTTCACGATGTCGTTCGAACCGATGACGATGGCGACGTCCGTGTTGGGGAAGTCGTCGTTGATCTCGTCCATCTCCAGCACGATGTCGTAGGGCACCTTGGCCTCGGCCAGCAGCACGTTCATGTGGCCGGGAAGACGGCCGGCCACCGGGTGGATGGCGAAGCGCACGTTCTTGCCCTTGGCGCGCAGCTTGCGCGTCAGTTCCGAGACGGATTGCTGCGCCTGCGCCACGGCCATGCCGTAACCCGGGATGATGATGACGCTGTCAGCATCGTTCAGCGTCGCCGCCACACCTTCGGTGTCAATGGCCACCTGCTCGCCTGTGATCTCCATTGCCGGCCCCGTGGTGCCGCCGAAACCGCCGAGGATCACCGAGATGAACGACCGGTTCATCGCCTTGCACATGATGTAGCTCAGGATGGCCCCCGAAGAGCCGACCAGCGCGCCCACCACGATCAACAGGTCATTGGACAACGAGAAGCCGATCGCCGCCGCCGCCCAGCCGGAATAGCTGTTGAGCATCGACACCACGACCGGCATGTCCGCGCCGCCGATCCCCATGATCAGATGATAGCCGATGAACAGCGCGGCCAAAGTCATCCCGATCAGGGCGAAGGCCGAACCGGTCTGGATATAGACCACCAGCAGCACCAAGGAGATGGCCGCCGCCGAAGCGTTCAGCACATGTCCGCCGGGCAGCTTCTTGGCCTTGCCATCGACCTTGCCGGCCAGCTTGCCATAGGCAATCACCGAACCGGTGAAGGTCACGGCCCCGATGAACACGCCCAGGAACGTCTCCACCCGCAGGATCGTCAGTTCGACCGGCGATTTCTCGGCCAGGATCGCGGCAAAGCCGGTCAATGCGGCGCGTGCCGTCTCATCCAGACCCGCCACCCGGGCCGCCTCGATCGCGCCATTGAAGCCGATGAACACGGCGGCGAGGCCGACCAGCGAGTGCATCGCGGCCACAAGTTGTGGCATCTCGGTCATCTGCACGCGCTTGGCGGCATAGGCGCCCAGGACGCCGCCCCCCGCCAGCATGACCACCGACAGCACAGTGAAGAAGCTGCCAGAGGCCGCTTGGCCGATCAGCGTGGCGACCACCGCCAGCGCCATGCCCGCGATGCCGTACCAGACGGCGCGCTTGGCGCTTTCCTGCCCCGAAAGGCCGCCAAGAGACAGGATGAACAGAACCGCCGCAACGACGTAAGCCGATGTTGTGAAACCCATTTCTGCTCTCCCTTACGACTTCTGGAACATGGCGAGCATGCGCCGTGTCACCATGAAACCGCCGAAAATATTGATGCCCGCCATGAAGACCGACACCGCCGCCAGAATGATCACAAGGTAAGAACCGGACCCGATCTGCATCAGCGCCCCAAGGATGATGATCGAGGAAATCGCGTTGGTTACGGCCATCAGGGGCGTGTGCAGGGAATGCGAGACGTTCCAGATGACTTGGAAGCCGATGAAGACCGACAGCACGAAGACAATGAAGTGCGCCATGAAGGCCGCCGGCGCATAAATCCCTGCCAGCAGCATCAGCCCGCCGCCGACGGCCAGAAGCGTGACTTGGGACCGGGTTTGCGCCTTGAACGCCGCCACTTCGTTGGCACGTTTTTCTTCGACCGTCAGTTCCTTGGCCTTTTCCTTCGGCTTTTGCGCAGCAATCGCCGCAATCTTGGGCGGGGGTGGCGGCCAAGTGATGGCGCCGGCCTTGGCGACGGTGGCGCCCCGGATCACGTCATCCTCCATGTTGTGGACAATGACACCGTCTTTCTTCGGCGTCAGGTCCGTCAGCATATGGCGGATGTTGGTGGAATAAAGTGTCGAGGCCTGTGCCGCCATCCGGCTGGGGAAGTCGGTGTAGCCGACCACCGTGACGCCATTGTCGCTGACGATCTTCTGATCGGGCACCGTCAGGTCACAGTTGCCGCCCCGCTCTGCCGCAAGGTCGACGATGACCGAGCCGGGCTTCATCAGCGCCACCATGTCCGCCGTCCACAGCTTGGGCGCAGGACGGCCCGGGATCAGGGCGGTGGTGATGACGATATCCATGTCGGGCGCAAGCTCGCGGAACTTCTTGAGCTGCGCTTCGCGGAACTCTGGGCTGGAGGGCGCTGCATAGCCCCCCGTCGCCGCGCCGTCCTGCGCCTTCTCGGCGAAGTCGAGGAAGACGAAGTTGGCACCCATCGATTCAATCTGTTCGGCCACTTCCGGCCGCACGTCAAAGGCATAGACGATGGCCCCCAAGGACACACTGGTCCCGGTCGCCGCCAGACCCGCCACGCCGGCGCCAACGATCAGCACCTTGGCCGGAGGCACCTTGCCCGCGGCCGTCACCTGCCCCGTGAAAAAGCGCCCGAAGTTCGACCCGGCTTCAATCACCGCGCGGTATCCCGCGATATTGGCCATCGAGGACAGCGCGTCCATCTTCTGGGCGCGCGAAATCCGCGGCACCATATCCATCGCAACAACGGTCGCGCCACGGGCCTTGACGATCTCCAGCAGCTCGGGGTTCTGGGCGGGCCAGAAGAAGCTGATCAGCGTCTGCCCGTCGCGCAGGGCCTCGGCCTCGGCCTTCTCGGGCCCGCGCACCTTGACCAGCACATCCGCGGCAGCCCCCACCGCCGCAGCGTCGGGCAGAACCTCTACCCCCGCCTTGGCATAGAGTGCGTCCGAGAAGCCGGCCTTCGCCCCTGCCCCCGCCTGAACAACGCAAATATGCCCCAGCTTCATCAGCTGCAACGCTGAATCCGGCGTCATCGCTACGCGATTCTCGCCCGGAAAAATCTCTGTCAAAGCACCGATCTTCACGCGCTCTCCCCCTATCCGTTCAGCCCTGGACCAAAGGGCTGTTTACCGTTTTTTGGCATATCATGGCGGAAACCGGATGCAACCTTATCCTGCGCCGCAGCGTCAATTTCGCAAATGTTCGATGAAGCGTCGCCAATGACATGGAGGTCAGGCTTGCAATCGGCCTTGGATCATTTCAAGCTTAAAGGAATAGGTGGTTTCGCAATCTCGGGTTTCGGGGTAGCCTGCACCAAAGGGAGAGTACCATGACAACCGACTTCGCCGCGACCAAGCGGCAATTCCACCTGCCCGCGGGCGTGATCTATCTGGATGGCAATTCGCTGGGGCCCTTGCCCGTCGCGGCCGCGGCGCGGGTCGCCGAGACGATGCGGGCAGAATGGGGCGAGATGCTGATCCGGGGCTGGAACAAGGCCGGCTGGATGGAGATGCCTTCGCGCGTGGGCGACCGGATTGCCAAGCTGATCGGGGCCGAGCCGGGCCATGTCGTGATGGGCGACACGCTGTCGATCAAGGTCTATCAGGCGCTGGCCTCCTGTCTGGACCTTGCGCCCCAGCGTCGGGTGATCCTGTCCGACACCGGAAACTTCCCGTCCGACCTTTACATGGCGCAGGGCCTGTGCCGGACGCTGGGCGGAGACTATGCGCTGAAGACAGTGGCCCCCGAGGCGGTCTTGTCGGCCATCGACGAGACGGTCGCGGTGGTGATGATCACCGAGGTCGACTACAAGACCGGGCGGCGGCACGACATGGCGGCCTTGTCCAAGCGGGCGCACGAGATGGGCGCGCTGATCATCTGGGATCTGGCCCATTCGGCGGGGGCGTTCCCGGTGGGCGTTGCTGCCGGGGGGGCCGACTTCGCAGTGGGCTGCAGCTACAAGTACCTGAACTCGGGTCCCGGCGGTCCGGCGTTCATCTATGTGGCGCCCCGTCATGCCGATCAGGTGCAACCGGCGCTGTCGGGCTGGCTTGGCCACGAATCCCCCTTCGCCTTTGACCGCAACTATCGCCCTGCCCCGGGGATCGAGCGGATGCGCGTCGGCACCCCGCCGATCCTGCAACTTGCAGCCCTGGAGGCGGCGCTGGACATCTGGGATCAGGTGGACCTCAATGACCTGCGTGCCGCCTCGCTGGCGCTGACCGATCGCTTCATCGCCGGGGTCGAGGCGGCTTGCCCGATGCTGGAACTGGTCACCCCGCGCGATCACGCCATGCGCGGCAGCCAGGTCTCGTTCCGCCATCCGGAAGGATACGCCATCATGCAGGCGCTGATCGCGGAAGGCGTGATCGGTGACTTCCGCGCCCCCGACATCCTGCGCTTTGGCTTCACCCCGCTCTATGTCGGTGCGGCAGAGGTTGATGGCGCAGTGGCGATCCTGGCGCGGATCATGACGACCCGGTCCTGGGACAGGCCCGAGTTCAAGGCGCGTTCGAAGGTGACATGATCCGCCGCTTCCGCCTTGCCGATGCGCAGGCCTGCCGCGACGTCTTCGTCGCGGCAGTGCAGGTCGGTGCGGCGGAACGGTATTCGGCCGAAGAACGGAGCATTTGGCTGAAAGACCCTGCCATGCCAGCGGGTTACGGCGACTGGCTCAACCAGCACATTACCTTCGTGGCGGACGTCGGCACCCTGCAGGGTTTCATGATGCTGGAGGCGTCCGGCTACCTCAACATGGCCTTCGTGCGGCCAGAGGTGATGGGCAAGGGCGTGGCTGATGCGCTTTATGCAGCCATCCTTGCCGAGGCCAAGGCGCTTGGCCTGTCCCGCCTGCACGTTCTGGCCAGCCGCCACGCGCAAAGCTTTTTCGCCCGCCACGGCTGGCGTCTGGCACCAGAGATCAGCGACATTCCGGGGCTTGATCCCCGACAGGGACCGCAGGACACTCCACTGAACCGGGCGATGGTGTTGCAATGGTGAGGATGCGCTGGATTGCCCCGCTCTGTGCCGCCCTCGGCACCCTGCCCGCGTCGGCAGAGACGGCGGCGGACCGGTTTGCGCCCAAACGCGGCTTTTCCACCGATATCTGGGTCGAATGGCAAGGCACGGCAGACATCGTCGGCAATCCGGGCTTCCTTGACATCTACCCCGACTATCCGCGCCACATCCCCGCGGGCGCTTTCGCCGCCCTGCACGACCACGGCTTTGACACGGTGCGCATCGCCGCCGACCCCTCGCCCGTGCTGGCGCTGGCCGGCACGCCGCGTGAGGCGGGACTGCTGGACAACCTGCGTCAACGGGTGCTGGAGGCGCAGGCGGCCGGGCTGAAGGTGATCCTTGACCTGCATGTCTATCCCCATGCGGGCGAGGTGGGGGACGTCGATGGCATCCTGACCAGCCCGGATCACTTCAACGACTACCTGCGTATAGTGGCCACGGTCGCGGCCAGGATTGCCGACCTTGACCCCGACCGCACCGCCTTTGAGGTGATGAACGAGCCGACGCAGGATTGCGACGCGATCTATTCCGACCCGTCGAAGTCCGACTGGCCCGCCAAACTGAAACGCCTGCATGATACGGCCCGAACGGCCGCGCCCAAGCTGCCGCTTGTGCTGTCAGGTGCCTGCTGGGGCGGATCGAAGGGGCTGTCGGTGCTGGACCCCGCCGCCTTGGCCGACGACAACGTGCTGTGGAGCTTTCACACCTACGACCCGTTCACCTTCAGCCACCAGGGCGCAGACTGGACGGACAGCCCCCTGATGTTCCTGCAAGGACTGCCATATCCATCCGAAAGGCTGACCAAGGCGCAGGCGGCCGACATCATCGCGCAAGGGCTGAAACGCGCCGCTGCGGCAACGGGGCCGGTGGCCAAGGCCGCCACGGCCAAGGCACTGAAGCGGATTGTCCTCGATTACGCGGCGCACAGCCGCAATGACATGGTCAGCCCGATCACCGAGGCTGTCACCTGGGCCGACGCTCATGCCATCCCGCGCAGGCGCCTGTTTCTGGGGGAGTTTGGCGCGCTTTGGCTGGATGCGGCAGGCCAGCAGATCGACCCCGACAGCCACGACCGCTTCCTGTCCGACAAACGCCGCGCGGCAGAGGCGGCGGGTGTGGGCTGGGCTGTCTGGTCCTTCTCGGGATCATTTGGGATCACGACCGGGCAGTCCACGCTGGATCCCGGCGTCTGCACGGCCTTGGGGTTGACGAAATGCTGAACCTGCCGCCCCTCTGCCGCCCGTCCGGCTGGGTTGCCCAGTGGCGCAAGATCGGGGCGTTTTCGGTGCTGGATGGCCAGAGCGCGGCCTGATCCGCCGCCTTTCCCCCCTTCAGGAGATCCAACATGACCACTTACGACCCCGCCCAAGATGGCGCGCAGATGTCCTTTGACGGACGAATGTCCTATGGCGACTACCTGCGGATCGACCGCATCCTTGGTTCGCAAGAGCCGCTGTCCACCGCCCATGACGAATTATTGTTCATCATTCAGCACCAGACCTCGGAATTGTGGATGAAGCTGGCGATCCATGAACTTGACGCCGCCCGCCGGATGATTGCCGAGGGCCGTGCGCGGGAGGCGTTCAAGATGCTGGCCCGCATTGCCCGCATCTTCGAACAGCTCAACAACGCGTGGGACGTGCTGCGGACCATGACGCCCTCAGACTACACGACCTTCCGCGACAGTCTGGGCCAATCCTCGGGCTTTCAGTCCTGGCAATATCGGCTGATCGAATATTCGGTCGGCAACCGCAACATCGCCATGCTGCGCCCGCATGCTCACCGGCCCGACATTCTGGCCAAGCTTGAGGCCGAACTTGCCCGCCCGACGCTGTATGACGAGGCGCTGCGGCATCTGGCGCGCTCGGGTCTGCCGGTGCCGCAGGACGTGCTGACCCGCGATCTGCGCCAGACCTGGACTAGCCATCCCGGCGTGCTGGCCGTGTGGGAGACGGTATACCGTGACCCCAAGACCCATTGGGAAGCCTATGAAATGGCCGAAAAGCTGGTCGATTTCGAGGACTATTTCCGCCGCTGGCGCTTCAACCACCTGACCACCGTCACCCGCGTCATCGGCATGAAACGCGGCACGGGCGGCACCTCGGGGGGCAGCTACCTCAAGCGGATGCTGGAGGTGGAACTGTTCCCCGAGCTATGGCACTTGCGCACCACCCTGTGATGGGTCTTCACCGGCAAGGATCGGTCTTTGACCTTGGGCCATGCCTGCACTAGCGTTTCTGAACCGGGATCTTTTGCGGTTTCGGTTCAGAAAGAATTGGGGCGACGACAATGGTTAAGACGTTTCAAGGTGGCATCTGGGCCTTTGCCCTTCTGACGTTGGCGGCCTGTGATGATCCGGCGCTGATGACGGCTCCGGTTGTGGCGCAAGCGGCTTCGGCGGCGCATTACGCGGCCGTGCCCGACCATGGCTTCACCGTGCCGCCGGTTCCGGTGGCCGAAGTTCCGCCCGACATGTTGCAGCAAGACGTGACCTATCCCACCGCGCAACCGGTCGGCACCATCATCATCGACCCATCCACCAAGCACCTTTACCTTGTTACGGCACGCAACCGTGCGCTGCGCTATGGCATCGCCGTGGGCAAGGCCGGTTTCGGCTGGTCAGGCGAGGCCGACATCACCGGGCGCACCACCTGGCCGCAATGGACCCCGCCGCCCGAGATGATCGCCCGACGGCCCGAACTGTCCCGCTACGCCCATGGCCAGCCCGGAGGCCTGACCAACCCCTTGGGCGCGCGGGCGCTGTACCTCAAGACAAATGGCGTCGACTACGGCTACCGCATCCACGGCACGCCGGAATGGGACAGCATCGGGCACAACGCCTCTTCGGGCTGCATTCGGATGATCAATCAGGACGTGATGGACCTATACAACCGCGTGCCCGATGGCACCCATGTCGTGGTCTTGACCGAAGATGGCCTGTTCCCCAGCAAACTGTCGGTGCCCAAGCCCGCCCCGCACCAGCGCCGGCCCAAACCCGCCCCGCTGACCGTGGCAGAGCCCGCGCCACCGCCGGCTGATGCCGCGGGCCGGGTGTGATGGGGCGCCAGACGGGGCGCCAGACGGGGCGCCAGATCGGGCGCCAGATCGGGCGCAGGGCATTTTAACCAATTAAGCACATTCTCAACCTTTGCTTGTTTGATGATGCCAATACGTTAAAATCCCCTTAATTTCCGACATCGGATTTTAAGGAGCCGCCATGACGACCTATCTGATCACCAACGACGCGACCTGGCTTGGCCTGACCAGCTTTCATGCCGGTGATCGGCTGATCGTAACGCCGAA
The DNA here is from genome assembly GCF_964946895.1 of Stagnihabitans sp. NCBI lineage: Bacteria > Pseudomonadati > Pseudomonadota > Alphaproteobacteria > Rhodobacterales > Paracoccaceae > Stagnihabitans > Stagnihabitans sp. The sequence goes on along the minus strand of NZ_CBBQHX010000001.1, from coordinate 184,709 downwards.
CGCCTCGCTGGTGATGCCGGATGTGGTGCTGTCAGATCTGGGTGTTGCCGGGGCCACGGCGATCAGCTTTGCGGGTTATGTCTACCTGCACAGCGTGGCGGTGGATTACAACGTCAGCTTTTCTCTTACCGCCACCGGCCAAGTCCTGTCGGACACCTCGGGTACGGCGCTGACGATCGGCGGCCCGGGCGGTGGTGCGCATCTGGATGCGGCCGGACAAATCACCGCCAGCGCGGGCACGGCGATTGCCACGGCAGGCGGCGGCAACAGCATCGTGACCTCGGGCCGGATCGCGGCAGATATCGGCGTTGCGCTGGACAGCCTTGCCGATCAGTTGAGCAACACCGGCCTGATCCTCGGCAGCACCCATGCTGTCAGCCTCGACGCCGATGCGACGCGTCTTGCCAATCTTGGCACGCTGCAGGCTTCGGGAAGCGCCGTTCTGGTGCAGGGCGACGCGGTACATGTCAGCAACGCCGGCACGATCGGCAGTCTGGGAACAGCGATTGAAATCACGGCCTCAGGCCACTTCTGGTTGACGAACGCCGGGCAAATTCTGGGCGACATCACCTCTGTCGGTGGGGCGGATGATGTGATCCGCAACACCGGCACCCTTACGGGCGACGTCGATCTGGGGGCGGGCAATGACCGCTTCGCCGGTGGCCACCTGAGCGGTGATCTGACCATGGGCCTTGGCAATGACACGGTCGACGCGCGCGGCAATGCGGTGGGCGGCGAGATCCTCGACCAAGGCGGCAGTGACACCTATCTGATCGACAGCCCCCTGACCCGGATCCTGGACACCGGGGCCGAGGTGGACACGGTGCTGGCCTGGTCCTCGTTCCATCTGGAAGACGGGCTGGAGGTTCTGGTCCTGAAAGGCGCGTCCGACCTGAACGGATCGGGCAATGCGCTGGACAACAGCCTGACCGGCAATGCGGGTGACAACCGATTGCTGGGCGGGGCGGGCAACGACACTTTGTCAGGCGGCGACGGCAATGACCTTTTGCGCGGCGGACAAGGCGCCGACCGGCTTTATGGCGATGACGGCGACGACATCCTGCGCGGCGAGTTTGGTCGCGATACGCTGACCGGCGGACAAGGCAGCGACACGTTCGTCTTCTCAAGCCTTGGCCACAGCGGCGCCGCGCTGGCCGGGGCCGACACGATCACCGACTTCGCGCAGGGCGAGGATCGCATCAACCTGTCGGCCATCGACGCCATCCGGGGCAATGCAGCGGCGTCGGATGTCTTCACCTTCATCGGCAGCGCGGGCTTTTCTGGCGTGGCGGGCCAGCTGCACGCGGTGCAATCCGGCGGCGCCACGCTGATCGAGATGGATGTCACCGGCGACGGTCAGGCCGACGCGGTGATCCGGCTCTGGGGACTTTACAGCCTGACCGCCGGCGATTTCATCCTTTAGAACACCGTCTGCGTCTTGCGGGCGATGCTGAAGCCATGGCCACCATTGTTCTGGCAGGTCATCCCGGCCTTGGACGAGACGCAGGCGATGCCAAAATAGCTGAGCGTGCTGCCGTAGTTCAGCACCTCGGCCGATGGGTCGGCGACGGTATCGCCGTGGCAAAGCAACGCGCCCCGCTTGGAGGTTTCGCCAACCCCGAAACTGTCGCCCCAATCCTCGCCGCAGTCGGTGGGCTGGTTGGTGAAGCTGCGGTTCAACTGCAACAGATCGCAGCGCACGCTGACCTGATCGCCGACGTCAAACGCGCAGACGATGTTGCCGGTGGGCGATTTGAAGAAATGAAATTCCTCGGTCGCGACGTTGGTGGTGGTGGCGCTGCTGTCGGTGCCGGTGGCATTCAACGAGGCCGAATTGCCCGAGGTGGACCCCGGGTCGGACAACAGGGTATAGACCCCGCTCAACCCCGCTTTCAGCATCCGGTTGGCGGTTCCGGTGCCAAGATCACCAATGGTCGACAGGATCTTCACGCCCCCGCTGGCCTCGGCAAAGAAGATCCGGCTGTGATCGTCGGCAGGGTAAATATAGGTGAAGCCCTTGGCCGCAGCATCGGCATGCCCGTCGATCTGCAGGCAGGCGGTGTCGCCCTCGGCGCAGGCATTGCCGCCATCCGTCCCCCCCGTCACCAACGAAAAATCAAAGCCGCTGGCGGTGGCCTTGCTGACGATCAAGACATCGCCTGCCGGGTTCACCATGACACCATTTTGCGGAGACGCGAGGGCCATGCCGGGAATCAGGGCGGCCAGAACAAGCCATTTGCGCATAAGAAACCTCTTTCTGATGCCAACAGTCTTGCCCTGATTCCCGCAGCGATCAAGCCAAAGGTTGCGCCCGCTCCACCAGCCGCGCGAAGAACGAGGCGCCAATCGGGGCGGCCTCGTCGTTGAAGTCAAAGGCCGGGTGATGCAGGCCCGCGCCCGGGCCGGTGCCGAGGAACAGATAGGCGCCGGGGCGGGCTTCCAGCATGTAGCTGAAATCCTCTGACCCCATCTCGCGGTTGGCATTGCCATGGGCGGCATCGGGGCCCGAGATTTCGGCGGCCACTTCGGTGGCGAAGCCAGCGTTGGCTTCGGTGTTGATCGTGGCGGGATAGCCCCAGTCGTAGTCGATGCGCGCCTTGACATTGTAGGCCGCCGCATGACCTTCGACGATCTCAAAAAAGCGCTTCTTCAGCAAAGCCCGCACATCCGGCTTGAAAGAGCGGATCGTGGCGCAGAACATCGCCTCCTCGGGGATGATGTTGGAGGCGGTGCCGGTGTGGATCTGGGTGACCGAAATCACCGCCTCATCCAGCGCATAGACATTGCGCGGGATGATGGTCTGGATCGCCTGCACCATGCCAACCACGGCCACGACCGGATCCACGCAATCATGGGGTGTGGCGCCATGGCCACCTTTGCCGGTGATGTAGACAAACGCCGTATCGACCGAGGCCATCAATGCGCCCGGTGTCGTGAAGAAATGGCCAAAGGGCATGTTGGGCGCGTTGTGGATGCCGTAAACTTGGGCGATGTCGAAGCTGTCCATGATGCCCGCCTGCACCATCGCCTGCCCGCCCGCCCCATCCTCCTCGGCCGGCTGGAAGATCAGCGCGACGCGGCCGGCAAAGCGGCGCGTCTCGGTCAGGTACTTCGCCGCCCCCAGCAGCATGGTCACATGGCCGTCGTGGCCGCAGGCATGCATCTTGCCCGGGATGGTCGAGGCATAATCAGCCCCGGTAATCTCGACAATCGGCAAGGCGTCCATGTCGGCGCGCAGGCCGATGGTGGGCCCCGGTCCGGTGCCGTTGATGATGGCGACGATGCCTGTCTTGGCGATGCCGGGGTGAACTTCATCGACGCCAATCTCGCGCAAACGCTCTGCGATGAAGGCTGCCGTGTTGACACAGTCGAAGGAAAGTTCCGGATGCTGATGCAGATGCCGCCGCCAGCCCTTCATTTCCTCGGCATAAGCGGCGATACGGTTGAGGACGGGCATGGGACTCTCCTGATTTTGCCCTTTGATCAAATCTGAAAATGAAGGGATCGGCAATGGTTCTTGACTCTGATGCGCTGGTTCGTGACGCGGATGGCGGGCCCAATGGTCAAATTGCGCGTCTGCGTGAAATCATGCGGCGCTTGCGCGACAAGACCACCGGCTGTCCGTGGGATATCGAACAGACCTTTGCCACCATCGCCCCCTACACAATCGAAGAGGCCCATGAAGTGGCCGACGCCATCGCGCGCGAGGCCTGGGCAGAGCTGCCCGGAGAGTTGGGCGACCTGCTGTTGCAGGTCGTCTTCCACGCGCAAATGGCCGAAGAGGCCGGGCTGTTTGGCTTCGACGATGTGGCCAGAGCCATCTCTGACAAGATGCTGCACCGCCACCCGCACGTCTTCGGCGATGAAAGCCGCGACAAATCCTCGGCCCAGCAGACCGTGGACTGGGAGCGGATCAAGGCGGCCGAACGCGGGGCAGCCAAGGGCGGGGCGCGCGTACTGGACGGTGTCGCCTTGGGCCTGCCGGCTCTGACCCGCGCGGTCAAACTGCAGAAACGCGCAGCCCGCGTCGGGTTCGACTGGCCCTCGACCGACGAGGTGCTGGACAAGCTGCGCGAGGAAATCGCCGAACTGGTCGAAGCGCGCAATGAATTGTCCGAGGTCGAAGTCGTCGAAGAAATGGGCGACTTGCTGTTCGTCATGGCCAACCTTGCCCGCCACATGGGGGTTGACCCTGAAGCCGCCCTGCGCGGCGCCAACGCCAAGTTCACCCGGCGCTTTGGCAAGATCGAGGATTGGTTGGGCGAGGCGGGCAAGACCCCGGACCAGTCGGACCTGGCCGAGATGGACGCCCTGTGGAACCGCGCCCGGGCCGAAGACAAGCTGAAGCCGGCGTAAGACCCGAATTTTCTACGAAAATTCAAGGAGCGCCCGTCGTTGCCGTCATCATGTTCAGGGGATGTTCCCAGAGGTGCCCCGCAGTCAGCCGCCCCGCAAGACCCATCCCCCGGGGGTTTCACACCCCCGGCCCCCCGTGGGATATTTGAACCCGGATGAAACGGGACCCGGGGCGGCAGACCGGATGGACAATTGATCACGGCCCGTGTTGGATGACGCCAAACAGGAGCCCGCCATGACACGCCATCCGCGCAAGATCATCATCGACACCGACCCCGGACAAGACGACGCCTTCGCCATATTGCTGGCGCTGGCCAGCCCGGAAGAGCTTGATATCCTTGGCATCTGTGCCGTCGCCGGGAATGTTCCGCTGACCTGGACCGAACGCAACGCCCGCATCATCTGCGAGCTTGCCGGCAAGGCGCAGACCAAGGTCTTTGCCGGCTGCGATGCGCCCTTGAAGCGCAAGCTGGTGACGGCCGAGCATGTGCATGGCAAGACCGGGTTGGACGGCCCTGTGATGGCTGAGCCGACGATGAGCCTGCACCCGCAGCACGCCGTGGATTTCCTGATCGAGACGCTGCGGCATGAACCGTCGGGCACGGTCACCCTATGCCCGCTGGGGCCGTTAACGAATATCGCGACGGCGTTTCTGAAGGCGCCCGACCTCGTGGGCCGGGTGCAGGAGATCGTCCTGATGGGCGGGGCCTATTTCGAAGTGGGCAACATCACGCCCACAGCCGAATTCAACATCTATGTCGATCCGGAAGCCGCTGAAATCGTGTTCCAATCCGGAGTTCCTCTGGTCGTCATGCCGCTGGACGTCACCCACAAGGTTGTCACCAACCGCGCGCGCGTGGAAGGCTTCCGCGCGCTAGGCACCAATGTCGGACGCGTCGCTGCCGAATGGGCGGATTTCTTTGAACGCTTCGACATGGCCAAATACGGCTCGGAAGGCGCGCCGCTGCACGACCCCTGCGTGATCGCCTATCTGCTGCAACCCGGCCTCTTCAAGGGCCGCCACATCAACGTCGAGATCGAGACGCAGTCTGATCTGACGCTTGGCATGACAGTTGCCGACTGGTGGGGGGTTACGGACCGAAAGGCCAATGCGATGTTCATGGGCTCGGTCGATGCCGACGGGTTCTTTGCCTTGCTGACCGAACGGCTCGGACGCCTCTGACCCTTTCATCTTGGCAGAAATATCCTCGGGGAGGTCCGTGAGGGGCGGAAAGCCCCTCCGGCTGGGGGGCCGGGGGGACGGGTCCCCCCGACTCCGGGCGGTGGAGCAACTCACATCACAGAACTGAAAAAGCCCGCAGTCCAACAGACTACGGGCTTTTCTTCCGTGATTTGCGAAGGATCAGCCGGCAGACGCCGGCTTCTTTTCCTTCACTTCGGTATGAACCAGCAGCGGCTTGCCCTTGGAGCCCACGGCCTCTTCATTGACCACGACTTCGGAGACGTCCGACATCCCCGGCAGTTCGAACATGGTGTCCAGCAGGATGTCTTCCATGATCGAACGCAACCCGCGCGCACCGGTTTTGCGTTTGATGGCGCGTTTGGCGATGGCCACGAGCGCGTCGGTCGTAAAGGTCAGCTTGACGCCTTCGATGTCGAATAGACGCTGGTATTGCTTGACGAGCGCGTTCTTGGGGTCGGTCAGGATGGTGACCAAGGCCGGTTCATCCAGATCGGTCAGGGTGGCGATCACCGGCAAGCGGCCGACAAATTCAGGGATCAGGCCGAATTTCAGAAGATCTTCCGGCTCCAGTTCCATGAACAGTTCCCCGGCGCCGCGCGAGTCAGGGTCCTTCACATCGGCGCCAAAGCCCATGGCAGAGCCCTTGTTGCGCTGTGCAATGATCTTCTCAAGTCCGGCAAAGGCGCCGCCGCAGATGAAAAGTATGTTGGTCGTGTCCACTTGCAGGAATTCCTGCTGCGGATGCTTGCGCCCCCCTTGCGGCGGCACGGACGCCACGGTGCCTTCCATGATCTTCAGCAGCGCCTGCTGCACGCCCTCGCCCGAGACGTCACGGGTGATCGAGGGGTTGTCAGACTTCCTCGTGATCTTGTCGACCTCGTCAATGTAGACGATGCCGCGCTGTGCCCGTTCGACGTTGTATTCCGAAGCCTGCAACAGCTTCAGGATGATGTTTTCCACGTCTTCGCCCACGTAACCGGCTTCGGTCAGGGTGGTGGCGTCGGCCATCGTGAAGGGCACTTCCAGAATGCGGGCCAGTGTTTGTGCCAGCAGCGTCTTGCCGCAACCGGTCGGACCGATCAGCAGGATGTTGGACTTGGCAAGTTCCACATCCGATTTGCTGCCATGGTTCAGGCGCTTGTAGTGGTTGTGCACCGCCACCGACAGCACACGCTTGGCGTGCACCTGGCCGATGACATAGTCGTCCAGCACCTTGCAGATGTCGCGCGGGGTCGGCACGCCATCGGTGGCCTTCAGGCCGGTGCTTTTGGTTTCTTCACGGATAATATCCATGCAAAGCTCGACGCATTCATCACAGATAAACACGGTCGGCCCTGCGATCAGCTTGCGGACCTCATGCTGGCTCTTGCCACAGAACGAGCAATAGAGGGTGTTCTTGCTGTCGCTGCCCGAATTGTTCGCCATTATCGTCCTCTGCCCATCGCCCCCCAAATCCGATTGGTCGGGGCGGTTTAGGGAAGTCTAGGCCAAGGCCCGCGCCTCCACAATCCGAAACTGCCCCGGGCGGCGGCTCTCCCCCGCCCGGACCGATCACTTGGCCATCATTTCGACGTGTCGTCCATCTTGCCACGGTTCTCGACGATCTCGTCGATCAGGCCCCAGGCCTTGGCATCCTCGGCGGACATGAAGTTGTCACGCTCCAGCGCCGCTTCGACGGTGTCATAGGAATTGCCGGTGTGCTTGACATAGATCTCGTTCAAGCGGCGCTTCAGTTTTTCGGTTTCGCGCGCGTGGATCATGATGTCCGTCGCCTGACCCTGATAGCCGCCCGAGGGCTGGTGGACCATGACGCGCGAATTGGGCAGCGAGAAGCGCATGCCCTTTTCGCCAGCCTGCAGCAGCAAGCTGCCCATCGAGGCCGCCTGCCCCATCACCATCGTCGAAACTTTGGGGCGAATGTATTGCATTGTATCGTAAATCGACAGGCCAGAGGTCACGACACCGCCGGGCGAGTTGATGTACATTGAGATTTCCTTGGAGGGATTCTCGGCCTCAAGGAACAGCAATTGGGCGCAAATCAGCGACGACATGCCGTCATGCACCGGGCCGGCCAGGAAAATGATGCGTTCTTTCAAGAGCCTGGAGTAGATGTCGTAGGCCCGCTCGCCCCGGCTGGTCTGCTCGACCACCATGGGGACAAGGGTATTCATGTAAGTGTCGATCGGATCGCGCATGTCAAACCTGCCTGTTGTGACTTGGAGTGTTATCGCCTGAGCATTGCCAGAGTCTTAGTGTCGCGCGCCGCGGGCTACAAGGGCGGGGGCAGCAAGAGTTGGGACGAAAAGTGAACGACGACCCGGGTGGTGCAAAGCGGGGGTTTCACACCCCCGCACCCCCGTGGGATATTTGGGCCTGAATGAAGGGGCAGGGCACCCGATCAGCTTGAGAACACCTGCCGGGCCAGCAGGATTCGGGCGCTGGCGGTGATCAGACACAGAACGCCGAACAAGGTTGCAAGCGCCGGGAACGCCAAGGGCCACAGGCAGAAGGCGGTCAGAAACAGGATGGTTTCAGCGCCCTCCATGATGCCAGCGGTGAAATAGAGCGATTTTTCGCCGCGGGCCGAGGTCTGCAACCCGTGCTTTTCCGCAAGGATGGCAAAGGCCAGAAAGCTGGCCCCGTTGATGTAGAAGGACAGGATCAGAAAGGCGGCAGCACGGGCGTTGGCCGGGTCCGCGCAGGCAAAGGCGAAGGGGATCATGCCGTAGAAGGCGAAATCGGCCACGATGTCAAGAAAGCCACCGAAGTCGGTCTTGGCACCGGCCCGGGCCACAGCACCATCCAGCCCATCGGCGAGGCGGCTGGCCAGCAGGGGAATCAGGGCCAGCGCCGCCGGGGCGCCCGCCGCGATCACTCCCGCTGCCAGTGTGCCAAGACCAAAGCCTGCCAAGGTGACGTGGTCGGCGCTCACCCCGCGCTCGGCAAGGACCCGCCCGACCCGGTCAAGGCCGGGGTCCATGATCTTGCGCAGAAGGCCATCGAGCATATTTGTCTTTCTCTTCCCGGAACGTGTTGTTAACGGTTTGAGCCCATCGTCGGCAACGACGATCCCACTTTCAAGTGACGGAGCGCCCGATGTCCTTCAAGCCCCTGATGGCTGCAATCTGTCTTTGCGCCTTGGGTGGCTGCGTCAGCGTGACTTATACGACGCAGAACGGCACGACCGGGGCGCCACATGCCTGGCCCGCCAGCGCCCATTGCCCGACGCCTGCGGCCGCTGCGGCCAATGCGGCCGCGATGCGGGATCTGATCAACCAGCAAAGGCGGCAGGCGGGCATTGCCCCCGTCGCGATGTCGGCGGCGGCGACGACGGCAGCGCAAGCCTATGCCTGCGAAATCGCCGCGCGACGCGACATCAGCCACATCGGGTCAGACGGCTCGAACGCCGGGGATCGGTTGGCGCGGGTCGGACTGAGCTTTTCGTATGTCGAGGAGAACTCGGCCGAGGGCTACACCACGGTCGACAAGACCTTTGCCGCCTGGATGGCCTCGGCCGGTCACCGGCGCAACATTTTGAACGCCGAAGTGACCCAGATGGGGCTTGGGCAGGCCGAGGGGCCCTATCCGACCTGGGTGCTTGACCTTTTCACCCCGGACTGACCCGGCCCGCCGCGTGGCGTCACGTTGGTGTGCCTGCGATGGGCCTGGGTTGCACTGGGGTCGCTCCCTCCGATAGCCTGTGCCGAAGGATGAGGAGACGCAGGTGAACAGACGCGAATTCGGCGGCGTGGCGTTGGCGGGGGCGGCCCTTTGGGCGGGCCGCGCCTTTGCGGGCGATTGGGCGGCTTTGCTGGGCAAGGCGCGCGGCCAGCAGGTCTATTTCCACGCCTGGGGTGGGGACCCCAAGATCAACGATTTCATCGCCTATGTCGGCCAATTGGCCAGCGACCGCTTTGGCGTGACCCTGACCCATGTGAAACTTGCCGCCACGTCGGATGCAGTGGCCCGCGTGCAAGCCGAGAAGGCTGCGGGCAAGACATCCCTCGGGGCGGTGGACCTGATCTGGATCAACGGCGAGAATTTTGCCGCGATGACGGGCGCGGGGCTGCTCTATGGCCCCTTTGCCGAGGGTCTGCCGAATTGGCGCTATGTCGACACCCAAGGCAAGCCCGCCACGACCACCGACTTCACCCTTCCGACCGGAGGGTTTGAAAGCCCCTGGGCCATGGCGCAACTGGTCTTCGAACATGACAGCGCCAGGCTGGCCACGCCGCCACGGACCATTGCAGCCCTCGCTGACTGGGCCAAGGCCAACCCGGGCCGCTTCACCTATCCGCAGCCGCCCGATTATCTGGGTCTGACCTTCCTCAAGCAGGTGCTTTACGCCCTGTTGCCCGATCCAACCGTGTTGCAAGCCCCCGCCACCGATGCGGGCTATGCGGCAGCGGCGGCGCTGTGGCCCTTTCTTGACGCGCTGCACCCAAACTTGTGGCGGCAGGCCAAGGCCTTTCCGGCCAACGAGCCCGCCCTGGGGCAACTTCTGGCCGATGGGGAGACGACGATTTCCTTCGCTTTCAACCCCGGCCGCGCCAGTGCCGAGATTGCGGCGGGCAATCTGGCCGACACGGTGCGGACCTTCGTGCTGACGGGCGGGACCATCGGGAACGCGTCTTTCGTGGCGATCCCGTATGACGCCGCGGCGCCGGAGGGGGCGCAAGTGGTGGCCAACCTGCTGTTGGAGCCAGAGGTGCAGGCCCGCGCGCAAGATGCGGCCGTTCTGGGATTTCAGACGGTGCTGCGCCTTGAGGCGCTGACCGCCCCCGACCGCGCCCGGTTTGACAGCCTGAAGCGCGGGCCGGCCACCCTGTCGCCGGTCGAATTGGGCCCGACCTTGCTGGAGCCGCATGCCAGCTGGATGACCCGGATCGCCGAGGATTGGGCCAAACGCTACGGCGTCGCCAAATGATCCCGGACTGCGACGGAGGGCGCGGGTGACGCTGCGCGCGCAGGTCGCCGCCGTTGGGATGGGCCTTGTGCTGGCCTTGCCGGTGGCTGCCGGTCTGGGCTTTGGCTTTCAAGCCGGGGTCTGGCACCTGGCAGAGGTTCTGGTCTGGCAGGGCCTGCCCCGTGCGGTGATGCTGTCCTTGGTGCCGGGGCTGGTCGCCACGGCCTGCAGCGTGGGGCTGGTCCTGCTGATCCTTGGTTTGCGTCCGCGCGGTCTGGCCGTTCTGGAACGTCTGCTGGCCCCGATGTTGGCACTGCCGCATGCGGCGGCGGCACTGGGGCTGGCCTTTCTGATCGCCCCTTCGGGCTGGATCGCCCGCACAATGTCACCCTGGGCGACCGGTTGGCAGGTGCCGCCCGATCTGATGACGCTGAATGATCCCTTGGGCGTGGCGCTGACCCTTGGGCTGGTGCTGAAAGAAACCCCCTTTCTGCTGCTGGTGGCGCTTGGCTTGGCCTCTCGGATACTGGAGCAGCGGCGGATCGTTGCGGCAACGCTGGGTTACGGCAAGGCAATGGGATTTGCGCTGGCGGTCTGGCCGGGGCTTTATCCGCAACTTCGACTGCCGGTGCTGGCAGTGCTGGTTTACGCGATGACCAATGTCGACATGGCGCTGATCCTTGGGCCAAGTCTGCCGCATCCCCTCGCGGTGCAGATCAGCCTGTGGATGACCGAGCCGAGCCTTGCGCATCAGGGCCTCGCGGCGGCGGGCGCCTTGGTGCAGCTGGGTCTGGTGGGGCTGGGCATCGCGATCTGGGTGATGGCAGAGGGTCTGGGCCATCGTCTTATGCGTGCCCTGGCCTTGGGGGGCGTCCGCGGAGCCGGGCTGGACGCCGTGCTGGCGCCGCTGGCCGCCGGCGCGGTGGTTCTGTTGGTGCTGTCTTCGGTCTTCGGGCTGGCGGGGCTGGCGCTGTGGTCCTTGGCCGGCCCCTGGCCCTTCCCGCTGGCGCTGCCGCAAGCGCTGAGCCCGGCGGTCTGGCAACGCGCCGCACCCGAGGTGCTGGCCTCTTCGGCGACAAGCCTCGCCCTCGCGGTGGGGGCCACACTGCTGGCGCTGCTGCTGACACTTGCCGCCCTGCACGGCAGCGGACGACGGTTGGAGGCGTTGGTCTATTTGCCGCTGTTCGTGCCGCAGGTGGTGTTTCTGCCCGGGCTCGCGCAGGCCCTGCTGCACCTGCCGGTGCCGCCCCTGCTGGCGGTTGCGGCGGGACATCTTGTCTTCGTGCTGCCTTACGTCTTCCTGACCCTCGCCGGCCCGTTTCGCGCCTGGGATGGCCGGATGGCGGCCATCGCCACGACCCTGGGCGCGGGGCCATTGCGCATCCTGTGGCGGCTGCGGCTGCCGATGCTGGCCGCACCATTGGCCGCCGCCGCTGCCATCGGCGTGGCGGTCTCCATCGGGCAATATCTGCCAACGCTTCTGCTGGGCGGTGGCCGCGTCGACACGCTGACGACCGAAGCCGTTGCCCTCGCCTCCGGTGCCAATCACCGCATTGTGGGGGCCTACGGGCTCGCCCAGGCCTTCTGGCCCGCCCTTGCCTTCGCGCTGGCGCGCCGGGCGCAAAACCGGCGGACCTGACTTCCCTTTTCCGCGCCCTCGCGTTAAGCCCTTGGACATGACAACCACGATCCTCGACACCATCAAGGCCTACAAGCTGCAAGAGGTCGCCGCCCGCAAGGTTGCGCGTCCCTTGCGGCTGGTTGAAGAGGCCGCCCTCTCCGCCCCTGCCCCGCGCGGCTTTGCCCGCGCCTTGTCCGAGGCTGCGGCTTCGGGCTATGGCCTGATTGCGGAAATCAAGAAGGCCTCGCCCTCCAAGGGCCTGATCCGCGCCGATTTCGACCCGCCCGCACTGGCCAAGGCCTATGAGGCGGGTGGCGCCACCTGCCTTTCGGTGCTGACCGACGGGCCGTCGTTCCAAGGCGCGGATGAGTTTCTGACCGCCGCCCATCAGGCCGTGAAACTGCCCTGCCTGCGCAAGGATTTCCTCTACGACACCTATCAGGTGGCCGAGGCCCGCGCCCTGCACGCGGACTGCATCCTGATCATCATGGCCTCTGTCTCTGATGCCCAGGCGGCAGAGCTAGAGGCGGCGGCCACCGCGCATGGCATGGATGTGCTGATCGAGGTGCACGACCGCGCCGAACTGGACCGCGCCACCTTGCTGAAATCACCGCTGATCGGCATCAACAACCGCAACCTGCATTCGTTTGAAGTGACCCTCGACACCACGCGCCAACTGGCGCGCTATGTCCCGGAAGAGCGCATCATCGTCTCGGAAAGCGGGCTTTACACGGCGGATGATCTGGCCGAACTCGCCCGCTATGGCGCGCGCTGCTTCCTGATCGGCGAAAGCCTGATGCGGCAAGCCGATGTGACGGCGGCGACCAAGGCCATCCTGTCGCGGCCCCTGACAGCACAGGGCGGCGCATGAGCGGCCTTTCCCATTTCGACGATCAGGGCCACGCCCATATGGTCGATGTGGGCGACAAGGCCGTGACCGCCCGTGTCGCCACCGCCGAAGGTCTGGTGCTGATGACGACCGCGACCTTGGCGCTGGTTCTGCAAGGCACCGCCAAGAAGGGCGATGTGCTGGGCGTCGCCCGTCTGGCGGGCATCATGGCGGCCAAGAAAACCTCGGACCTGATCCCGCTCTGCCACCCGTTGCCCATCACCAAAGTCGCCGTCGATCTGGTGCCGGATGTGGCGCTTCCCGGCGTCCGCGTGACTGCCACCGTGAAAACAGCAGGGGTGACCGGGGTCGAGATGGAGGCGCTGACCGCCGTCTCGGTCGCCTGCCTGACGGTCTATGACATGCTGAAAGCGGTCGAGAAGGGCATGCGGATCGAAGGCATCCGTCTTTTGCTGAAAGACGGCGGCAAATCCGGGCTTTACGAGGCCAAGGACTGAACCACGGAAAGGGCCACCATGATCTCTGTCCAAGAGGCCCTGACGCGCTGCCTCGCCCTTGTCTCCCCGCTCCCCGCTGAACCTGTGGCGCTGCGCCAATCGGTCGGCCGCATGATGGCCGAACCGGCCATGGCCAACCGCGATCAGCCGCCTTTCGCGGCCTCGGCGATGGACGGCTACGCCGTGCAGGGCGATCCGGCGGCGGGTGACAGCTTCACCCTGATCGGAGAGGCGCAGGCGGGCAAGGCCTTCGCCGGCACGGTGGCACCCGGTCAGGCCGTGCGCATTTTCACCGGCGCCCCGGTGCCCGCCGGGGCTGACCGCGTCGTCATCCAAGAAGACGTCGAGGCCGATGGCCCCACCATCACCATCAAGCCCAAAGCCGACCTTTCCCGCCACATCCGCCCGCAGGGTCAGGACTTCAAATTGGGCGAGGCGCTGCCGACGCGCCGCATCGCACCCCATGATCTGGCATTGCTGGCCGCGATGAACCTGCCCCAAGTGCTGGTCCACCGCCGCCCGGTCGTGGCCATCATCGCCACCGGCGACGAACTGGTGATGCCCGGCGAGGTGCCCTCCCCCGACCAGATCATCTGCTCCAACTCTTTCGCCATCGCGGCCTTGATCGAGGCCGAGGGCGGCATCGCCCGCATCCTGCCCATCGCCCGCGATACCGAAGCCGAATTGCGCGCCGTCTTTGCGCTGGCCGCAGATGCCGACCTGATCATCACCATCGGTGGCGCCTCGGTCGGCGACCATGACCTCGTCGGCCCTGTGGCGGAAAGTCTTGGGCTGGAGCGGGCGTTCTGGAAGATCGCCATGCGCCCCGGCAAGCCCTTGATGGCCGGACGCCTGCAAGGCGTGCCCATGCTCGGCCTGCCGGGCAACCCCGTCTCTTCGATCGTCTGCGCGCATCTCTTCCTTTTGCCCATGGTCCGCGCCCTGCAAGGCCGACCGGACGTGGCGCCCTTGGCCCGCAAGGCAGTGCTGGGTGCCGCCGTCGAGGCCACCGGCCCCCGCACCCATTACATGCGCGCCAGGCTGGCTGACGGCGTCATCACCCCGTTTGACCGGCAGGACAGCGCCCTGATCCGCATCCTGACCGAGGCCAACGCCCTGCTGATCCGCACCGCTGGCGATGGGCCACAAGGGGCGGGGTCCGAGGCGCTCTACTTGCAGTTGTAAAGCGGGGAACATCTTGACACAAACCAAGAACACGGGCAGAACATTCAATTAACACTTATAGCAACGGGGGTTGACTGTAAGGGGATTGGCCAGCTGCTTGGCCGCCTTTCAAGGGGTAGGGTCTGACGATGCTCACGCGCAAACAGCTGGAACTTCTGGATTTCATCAAGACACGGCTCGATATCGACGGCGTGCCGCCCTCGTTTGACGAGATGAAGGACGCGCTGGACCTGAAATCGAAATCCGGTATCCACCGCCTGATCACGGCGCTGGAAGAACGCGGCTTCATCCGCCGCCTCGCCCACCGCGCGCGTGCGCTTGAGATTGTGAAGCTGCCAGAGGCGATGGAAAAGGTCGGCTTCACCCCACGCCTTGTGCAGGGGTCAAAACCGCCGGCCCCGCCGCCGCGCCCCGCTGCAGCGCTGGAGGTTGAAAACCTGCATGCCATGGAAATCCCGATGATGGGCCGCATCGCCGCTGGCGTGCCGATCGAAGCGATCGCCCATGTCAGCCATCATGTCACCGTGCCCAATGCGCTGATGTCGGGCAAGGGCTCGCATTATGCGCTGGAGGTGAAGGGCGATTCGATGATCGAGGCAGGGATCAATGATGGCGACATCGTCATCATCCGCGAACAGATCGACGCCGAAAATGGCGACATCGTCGTGGCTTTGGTCGAAGATGCCGAAGCGACGCTGAAACGTTTCCGCCGCCGTGGCGGCATGATTGCGCTGGAAGCCGCCAACCCGGCCTATGAAACCCGCGTCTTTCCCGGCCATATGGTCAAGGTGCAGGGCAAGCTGGTGGGATTGATCCGCAGCTACTGACCGGTCTGCGCCAGAACCGCGGGCTTGGCCGCAACGAAAACCGGGCTGACCGGGGTGTCGTTGCCGGTCCAGACCCGCGCCTCGGCCCGCACGGGGATCAACAGCACGCCGCCACCCTGCGCCACACCGGCCAGGGCGCCGCTTTGCGCGAGATATGTGGCATCCAGCACGATGCAGCCAGCCGGCGGATCAACCGCCGGGCCAAGCCGCACCGGCACCAGAACCAGATCGGCCGCTGCGCAGGCCTGCGCCACCTCGGTCAGCGCATCCTTGCCCGACAGCACCACGCCGCGAACGCCGGCCACCTGAAACCGGCGCGCGGTCTTGGGTCCGTCAAACCCGGCCCGGGTCGCGGCGGCCTTGGGATCGGCCAGATCGCCATCATCGGCCAACCACGACTCGGCGGCAAATCCGGCCCCGCGCGGCGCGGACAGCGCCCGGCCCTGCGGCCCAAGAACGCCCGCCAGAACCCCGTCGGACGAGATCAGCAGGGGCGGACGTTCGACCATCGCCCAAAGACCAAAGCCCAGCAGAAGGGCTGCGAACCCCGCCAACCGCGCCCTGCCCTGCCACAGCACCAGCCACAGCGCCCCCAGCGTGATCAGCGGAATGGTCCAGGGCCCCGGTTGCGGCACCGGTGTGATCGCCCCGTTCAGCCCGGAAATCCAATGCGCGATGAACAAGATCCAGCGCGCCGCCCAATCCATGACCGTCAGCGCGGGCGAGGCCAGCCCGATCGGCGCCAGCAGCGCCGCCACGGCGCCTGCGCCCATCAGCAGATCCATCACCGGCACCGTCAGCAGATTGGCCAGCAGGCCATAACCCGTCAGCCGGTTGAAGGTCGCCGCCGAATAGGGCGCGGTGGCAAGGCCTGCGAGAAGCGAGCTGACGGTGAGCAGGATCACCGGCTTCAGCCAGCGCGGCACGCCATGGCGCAGCATCAGCCGCTCGGCCGGGCCAAAGCCCGCGATCAGGCCGATGGTGGCGGCAAAGGACAATTGGAACCCCGGTGCCAGCAGGCTTTCGGGCTGCCACAGCAGCAGGATCAGCGCCGCCACCGCGACCGAACGCAGGGTCAGCGCCCGGCGATCCAGCAAGACAGCCACCAGCATGATCGAGACCATCAGATAGGCCCGCGTCGTCGCCACGTTGGCCCCCGACAGGATCAGATAGAACAGCGCCACGCCAAACGCCACGCAGGCCGCCACTTTCTTGGTGTTGACCCGCAATGACACCGG
Source organism: Stagnihabitans sp. (assembly GCF_964946895.1). Classification (NCBI taxonomy): domain Bacteria; kingdom Pseudomonadati; phylum Pseudomonadota; class Alphaproteobacteria; order Rhodobacterales; family Paracoccaceae; genus Stagnihabitans; species Stagnihabitans sp. The sequence goes on along the minus strand of NZ_CBBQHX010000001.1, from coordinate 168,025 downwards.
CGGGATCAGCGCAAGCCCATAACGGATCAGTGCAAAGACGAACCCGGTCAGAAAGGCCATGTTCATCCCCGAAATCGCCAGCAAATGCGCCAACGAGGAGATCCGCAGGTCCGTCACCACTGCGGCCGTGATCTCGGACCGGTCGCCAGTCAGCGCACCAGAGGCGAAGGCCCCGGAATCGCCCGGCACCCGCGCCATGATCGCAGCCGACAGATGATTGCGCAGCCGGTTGACCGAGGCATCCCACGGCCCTGGCAGCGCCCATGTCACCACCGGGCTGGAGGTGTAGCCAACCGCCCCCAGCTGCTCGAACCAGGCCATCCGGCGGAAATCGAAGCCGCCGGGTTCTGACGCGCTTTCGGGGGCGGCGATGCGGGCGGTGACCTGCACGGTCGTCCCCATCTCATAGGGCTGCGGTGGCGGCGGACCGTGTAGCGCGATGCGCAGGGTGGCAGGGGTGGCGGCAGGCTCCACCGCGCTCAACACCACCTGATCCAGGGTCAGGCGCACCGCGTCCGATTGGGACCGGTCGATGTCGATGATGCGGCCCTGAATGGGACCGTAATAGGGCGCGGCCAGCATCGGCGACGCGACCACCCACACCCGGGCCCCGCACGACAGCGCGCCCAAACCGGCAAAAGCCAAAGCCACCGCGACGGGCCGGGCCAGGACGGGACCAAAGCGCCCCAGCGCCAGCAGCCCCAGCACCAGTCCGGCTAGGCTGATGTAGAACACCAACCCCGGCTCGGTCGGCAGGGAAAACCACAGGCCGATGCCGATCGACAGGAAGACCGGCAGGAACAGGAACAGATCGACGGGCGCCTCTGACAGGGCAGCGACAGCCTGCATCGCCCAAGTGACCAAGCGCCTGCCCACCTTGTCCTTCCCCCCGCATTTGCCTAAAGCTGCCGCGAGCCTAGGCTCAGCATGGTTTCCATAAGGTTAACGCGCCGATGTCAGACCCCCAGATCGTTACCCGCTTCGCCCCCTCGCCCACCGGATATCTGCACATCGGTGGCGGCAGGACCGCGCTGTTCAACTGGCTTTACGCCCGGGGACGCGGCGGCAAGTTCCTGCTGCGGATCGAGGACACCGACCGCGAACGATCGACCCCCGAGGCGACGGCAGCGATTCTGCGAGGCCTGACGTGGCTGGGGCTTGACTGGGACGGCGATGTCGTCAGCCAGTTTGACCGCAAGGACCGCCATGCCGAAGTGGCACACGAGATGCTTGCGCGAGGAACGGCTTATAAGTGCTTCTCGACCAAGGAAGAAATCGACGCCTTCAGGGCCGCCGAAGAAGCTGCGGGCCGGTATCCGATCTTCCTGTCGCCGTGGCGCGATGCGGACCATTCGACGCACCCCGACCTGCCTTACGTGATCCGGATGAAAGCACCCCGGACAGGCGAGACGGTTATTGATGACAAGGTTCAGGGAAAAGTAACCTTTCGCAACGATCAACTGGACGACATGATTGTCCTGCGTTCCGACCTGACCCCGACTTACATGCTTGCCGTGGTGGTGGATGACCACGACATGGGGGTGACCCACGTCATTCGCGGCGATGATCATCTGGCCAATGCCGCAAGGCAGACGATGGTCTATGACGCGATGGGCTGGCGGGTGCCGGTCTGGGCGCATATTCCGCTGATCCACGGGCCGGACGGCAAGAAATTGTCCAAGCGGCACGGGGCTTTGGGCGTCGAAGAGTATCAGGTGATGGGCTACCCTGCGGCCGGCATGCGCAACTATCTGACCCGTCTGGGTTGGGCGCATGGTGACGCGGAAATCTTCACCTCGGACGAAGCGAAGGCGATGTTTGACCTTGAAGGCATTGGCCGCGCCCCGGCCCGGCTGGACTTCAAGAAGCTGGAACATACCTGCGGCCAGCACATCGCCAAGGCGGACGATGCTGCGCTGCTGCATGAACTTGAGGCGTATCTGGCTGTGGCTGGCAAACCTGCGCTGACGCAAGCTCAGCATGCGCTGATGCTGAAGGGGATGTACTGCCTCAAAGATCGCGCGAAGACTTTCCCGGAACTGCTTGAAAAAGCAGAGTTTGCGCTAACCTCGCGTCCCATTGTGCCCGACCCTGCGGCATCAGCGCACCTTGATACGGTATCCCGTGGTATACTGAAATCGTTGACGCTGCAGTTGCAAAATGGTACTTGGGAAAAAGCGGAATTGGAGCATATCCTGACCGCTGCTGCGACCGAGGCCGGTATCGGATTCGGCAAGCTGGCTTCCCCGCTTCGGGCGGCCCTTGCAGGACGGACCGCCACGCCAAGCGTCTATGACATGATGCTGGTCATCGGGCGCGACGAAACGATTGCAAGGCTGAGCGAGGCGGCTGGCTGACGCCCACTTGGCCTTGGATGTGCCCGCCTTGATGCTCAGGCCCGTGCATCCGCAAAGGACGTGATCCGCCTCAACCCGCTGCCACGGGTTCAGGCTCCCAACGGGGGACGAGAGATGTGTGCTGACAAGACCGCCAAGCTGAGCCTGAACGGCCAGTCCTATGACCTGCCCGTCATGTCCCCGGTTCTGGGGCCCGACGTGGTCGACATCCGCAAGCTTTATGACGAGGCAGATGTCTTCACCTACGACCCCGGCTTCACCTCCACCGCCGCCTGCAAAAGCGCGATCACCTATATCGACGGCGACAAGGGAGAGCTGCTCTACCGCGGCTATCCGATTGATCAGCTGGCCAAGGAAAGCTCGCATCTGGAAGTGTGCTTCCTGCTTTTGTACGGCGAACTGCCGACTGCGGACCAGCTGGCCGACTTCAAAAGCCGGGTGACGCGGCACACGATGGTGCATGAACAGATGCACTACTTCTTCCGGGGCTTCCGCCGTGACAGCCACCCGATGGCGACGATGGTGGGCGTGGTCGGCGCCATGTCGGCCTTCTACCACGACAGCTTGGACATCAACGACCCCTGGCAGCGCGAGGTTGCGGCGATCCGGATGATCGCCAAGCTGCCGACGATCGCCGCGATGGCCTACAAATACTCGGTCGGCCAGCCCTTCGTGTACCCCAAGAACAGTCTGTCCTATGCCGGCAACTTCCTCAACATGTGCTTTGCCGTTCCGGCAGAGGAGTATGTGGTGAACCCGGTGCTGGAAAAGGCGCTGGACCGGATCATGATGCTGCACGCCGACCATGAGCAGAACGCTTCGACCTCGACCGTGCGTCTGGCGGGGTCTTCGGGCGCCAACCCCTTTGCCTGCATCGCGGCCGGCATCGCCTGCCTTTGGGGCCCGGCGCATGGTGGCGCCAATCAGGCCTGCCTTGAAATGCTGCGCGAGATCGGCACCGTCGACCGCATCCCGGAATACATCGCCCGCGCCAAGGACAAGAATTCCGGCTTCCGCCTGATGGGCTTTGGCCACCGCGTCTATAAGAACTTCGACCCGCGCGCGACGGTGATGAAGGAATCGGCGGACGAGGTGCTGGACCTTCTGGGCATCCACAACAACCCGATCCTGCAAGTTGCCAAGGAACTTGAACGGATCGCCTTGTCGGACGACTACTTCATCTCCAAGAAGCTGTACCCGAATGTCGACTTCTATTCGGGCATCATCCTTGAGGCGATGGGCTTCCCCACCTCGATGTTCACGCCGATCTTCGCGATCTCGCGCACCGTGGGCTGGATCAGCCAGTGGAAGGAAATGATCGCCGAAAACGGCAAGATCGGCCGCCCGCGTCAGCTGTACATCGGCCCGGCCAAGCGCGATTATGTTGATGTGAAGCACCGCTGATCGGACAGCACGCGCAAGAGTTGCAGAAACGACCGGGTCCGGGCTAGGGTCCGGTCGTTTCATTTGGGCAGCTCAGGCCCACAGACCGGAGGCGCATTGAGGGTGGCACGAAGACTTTGGCTCCACATCGGGTCACACAAGACCGGCACCACCACGGTGCAAAACGCCTTCCTGTTCAACAAGGACCTTCTGGCCAGCCATGGTCTGGGCTTTGCCCATTCCGAGGGGCAGTCGCACCTGCATGCCTTCGTGACTTACCACGACAAGACCGCGTTCTTGCCGGATGGCTACACGGTGCTGCACCCCAGGAAATTCGCCGCGCATCTGGCCAGCGTGCCGGGCGACACGGTCTTCGGATCGTCTGAGAACTTCAGTTTCTTCTTTCGTCAACCCACGGTGAAGGCGCTGGCCAACGCACTCAAGGAGCAGTTCGACGAGGTTCGGATCTTGGCCTACATCCGCCGTCAGGACCGTCACGCCATCTCGCACCATCAAGAGGGGGCCCGGGCGGAGCGGATGCCCGAGGGTCAGCTTTGGGGCCATGCGCTGACGGCGCTGCCGCAAGCCTTGCCGCATCAGCGCCTGTATCTGGACTATGACAAGCGGCTGACCCTATGGGAAAACGCGTTAGGGGCCGAGAATGTCACAGTGCGGATGTATGACCGCGCCCATCTGAAGAATGGCGACATCGTCTCGGATATCCTGTCGGTGCTGGATCTTCCAGAGGATGGCATGCAGCGGTTGGCGGACCGCAACGTCCAGCTTCAGATGCAAAAGGCCAAGGTCGGCCATCTGGCCAACGAGGTTCTGGGGCAGGATCTGATCACCCGTGCCCTGATCCGGGCCTTGCCGAACACCGGCGGCAAGATGATGCCCAGTGCGCAAGCCGCCCGCGCCTTTCTGGAGCCGTACCGCGCCAGCAACCGTGCTCTGAACGCGCGACGCCAGTTGACCGAGTTCCCTGACCTGTTTCCCGACGACTTCGACGATTTCCCCGAAGTGGCAACCGAGGCCTGGACCGAGGCCGGGGCGAACTCGGCCCTGCGCACCGTGCTCGCCGTTCTGGGCACCGGGGATGGCTACCAGAACGCCTTCACCTTCGATGACATGCGCAGTGCGGCGATTGCGCTGAAAGAGTCGGCGCCGGAATCCGCCCGCCGCTTTGCCGCCGCAGCGCTGCGACTGCGGCCCGAGCGTACTTTCCTGGCCAAACTGGTGGCGGACCTAGATGAGGTTCTGGCCAAGCGGCTTTGAGGCTGCCGTGCGTGCCAAACCCTATCACGCGATCAAACGAAAAACCCCCGGCAGGACCAAGCCTGCCGGGGGTTTTCATGCGTTTTGCCGGATCACAGCTTCAGCGACAGGACCGTGACGCAGGCCAGTTCGCCAAAGCCGTTGAAGCGGCTGTTGGTGACGGTGGAATAGGCGCCCATGCCCTGGATGATGACGTAATCCCCCTCGGCGGTGTCCGAGGCCAGCGGCACTTCGCCCGGCAGACGGTCGACCGAATCGCAGGTCGGGCCGAAGACGACACGGCCTTGCACGGTGCCCATCCGGCGGTGGCCGCGCGGGTCCAGAACGTCGATCCGGTTGATGATGCCGATCTGGCTGAATTCGAACATCGAACCGTAGATGCCGTCGTTCAGGAAGACGTGGCTGTCATCGCGCACGGCCTTGACCTTGGCAGCGACGGCATAGGCGTCACCGCACAGGCCCCGGCCCGGTTCACACACCAGTGCGGGCCGGTCATCCCCGAAGGAATCTGTGGTCACGCGGTCGATGGTGGCGAAAATCGCTTCCAGATCAACGGTCACGCCACCGACGCGGTTGTTGGGGAAACCACCGCCCACGTTCAGCCGGGCGATCTTGACGCCAGCCTTGCGCGCGATCACCGCCGCTTCACGGATATAGGACGCCCAAGCTTCCGGGTCGGTGCATTGCGTGCCGGGGTGGAAAGTGATCGAGGGGACAAACCCCGCATCGGCCACGGTTTTCAGCAGCTCGGCCGCCAGTTCGGCCGTCGCACCAAACTTCGCACCGAAGTTGTAGGCAGCCCCCGACACCGGCAGCTTGAAGCGCACAGAGATCTCGCAATCGTCGTGCGGCACCATCTCGATCAGCTTGGCCAGTTCGGTGCGGCTGTCGACCGACCAGGACTTGACATGGCGGGCCACCGCATGGGCGATTTCGGCCCGGCTGCGTACCGGGTTGTGGTAATGAATGGCCGCATCCGGATCCAGACGGCGGATCAGGTCGATCTCGAACGGCGACGCGCAGTCAAAGCCCTTGACCCCGGCGGCCATCAGGTTTTCGACCACTTCTTCCGTGGGGTTCGACTTCACGGCATAGGTCACAAGACCCGTAAAACCATCAAGAAAACGGCGTGCGGTGGTTTGCACGACCTGCGGCGCAAAGAACAGCACCGGGTTTTCCGGCTGCTGGTTGCGGAGGTATTCGGTCGGATTGGTCCAGATCGTTTTGGACAGTCCCATCGGCGTAATCCTTTCTGCCAACAAGATGCTGAACCCTCCCCGTTGCCATAAAATGGACAGGCGGCCTTGGGCACCAGCTCGGTTTTTCCAACCAGGCCAGGTGCGTATGAGCCGCCCTTTTCCTGCAACGTAGGATGCTGCATATGGGTGACAACTTCACCGAACAAAACTATATAATTGCCGGAAATGGTCGGCATAATGACGAAAAAGGAAGGCAAGTTGTATGGATGAACTGGATCGGAGCATTATTGGCGTGCTCAGCGCCGATGCGCGGACGTCAGTGGCCACTTTGGCCCGGAAATTGAAGGTGGCCCGCTCGACCATCCAGGCCCGGCTGGAGCGGCTGGAGACCGGCGGCATCATCGCAGGCTACACGTTGAAGCTGGGCGAAGAGGCGCGGCAGGGGCGTTTGCGGGCCTCGGTTCTGCTGTCGATCGAGCCGCGCGGGCAGGCGGCGATCCTGTCACGGTTGAAGGCCATTGCAGAGGTGGAGCGGGTCTTCACCACCTCGGGCCGGTTCGATCTGCTTTTGCAGGTGGCGGCCCCCAACACCGCCGTTCTGGATGGTGTGCTGGATCAGATCGGCGCGATGACCGGGGTGAAGTCCTCCGAAAGCCTGATCCATCTGTCAACTCGGATCGACCGCGCGGTGTGATGCCGGGCGCTTCCAATTTATGTTGATATCAAATCAAATGCCTTGAAGCGACTCGGATGTTCCCGCATTGTTCGTAAATACGGAGCGTTTGGGGAGGATGACATGTCGTTTCACGGATTGCCCTGCTGGTATGAACTGGCCACCAAGGATGTCGCCAAGGCGCAGGCGTTTTACGGCGCCGTGCTGAACTGGACGCTGAAGGACAGCGGCACGCCGGGGATGGTCTATCAGATCGCCCGCGTCGGGGTGAGCGATGGCAGCGGCGTGGCCGGTGTCATGGTGGCCGAGGGTGAGCAGCCCGTGGCGTGGTCGATCTATTTTGCGGTGGACAGTGCCGATGCCACAGTGGATGCCGCCAAGGCTTTGGGGGCGCAGGTGATTGTGCCGCCGTCGGACATTCCCAACACAGGGCGCTTCGCCATCCTGATCGACCCGCAAGGCGCAGCCTTTGCCGTTCTGCAGCCCCTGCCGATGGCGGATGGCAGCGGCGCCAGCGCCTATGATCCGGCCAAGCCGGGCTATGGCGCATGGCAGGAAATCGTGACGGCTGACCCGATTGCGGCGCTTGACTTCTACGGCAAGCTGTTCGGGTGGACCCTGTCGCGCAGCATGGAGATGGGGCCGGGCATGACCTACCACATCTTCGGGCGCAACGGCGTGGATCTTGGCGGCACCTTCGCCGCCCCCGGCGCGCCGCCGTCCTGGAAGCCGTATTTCGGCGTCCCCTCGGCCAAATCCGCGGTAGAGGCCGTGATCAAAGCCGGTGGCCGCGTGCTGCATGGCCCCGACGCGGTGCCGGGCGGCGCCTTCACCGTGCAGATCATGGACGCCGAGGGCGCCATGCTGGCCGTTGTCGGACCGGCCTGACCGGGCCTAGCGGGGGCCCGCGTCGCCCTCCCACACCGGGGAAAGATTGCCCTCGGGATCGGCGTAGATCGTAACCTTGCTGCCAACGGCGGGCAACTTCGCCAGCGGTCGCGCCCGGCTTTGACCGGTCACACCCGCCTCATCCCGCCAGAGCAGGCGGTAAAGCTGATTGCCCGTGACGCGGTAGTTCGTCCGCTCCAGCGCCGTGACGTCGGCCTGCCGCATCACCCCCGTCTCACGCAGGGCCACCATCCGCCGCGCCAGCCGCAATCGCCAGCGCAAGCCCAGACCACCGCCGATCAGAAAGGTCAGCGCGAAGCTGAGGAAGATGGCGCCCTCGAAGAAGGTCCAGCCATATTCCACCTCGATGATCGTGGGGTCGTCCTTGACATAGCGCACCGGGATCGGCCCACCTTCCGTCAGGCCCGCATAAAACCCCTGCGTCACCGCAAGCTGCGTCTGCCGAAAGGCACCCGAATCGAAGCTGAAGGCCACGTTGTAATCGGTGCAGGTGTCGAGGTTGTCTTTGCCGCAGGACCGGGCCGAGGTCCACAGCCGCGTCACCTGCCCCTGAACCTCGGCGCCGCCCATCTGCAAGCGCCAGGCGCGTTCGAACATCACCTCGGCCGGAATGGCGATGCCAAGGCCGATGAGGACGAAGAGCGCAAAGACCCAGCCCGGTGTGGCAAGGGTCAGGGATAGAACACCACGCTTGGTCGAAGCCATGCCGCACCCGTCTCCAGCGCCCCAAGGGTTGATCAGAAGACAGGCGCGAGCCTTAGCCTAGCGCAGCCGCCGGACGCCACCAACCCCCTAGCGCGCCCCGCAATCGCCCTCCCAGACCGAGGGGAGCTTGCCCGACGGGTCGGCGTAGATCGTGATGGTGGAATATGTCTCGGGCAGGTTCACGCGCCACATCCGGATGATGGTGCCGGTCTGGCCCGTCTCGTCACGCCAAAGGGCTGTCCAAGGATAGCTACCGCCTCCGGACTGCCTTGTGACCTTGGCAGACCTTGGTTCTTCGGTTTCGCGCAGAAATGCGTGACGGATCGTCAGGGCCATGACGGCGAAAGTTCCCCAAACTCCAATCGAGAGGATGAAAATGCCGAGGAGGCAGAAGATGAGGTTGTGCCACAGCGCGCCGCGTGGGCTGAGGGCGTGGATGTCTGAATCGTCGGGCAGATACCAGACGGCAATGGGCCGACCGGGCTGGTAAGCGACCCATTCGCTTTCCGAGACGGGTGCCGAGCCTGTATAGTCCTGTGCCCCGAACTGGCAATCGACCCAGAAGCGATTGCCCTTGCCGGAGGTTCCGTTTGTGTAGTGGCCCAGCACGATGCCGTTGGTTTCCATACCATTCCGCGAAAGGTGCCAGACCTTGGAAAGGTCGGGCAGAGCATCACCGATGCATGTTCAGACTGCCGAATGACAGCGCAAGGCATAATACACCGCCCTTGCGCAGGGCGCGGAAAGCATCGCGCCATCGCAGGTAATGCAAGGCTTTCCATTCCATAAGCCTTTTCCAACCCCCGGTACTTCGCTAATAGACCTGCAAACTACTTCAGGATTGCCGTCATGCCCATGGAAAAGACCTTCAACGCTGCCGAGGCCGAGGCCCGCATCTCCAAGCTGTGGATCGACCGCAAGGTCGGCAAGGCGGGGGCGAACTCCGTACCCGGGGCGGAAGCGTTTTCCATCATGATCCCGCCGCCGAACGTGACGGGCTCGCTGCATATGGGCCATGCCTTCAACAACACGCTGCAGGATATCCTGATCCGCTGGCACCGGATGCAGGGGCATGACACGCTGTGGCAGGTCGGCACCGACCATGCAGGGATCGCCACGCAGATGGTGGTGGAACGCGAACTCGCCAAGGACAAGTCCAACGCCACAAGGCGCGAGATGGGGCGCGAGGCGTTTCTTTCCAAGGTTTGGGAGTGGAAAGAACAGTCCGGCGGCACCATCATCAACCAGCTGAAACGGCTGGGTGCGTCCTGTGACTGGGACCGCGAGGCCTTCACCATGTCGGGCAATTTCCCCGATGCGGTGGTCAAAGTCTTTGTCGACATGTACAACAAGGGCCTGATCTATCGCGGCAAGCGTCTGGTCAACTGGGACCCCCATTTCGAGACCGCCATCTCTGACCTAGAGGTCGAGAATATCGAGGTGAAGGGCCATATGTGGCACTTCAAATACACCCTCGCCGGGGGTGAGACCTATGAATACATCGAGAAAGACGCCGAAGGGAACGTAACCCTGCGCGAGAAGCGCAACTACATCTCCATCGCCACCACGCGGCCGGAAACGATGCTGGGTGACGGCGCGGTGGCCGTCCACCCCTCGGACGCCCGCTATGCCCCCATCGTCGGCAAGATGGTGCATCTGCCGCTGTGTGACCGCCTTATCCCGATCATCACAGACGAATACCCCGACCCGACCTTCGGCTCGGGTGCCGTGAAGATCACCGGCGCGCATGATTTCAACGACTATCAGGTCGCCAAGCGCGGCAACCTGCCGATGTACCGCCTGATGGACACCCAAGGCCGGATGCGCGCCGATGGAGCGCCCTATGAGACAGCCGTCGCCCGCGCCCGCGAAATCGCCGCAGGCTCGCCCACCAATGAAACCGAAGTCGATAGCCTGAACCTCGTGCCCGAAAAATACCGCGGCCTCGACCGGTTCGAGGCGCGCAAACTGGTGGTGGCCGACATCAACGCGGCAGGTCTGGCCGTGACCGTGCTGGTGCGGACCGTCGACGAGGAAACCAACTCCGAAGCCCTGCACCTTGAGCCGGTGGTGGAAGCCAAACCCATCATGCAGCCGTTCGGCGACCGTTCGAAGGTTGTGATCGAGCCGATGCTGACCGACCAGTGGTTCGTCGACACCGCCAAGATCGTCGGCCCCGCGCTGGATGCCGTGAGGAACGGCGACACCGTGATCATGCCGCAATCCGGAGAGCGGATCTATTTCCACTGGCTGGAGAATATCGAGCCGTGGTGCATCTCGCGCCAGCTCTGGTGGGGGCATCAGATCCCGGTGTGGTATGGCCCCTCGGTCGAAGCGGATGGCCGTCTGGACTATTCCCGCGGCGGCGAGCGCGCCTTCTGTGCGGCCAGCTTCGCCGAAGCGGCGGAGCAAGCCCGCGCCGTCTACGGTGCGGCCTCGATCCATGAGCGCACCGACCTGTCGGCGGCGCTGGAGGATCAGCTGGAAAGCTTCGCCCATTCCGAACCTGCCGTCTCGCTCTGGCGTGATCCAGACGTGCTGGACACCTGGTTCTCCTCCGGCCTCTGGCCGATCGGCACGCTCGGCTGGCCGGACAAGACGCCCGAACTGGCGCGCTATTTCCCGACCTCCACCCTGATCACCGGGGCGGATATCATCTTCTTCTGGGTCGCCCGGATGATGATGATGCAGCTTGCCGTGGTGGATCAGGTGCCGTTCAAGACCGTCTACCTGCATGGCCTCGTGCGCGATGCCAAGGGCAAGAAGATGTCCAAGTCGCTGGGCAACGTCATCGACCCCCTCGACATCATAAACGAGTTCGGCGCAGACGCCCTCCGCTTTGCCAATGCGGCGATGGCCTCGCTGGGTGGCACGCTGAAGATGGACACCCAGCGCATCGCCGGCTACCGCAACTTCGGCACCAAGCTGTGGAACGCCTGCCGCTTTGCCGAGATGAACGGGGTCTGGGAGGGTTACGCCACCAACGCGACCCCGCCGAAGGCCACCGCCACCGCCAACGTCTGGATCATCGGCGAAACCGCCAAAGCGCTGGCCGAGGTCAACGAGGCGCTGAAAACCTACCGTTTCGACACCGCCGCCGACGCGCTGTACAAATTCGTCTGGGGCAAGGTGTGCGATTGGTACGTCGAATTCGCCAAGCCGCTGTTTGACGGCGAAGCCGCCGCCGAGACCCGCGCCACGATGGCCTGGGTGCTGGATCAGTCGATGATCCTTCTGCACCCGATCATGCCCTTCATCACAGAGGAACTCTGGTCCACCACCGGGACGCGCGCCAAACTGCTGGTCCACACCGACTGGCCAAGCTACGGCCTCGACCTGGTCAATGCCGAGGCCGACCGCGAGATGGGTTTTGTGACCGCCCTGATCGACGAAATCCGCTCGGCCCGGGCGCAGGTCCATGTGCCGGTCGGGTTGAAAATCGATCTCGTCGCCATCACCTTGTCGGACGAGGCCCGCGCGGCCTGGAGCCGCAACGAAAGCCTGATCCGCCGCTTGGCACGCATCGAGGGTTTCGCAGAGGGCCCCGCTCCGAAAGGCTCGATCACACTGGCGCTGGAAGGTGCCGCCTTCGCGATCCCGCTCGCCGGCCTGATCGACATCGCCGAAGAAAAAGCCCGGTTGCAGAAAACAATGGACAAGCTGGCCAAGGAAATCGGCGGCCTGAAAGGGCGGCTGAACAACCCCGCCTTCGCGACCTCGGCGCCCGAGGACGTGGTGGAAGAGGCCAAGTCCAACCTCGAAGCCCGCGAGGACGAGGCCGCCAAACTGAAAGCCGCCCTCGCCCGTCTCGCCGAGATCGGCTGAGGTCAGGCCCCGGCCCAACCCTGATCCAAAGGAGCGCGTTCCGCGCGCTTCGTTCCACTCGCCTCTGGCCTGCGGCCAACCGGCTCGGGCGACGCTCCGCGGGGAGTATTTGGGCAAAGAGCAACGGCAAGAAGCCCCCTTCATTTGCTCCTTGCGAAATACTCTCGGGGGGTGAGCGCGGACCGCGCGAGGGGGGCAGAAGGCCCCCCTTTCTTTCGGCATGAAGCTTGCCCATATGATCGGCAGGGAGGTGCGTCATGTCCTGGCTTTCAAGACTTGCCGAACAGCAGATTGCCAAGGCCCGGCTGAAGGGCCAGTTGCAGGGCTTGGAGGGCGAGGGCAAGCCTTTGCCGGACCGTCCGGGCGATGCCTATATTTCAGCGGGCGATGCGGTGGGGTTTCGCATCATGGCCGAGGCGGGGGTTCTGCCGGAAGAGATCACGCTGAAGAAGCAAGCCCTTGCCTTGCGGGCGCAACTGGCCACCTTGACGGACGAGACCGCGCGCAGGGCCGTGATGGCGGATCTGGCCGGGGTCGAGATGCGGCAGGCGATTGCCGAAGAATCGCGGCGCAGGTTCCTGAAGGGTTAGGGGTTGCGTCGGGTCGGGTCGGCCATCGGCCCCTCTCGCAGGGTCGTTTGCCCGCTGCTTTCTCGCCCCTTGCGCTTTGCGATCCCACGCGGTTCAACTGGGTCAAACAAAGGATGCCAGCCATGACCCACCTCAAGCCGCTCAATCCCGCCATGGCAGCCACCGATCCGCCGCCCGTGATGGAGGCGCGGCGCTGGATTGCCGGGTTGACCTTTCCCACGGACCGTCCGCTGATCAACGTCAGTCAGGCCGCCCCGGTTGACCTGCCACCAGAGGGCCTGCGGCAGGCCATCGCCGACGCCTCGCTCTATGATCCGAACGCCCATCTTTACGGTCCCGTTCTTGGCCTGCCCGCCTTGCGCGCCGAAATTGCCAGCCAGTGGAGCCTTGCCTACGCCGGCAGCATCGAACCCGACCAAGTGGCCATCACCCAAGGCTGCAATCAGGCATTCTGTGCGGTTCTGGCCACGCTCGCCGGGGCCGGCGACGAGGTGATCCTGCCGACGCCGTGGTATTTCAATCACAAGATGTGGCTCGACATGCAGGGCCTTTCGGCTGTCGCGCTGCGCACAGACCACAGCCTGATCCCGGATGCCGCACAGGCTGCGGCGCTGATCACCGAGAAGACCAAGGCCATCGTCCTTGTCTCGCCCAACAACCCCGGCGGGGTGGAATATCCGGCCGAAACGCTGGCGGCCTTCCGCGAACTGGCCCGCGCCAAGGGGATAGCACTGATCGTCGATGAGACTTACCGCGATTTTGACGGCCGCACCGGGCGGCCGCATGATCTGTTCTGCGATCCGGGGTGGGACGATACCTTCATCCAGCTCTATTCGTTCTCCAAGGCCTACCGGCTGACGGGTCACCGGGTTGGCGCCATCGTGGCCTCGACAGGCCGCCTGGCCGAGGTCGAAAAGTTCCTCGACACCGTCGCCATCTGCCCCAGCCAATTGGGCCAGATCGGGGCACTTTGGGGCATGCGCAACCTGTCTCAATGGGTGTCTGGCGAAAGGGATGAAATTCTGGCCCGCCGCAAGGCCATGGTGGACGGGTTCCATGCCCTGCCGGGCTGGAAACTGCTGGGGTGTGGGGCCTATTTCGCCTATGTCGAACATCCCTTCGCGCTGACCTCGGAACAGGTCTGCAAGGCCGCGGTCACCGAGGCTGCTGTGCTGATGCTGCCGGGGTCGATGTTCCAACCCGACGGCTCGCCCGAGGGTCAGCGCCAGATCCGCATCGCCTTTGCCAATATCGACCGGGCCGGGATTGCCGAACTGTTCCGCCGATTGGCGGCCTTTCACCCCTGAGCGAGGGGTTTGATCCGACCCCACCCCCCTCCATCACGCGGGATTTTTCGCAGAAAAATCGGTGCGGCCCGGCCTGCCCTTGCCCATCGCCGCCCTTTCAGCTTAAACCTCTGCGACTTTGCAAAGGACGCCGGACATGGCCAAGACTCCCAAGCCGCACGACAGTGACGAGATCGTCGCCCGCAAGGGCTCCCGCGCGGGAACCAGCATTCTGGCCTTCGTGATGCTGGGGATGATCGTGATCGGCCTTGGCGGCTATGGTGTCACCAACTTCGGCCACCAAGTCGACAGTGTGGCGACAGTGGGCAAGGCCACGATCACCACCAACGAATATGCGCGCGCGCTGAAGACCCAGATCAACCAGTTCTCCAAGCAGTTCGGCCAGCAACTGAGCCTGAAGGAGGCGCAGATGTTCGGGCTGGATCAGCAGGTGCTGTCGGGCCTCGTCTCCAACGCCGCGCTGGACAATGAAGCGATGCGGATCGGCCTGTCGGCAGGCGATGTGCAGGTGGCCCAGAAGATTGCCGCCAACAAGGCTTTCCTGGACGTCACCGGCAAGTTCGACCGCGCTCAATATGCGCAGTTGCTGGACCAGAACGGCATCACGGTGAAAGAGTTTGAAACCGGCATGCGGGGCGATCTGGCCCGGCAAGTGCTGCAGGCTGCCATCGTCGGCGGCATCCTGACACCGCAGCCCCTGACCAATTCGGTCTTTGCCTATCAAGGCGAAGCGCGCGGCTTTACCCTTCTGCAACTGACCGAGGCGAGCCTGCCGCAAAAGCTGCCGGCGCCGACGGATGACCAGCTCAAGACCTTCTACACCGCGCATATCGCTGACTTCACCCGGCCTGAGGCCAAGCGCGTTTCTTACGCCCTTGTGCAGCCCGCAGACATTGCCAAGGACCAGAAAGTGTCCGAAGCCGATATCAAGGCGGCCTATGACGCCGCAGCGGCGACCTACAACATCCCAGAAAAACGTCTGGTCGAACGTCTGGTCTTCCCGTCGGACGCGGAAGCCAAGGCCGCCAAGGCCAAGTTTGACGCCGGCACCTCGTTCGAGGATCTGGTCAAGGCTCGTGGATTGGAGCTGACCGACATCGACATGGGCGACGTCGGGATCGAACAGCTTGGCGCTGCCGGCAAGGACGTCTTCGCGCTGACCGCGCCCGGCGTCGTGGGCCCGCTGCCGTCGGACCTTGGCCCGGCGCTGTACCGGATGAATGCGATCCTGCCCGCACAGAACACCACGCTGGCGCAAGCGCATGACAAGCTGCAGGCCGATCTGCAGCTGAAGGCCGCCGTGGCCGCCATCGCCACCAAGAACGAAACGATCAATGATCTGCTGGCCGGTGGCGCGACCATCGCAGACGTCGCCAAGGATCAGAAGATGACCGCCGGCACGACAGATTACGCCAAAGGCGCAGATGACAATGACCCGGTCACGCAAGACCCGGCCTTCGCCAAGGCCATCGACGCCATCCAGCCCGGCGACTTCGCCCAAGCCATCGGCCTGTCGGACGGCGGTCTGATGGTGGTGCAGGTGACCGAGACCGTGCCGCCGACCCCGGTGCCCTTCGAGAAGGCGCACGACAAGGTGGCCACGGCCTTCCACGCCGACGCCCTGGCCACGGCCCTGACTGCGCTGGCCGATGCCGATCTTGCCGCCGTCAAAGGCGGCGCCAAGCTGGAGACGCTGGGCATCACGGACAATATCGCCTCGACCACCCGCGCCGCCAAGCTGGACGGCATCCCCGCAGACGCGGTGACCACCGCCTTCACCCTGAAAGCCGGTGACGTCGTCAAGATCGACACCAAGGGTCTGGTGGCCGTGATCCGTCTGGACAGCATCACTCCGGCCGATTTCACCAGTGACAAGGCCAAGGCGGCGATCGACCAACTGTCGACCCAAGCCGCCCAGTCCATCGCGCAAGACACCTACGACCTCTTCTCGACCGCGATGACAGCGCAAGGTGGGCTGAACATTGATCAGGCGGCAATCACCGCCGTGCAGTCCCGGATGAACTGACCCATGAAGCTGCACCCTGACTTCGCAACGTTCGAGGCGGCCTGGGGTCAGGGGCGCAACCAGTTGGTCTATGCAAGGCTGGCAGCGGATCTGGATACGCCCGTATCCCTGATGATGAAGCTGGCCGAGGCGCGGACCGACACTTTCATGCTGGAATCGGTGACGGGTGGCGAGGTGCGTGGCCGCTATTCCGTGGTCGGCATGAAGCCCGACCTGATCTGGCAATGCCACGGCGCCAAGGCCCGCATCAACCGCGAGGCCCGTTTTGACGCCGCTGCTTTCGTGGACGAAGCGCTGCCGCCTTTGGACTCGCTGCGCAAGCTGATCGCTGAAAGCCGGATTGATCTGCCCGAGGGCCTGCCGCCGATCGCTTCGGGACTGTTCGGCTATCTCGGCTATGACATGATCCGTCTGGTCGAACATCTGCCCGATGTGAACCCCGATCCTTTGGGTCTGCCCGATGCCGTATTGTTGCGCCCCTCGGTCGTGGCCGTGCTGGACGGGGTGAAGGGAGAGGTGACCGTGGTCGCCCCCGCCTTCGCCGCGTCAGGCCTGTCCGCCCGTGCCGCCTATGCCCAGGCGGCGGAACGGGTGATGGATGCCCTGCGCGACCTTGACCGTGCCCCGTCCGCCCAACGCGATCTGGGCGAAGCCGCACCCGTGGGCGAGGCTGTATCGAACTTCACCCATGACGCATACAAGGCCGCGGTGGAAAAGGCCAAGGACTATATCCGCGCCGGTGACATTTTTCAGGTCGTCCCCAGCCAGCGCTGGAAGCAACGCTTCGAGCTGCCGCCTTTCGCCTTCTACCGCAGCTTGCGGCGCACCAACCCCTCGCCCTTCATGTTCTTCTTCAACTTCGGCGGCTTTCAGGTCGTGGGCGCGAGCCCCGAAATCCTCGTGCGCCTGCGCGAGGGCGAAATCACCATCCGCCCGATCGCCGGCACCCGCAAACGCGGGGCCACGCCGGAAGAAGACCGTTTCCTCGAAGCCGACCTTCTGGCGGATCAAAAGGAACTGGCCGAGCACCTGATGCTTCTGGACCTTGGCCGCAACGACGTGGGCCGCGTGGCCAAGGTCGGCACCGTGCGCCCGACCGAGAAGTTCATCGTCGAACGCTACAGCCACGTCATGCACATCGTCTCCAACGTGGTGGGCCAGATCGCGGATGGCCAAGACGCCCTGTCAGCCCTGTTGGCCGGCATGCCCGCCGGTACCGTGTCCGGCGCGCCCAAGGTCCGCGCGATGGAGATCATTGACGAACTGGAACCCGAAAAGCGCGGCGTCTACGGCGGCGGCATCGGCTATTTCGCTGCCAACGGCGAGATGGACTTCTGCATTGCCCTGAGGACTGCGGTCCTGAAAGACGACGCGCTTTACATACAGGCCGGCGGCGGTGTCGTCTATGACAGCGATCCTGAAGCCGAGTATCAGGAAACCGTCAACAAATCCAAAGCCCTAAGGCGTGCTGCCGAGGACGCGGGGACGTTTGCGCGGCGCGGGAACAGCTGAGGGGGGCGGTGCAGGAACCACACTGGCCTGTGGCGACGCCGGGGGATCTAGCCTCCAACGACAGACCTCGCTGACCGGCTGGAGTGCGTCGCGAATGCCGGAAAGATCAAACACGGCCGTGATCGGTGAGGCGTTGTAGGGCGTCACCTGCGCCACGAAGCTGCTGGCGTCTGCCATTTTCTGCAAAAGCGGCAGGGCATCCGGGGCAAAGGTTGCAGTTTGATCGGTGCTGGTGGTCCACCGGCCGGTTCTGGCGGGCTGCGCACCAATCCGCGTGACCACGGTCTTGTAGCCACTGTCATAATCACCATCCGACGCCAGATAGTCGTTCCAGGTGATATAAACCTCGGTTTGTCCGGATTGGCAGCGCACGAACAGCACGACCGCAGACCCCATGGCACTGGCGCCACTGTCGGCCACCAGCGTTGCAACCACCGTCTCGGTATCGTCCAACGGGTTCTTGCTGTGATCAACCTGCCACTTGCCGGGCGACGCCGGCGTCGGGGACAGGGTGGCCGCGTCCTGGCGGGTCAGGCTTTCTGCGATCGCATCGAAGCACTCCAGCCGCGGCCCTTGATCGGCCAGAGCAGCACAGGCGGCAATGGCGCTGTCTGGCACATCGGCCGAGGCGGCACCTGAAAGCGCCAGCATGGCAAGAACACCCTTGAAGATCATGTCAAAGCCCGCCTGGGTTCAATAAGGTCCATAAGCCCCAGACCTGCACCAATATCAACAAACCTTTGACAGGCCTCACGGCAAAAGGGGCCCCTGTCGCCGCTTCCCCTTGCTCCTTGCCAAATACGCCGCGGAAGGTCCGGAGGGCGCGCAGCTCTCCGGGGCCAGCCAAGGGCGCGGCGCCGCCCATGCTGTCCTATTTGCGCGCCATCACCGCCGTCACCGGCGCCAGCGCCACGCCCGAGGCCTTGCCCTCGATCGTCCATTGCAGGATCGTCGCCACGGTATCGGCCCGCGTGTCGCCAAGCACCACAACCGAGCCCTCCTGCGCCGCCTTGAACGCCGCCCGGTCCAGATAGCGGCGCATCACCGGCTGGCTTTCGCCCGCGCCGTCCAGACGGCGGTAGATCACGGCGGCAGGCAATCCATCGCGGCGGGCGATCTGGTCAGCGGCGTTCAGACCGCGGTCATAGGTCACAAGCCCGCGCCCCTGATCGGCGATCACCGGCAGCACCAAAGTCGCCAGCGCCCGGTTGTCCTGGAACCCCGCCGTGTCTTCGTCCATCACGCCCACCGCTTCGGGCAAGATATCCTGAAGGGTCTGGAAGGACTGCGCCACGTCACTGGCGGTTGCGCCAGCCGGCAGGCCGTTGGCCAGCATCAGCACCTCTTGCCCGGCATCGCGATAGGCCTTCGCAGCCTCTTTCGCATCGGTTGCCAAGGGGTCGATCACGAACGTCACCGGGAAGGGCAGCTTGGCCAGATCGGCCCGGTTCATTCCCGCACCACCCACATCTTGCAGCAGGATGACGAACAGCGGCTTGCCCGCTGCATTGTCAAAGCTGCGGGCGTATTTCACGATCGGCTGATCGGCCACCGGCGCGGCCGGAGCTTCCGCCCCCTTGGGCGTATCGCCGATATGGGGCAAGGTGTTGGTCTGCACCCCGGGAACCGAGGGCTTCAGGACTGTCGGCAGCGTGCTGTCCAGCGCCTTGATGCCGGGCAACTGCGGCGCATCCGGCGTGATGACACGCGGGGCCACGGCCTTGGCTGCGTCAGGCGCGCTGTCGCCGCCATCCGGGGCCGTCACCACCGGCAAGGGGGCCGGGGCCAACCCCGGGTCCTCGGCAGCGGCAATCTGTGGCAGTCGGCTCGGCTCGGCCAATCCAGCCCCTTGCGAGGGCACCAGCAGCGCATCCTTGCTTCCCAAGGGGTCCGGCGCCGGGGCCATGGCCACCGCCGGGCCCTGATCCGGCGCCGGCGCCGTCAGCGCTGCATCCAGCGACGACAAGGCGGGAGGCGCCTCAGAGGTTGCCGGAGCCTGTTGCGGCGGGGCCAGCGCAGGCACCTGCGCCATGGACGTCGGCACTTCCGGTGTTTCGGGCTGGGTTGTGGCCTGATCCTGTCCGGCCGTGACAGCCGACGGGGCCGCAGGGCTGTTCGCGGCGACCGTGCCACTGCCTGTGTCGCCCGCCGCGTCCGCTTGGGCGGCATCGGCGCTGGGTGCTACAGTGGCAGATGATGCCGTACTGCTGGCCGGGGCCGTCTGCGGTTGCGTGGCCGCATCCGGGGCTGGCACAGCCGGGATGTCATTTTGCGCCGCGTCCCCGGCGGGCTTGGCAACAGGTGCAGCCGTCGTCTGATCATCCGCCGCCGTGCCACCCTGCCCCGCGTCGGTCGGCGTCGAAGGTCCTGTCGTCGCAGGTTCGGTGGCAGCGGGCGCGGCAGGTTCCGCCGTTGGTGCGTCAAGGGCGGTCTTGCCCGCATCCGTCCCCGCGACAACAGCGGGATCAGCCGCTACGCCTGCGGTGCCGGGGGCCGTCGGGGCGGCCGAGCCAGAGGCTTGCAGCGTCGAAGGCATCGCCGCAGACGAGGCTCCGGGCGTGGTATCGGGCATCTTGACAGATCCGCTGCCCGCCACCGGGGCTGCGTCGGCCACGGTCGGGGCGCTTGCGCTGCCCGCCATCTGACCGGAAGCTTGGGCTTGTACCGCATTGCCCTGCCCAGCCGCAGTTGGCAGCGCAGCCGCCGCGGGCGCGCTTGGCGCAGCCTGTTCCACAACGCCTCCGGCCTGCGCGCCAGCGTCGTTTTGGGTTGTAGCCGGGCCCGACGACGTCGTCTGAGGATGATCCACCACGCCTTTGGGCAAAGGCGCCAGCTGCGAGATCAGGGCCAGCCCTGCCGCCGATACCACGAGGCCCCAAACCAGACCGCTCGCAAAACTCCGCGCCACTCTATAGCTCCCTCACCTGTCCCAAAGGGCCAAGGCCCGCCCGATTGTGCCGACCGCCGTTGCAAGGACGCTTCGACACCTTCGGATATTCTCTGACTGTATAGCCGTCTCTTTTCCGGGGTTCACCCCCCAATGGCAAAGCCGGCCCGCTTGTGCTGCGCGGGACCCACAGGGGCAGTCCTGACGAAAGCGTGTCCGGCTGCTTCTGCCAATCTCACAAATTCTCCTTGATTATAAGCCCTTGCATCAAGCGCTGCCCTTCAACTGGCAGGGAAAGCCCGGCAAATGGCCGGGATCACAGGTCCGGGGGGCCAGCGGGCACCGACATTGCACGCATTTTTTTCGCGCCACGGCAGCCCATAAAGACAGCGGATGAAGACTTCTGCCCCGACGCCCGGGGCGCGATCATGGTGCAGAGTTGGACCTGCCAGCGTCCCCGGTCCAGCCCCGGCCCCGAAGCAATCGAGCGCCAAGGCCCTAACCATGACGCTGCCTTCGCGCTGCGACAAAGGTCGTTGCACCGTGCGCCCCGTGTGGAGAGTGGCGGACAGCTGCACCGTGCGGCTTGGCAGAATGACGCACCGCAGGGCCCTAAGCCGGAACTCGCGATCGAACGCTTGGGCGCGGATCAAAGACGCGACCTTCGGCAAAGGTACGACAGCGGCTATTTCGGAAAGCCAGCCACACCGCCCCGATCCGCTGCGTTTCAGCGCGGGTCTCAGGGGCGGCACCGATTGGAATGGGTTGCTGGATTTGAAAAACCCTCCGGCCCGACGCGCGACGGCATTGCACCGGCAGCGCGGCAGATGGACCGAAAAGGCCGTGAATCCTGACGGATCTGGACGTCCCGACACGCCACAATCAGCACGGCGGCATCAGTTCGGTGGGACTTGGCCTCTTGCAGGCCGCAAAGCAGACCGGCCCCCGGTGGGATTGGTGCTCGATGGCCCTGCTTCGGATTTCGCGGGCCGCCGATCATGGGCGGCGCAGGATCTCCAATCCGTGCCCACCGATCGACCACCCGCAGCGCCTTTGCAGGACGCGGCATCATCCGGCCATCAGGTAAGTCACGATGGCCGCGGCCAGATCGGAACCGAAGGCCGCAAACATCGGGGCGGCATTGGTTTCAAGATAGACCCAGCCCCCGCGGCGCGGGCAGGTCTTGAAGTCAGAGGCGCAGAAATCCAATCCCATCTCGTCGGTCATTGCAAGCAGCCCGGCCCGCAGCTCCTCGGGCACCGGCGTCGGGCTGACGATTGCCCCGGGATCGGTCCGATAATCCAGCGCCGAGGAGCTGACCTGGAAGCCGAAGACCTGACGGCCAACACGGTACACCCGCATCTCAGGCCCGATCAGTCGCTCTTGCGCGATCAGGACTTCAGCCCCCTGCAGCGCCTCGGGGATCAGGGGGCGACAATAGTCGCCTCCGGCCACCGGCTTGCGGATGGCCGGGGTCGCCGCGCCAAAGGCCCGCAGGGCGCGCGGGTCATTGCCCACCATCGTGACCGGAATCGCCAGACCATGGCGGTGGGCCGCGGCAAGGGCGCTCAGCTTGTTGACCGACGCCGAGCGGCCGAAACCGCAGGGATTAAGCCGCCGGATCAAGGGCTGACAGGCCAGCCAGCCGCGCAGCACCGTGTGAAGCTCGGCTGCGGCCTGATGATCCTGTGGCGTTCCGGTGCCGAAGACATCGGCCCGCAGGAAGGCGGCAGCGACCCCGTCCACCGGACGTGCATCTTGCCACAAGACCGCCGTCAGGGGATCGAAGGTCAGGGACGGACGTTCCGTAGGGTCAGTCCACAGCTCCCGCAGCGGGACGTCAAGCGCGCGCGCCGCCGCCTGCAGGGCCGTCACGGACGGATCAGATCGCCCCCCCACAATCAGCAGGCGCCCAGCCATCCCTACCCCTCAGACCTGCGCAGGCGCGTCATGATCTCGGCCACCGATGTGATCTGGTGCGAGCGCAGCTGTTCACCAAGGAAGCTTTGCGGCGCAGGCGGGTCCGGAACGACGGGCGGGTTCGGCAGCACCGGCGGCGGATCCCCGTCCTCCTCGCCCACGGCGAGGGTCGAAATCATCGTGCCACTGCCATCCTCCTCCTCGCCATGGGCCAAAGTGGTGACGGCGGGCGGCGGCCCATCCTCTTCGCCAATCGCCATGGTGGTGATGACGGTGCCGCTGCCATCCTCTTCCTCACCCGAGGTCAGCGTGGTCAGGCCATGATGGGGGGCTGGCGTGGCCAGCAGGGGCGTCGCGGACAGCGTGGTCTTGTCCGAACCGGCCGCCGGCGTGCCTTGCAGACCCGGGCTTGCCACGCAGGCGGCAAGAGACAGGACGCTTGAGGCCGTGATCAACAAACGGGGCATGGGGGCGCACTCCTACAGAACATGCAGCCATCCTGCGCCGCGCCGGCGGCAAACCGCAAGATCATCTCGCACCGGAACCGGGCAAGGAAAAGAGAAGGCGCGCAGGCCGATCCGGCACAGGGTGCGCCGGGTTCCAGAAACGTGATGCCCCCCGCGGCGGGACGAGCCTTTTCAACTTCAGGCGGAAAGCCCGTTCGACCCATGACAAGACCGGCAGCGCTGCGGCAAACACCTAGGCCGGACTTGCCCGATCCGTCCCAACACATCGTCTTTGGCATGGCAAAGATATCCGGCACCGCGCCGCAAGATATCGCGTTGCTGAATCCAACCCATCACGCGTGGCGGCGCCTGCTGAAATCGGGATTTCCCTTCGTGAAGACCGATCTTTTGCGCGATGGCGTTGCGGGGATCGACACCGCGGATTGGCAGGATGTCTGCCGCGCCCATGGGGCGGATGTTGAAGCCATGCAACGCCACATCGAAGGATCGCGCCTCAACCGGCTGCGGTTCAAGTTCGACCGGACAAAGCTCAACGGCGAGGACTGAGGTCCATCTCGTTCGGAAAGATCCGGTTGCTGGCCTTTCGACGCGCGCAGACCACGGCAGCCTTGCCGATCCAGGCGGGCGCAGCTCTGGCTTCGGCGGCAGGGTCAGGCCGTTTCAGGTCGGTCTCGCGATGCCTGCCGGCCCGCCCAGCCGTCAGATGACCCGGCTTCGCGCCGTGGGCGGGATGCCCCCGGCACCGCCCGGGTATTATCCACTCCACTCCACGCCCGCGTCCGCGTTGCCGTCCGGCTTGAGGGTCACGCGCATCCCATCGTTTGACGTGGCCGGCGTGGCGGTTCCGGCTTGTCCCACGCATTCGGATGCACGAAGACGCGGTGCAATACGAACCATCAGGCGCGTGATGGCGGCCATTGCCAAGATCACGCCGCAGGGCTGCATCCCCATGGTTTACACCGGTCTGCCGTTCAGCGATAAGTTTTGTGAAGACTTCGGTCATTTGGGCAGGCTGGCGCGGGTACCAAAGAAGTAAGCGGGTACATTCGCGGGGACAGACAGGCATCCAAAGCCATGAAGCGTAACGAAAACAAACGGTTGTGACCAACATGCTGCTTCTGATCGATAACTACGACAGTTTCACCTACAACCTCGTGCATTATCTGGGCGAGTTGGGGGCGGATGTCAAAGTCGTGCGGAATGACGCGCTGGATGTGCAGGCGGCCATGGCGCTGCGGCCAGAAGCGATCGTGCTGTCGCCCGGCCCTTGCGATCCCGATCAGGCGGGTATCTGCCTGCCGCTGACCCTTGCGGCGGCGGAAACCGGCACACCCTTGCTGGGCGTCTGCCTTGGCCACCAGACGATTGGCCAGGCCTTCGGCGGCCGTGTCGTGCGCTGCCATGAGATCGTGCATGGCAAGATGGGTGCCATGATCCACGAAGGCAAAGGCATGTTCACGGGCCTGCCTTCGCCCTTCCTAGCCACACGCTATCACTCACTGGTCGTCGAACGCGCCACCCTGCCCGATTGCCTTGAGGTGACAGCCTGGCTGGAGGACGGCACCATCATGGGCCTGCGCCACAAGACAAAACGGATCGAGGGCGTGCAGTTCCACCCCGAAAGCATCGCCTCTGAACATGGCCACACCCTGCTGCAGAATTTCCTGACCTCTGCCAAGGTCAAGGTGACGGCATGAGCGACGCCTTGAAGCCGCTGATCGGTCTGGCCGCCGAACGCCCCCTGACCCGGGCCGAGGCCGAGACAGCCTTCACCGCCCTTTTCGAAGGCGCAGCCACCCCGGCCCAGATGGGTGGCCTTCTGATGGCACTGCGCACGAGGGGCGAAACAGTGGATGAATTCGCCGCCGCCGCCGCCGTGATGCGGTCGAAATGCCATGCGGTGCAGGCCCCGGCGGGCGCGATGGACATCGTGGGCACCGGCGGCGACGGCAAGGGCACGCTCAACATCTCGACCGCCACGGCCTTTGTGGTGGCGGGGGCTGGCGTTCCCGTGGCCAAGCACGGCAACCGCAACCTGTCGTCCAAATCGGGTGCGGCGGATGCGCTGACCGAGATGGGTCTGAACGTGATGGTCGGTCCCGAGGTGGTGGAACGCTGCCTGGCCGAGGCCGGGATCGGCTTCATGATGGCGCCCATGCACCACCCCGCCATGCGCCATGTCGGCCCAGTGCGCGCCGAATTGGGCACGCGGACCATCTTCAACATCCTTGGCCCGCTGACCAATCCGGCCGGCGTGAAGCGCCAACTTACTGGCGCCTTCACCGCCCGCCTGATCCGGCCGATGGCCGAAACCCTGAAAACCCTCGGCTCCGAGGCGGCGTGGCTCGTCCATGGCAGCGACGGGACCGATGAGATTTCCATCGCCGGCCCCACCGCGGTGGCCGCCCTGAAAGGCGGCGAGATCACCGAATTCACCGTGCACCCGGAAGATGCGGGCCTGCCGGTCCATGCCTTCGAAGCGATCCTTGGCGGCACCCCATCCGAAAATGCCGCTGCCTTCCGCGCCCTGTTGAACGGCAAGACCGGCGCCTACCGGGACGCGGTCCTGTTGAACGCCGCCGCAGCGCTGCTGGTCGCAGGCAAGGCGGCCGATCTGAAAGATGGCGTGACGCGCGCCCGCGCCTCCATCGACTCGGGAGAGGCGCGCGCCCGCATCGACGCGCTGCGCCGCATCACGCCCACCGCCTGAGCCTGCGGCTGGCCGGGGAAAGGGGGGCCGTCAGCCCCCCTCGCCTGCGGCTTCACCCCCCGAGAGTATTTCCAAAGGAGCAAATGCAAAGGCTGCCCCTTGCATTTGCGCCTTCTCAAATACTCCCCGCGCGGCGCGCCAGTCCGAGCCGGTTGGCGCTTGCGCCAGAGGCGAGACAAGACAGCGCGCGGCACGCGCTCCGTCAGGCTCAAAGGGTGGAGTTCATCGCGCCACCGTCCAGAAGGATGTTCTGGCCGACGATATAGCCGGCGTGCTGGCTGCACAAAAAGGCGCAGGTGGCACCGAATTCGGCCGCAGTGCCATAGCGGCGGGCCGGAATCGTGGCCGAGCGTTCCGCGCGGGCTTCCGCCATGGTGATGCCACGCGTCTTGACCATGCCAGCATCCAGCGCCGTGGCGCGGTCGGTGTCGTGGATGCCCGGCAGCAGGTTGTTGATCGTGACGCCATGCGGGGCCACCTGACGCGAGGTGCCCGCCACAAACCCGGTCAACCCGGCACGGGCAGCGTTGGACAGGCCGAGCGCAGCGATGGGCGCCTTCACCGACTGGCTGGTGATGTTGATCACCCGGCCCCAGCCGCGTTCGATCATCCCCGGCATCAGCGCGGTCATCAAGGCGATGGGGGTCAGCATGTTGGCCTCGATCGCCTTGAGGTAATCGGCCTTGACCCAGGTCTCCCACGAGCCGGGTGGCGGGCCACCGGCATTGGTCACCAGAATATCCACCGCGCCCGCAGCGGCCAGAACGGCCGCCAGCCCCTCATGCGTCGTGATATCTGCCGCCACCGTGGTCACCGCCACGCCATGGCCGCGCAGGGCAACGGCGGTGGCCTCCAGCGCCTCGACCCCGCGGGCGTTGATCACCAGATCGACGCCGGCCTGCGCCAAGGCCTCGGCACAGCCACGCCCCAGTCCCTTGGAGGCCGCCGTCACCAAGGCCCGCTTGCCCCTGATCCCCAAATCCATCATCCGCTCCTTCGTTTCGATCCACCGCGGCTGCGCGGCAGCCTCATCCCTTTGTTGACGTTTCCGGTTGCGATTGCTAGCCCAGTCGAAACCCGACCCGCGCCCTCCGCTTCAGGAACCGCCCATGGCCCCCTCTGCCACACCCGGATACGCCTGTCAGGTCTTTGCCGCCGAGGATATCTTTGTCGTGCAGGGCGCCAATCAGGGCGATGGCCTGACCGGGCCGGACGAGGTCTGCGCGGGCGACATCTATGCGCTGTACCATCAGGCCCAACCCCTGCGTCTTGTCGTGCAACCGCCGCGGGAGGGTGAGCAAGCGGTGGCCGAAGGCTCTGGCATCGGATTGCCCGGCACCCGGGTCCGGCTGGAGGCGCGCTACGCGCTGATGGCACCGGATGGCGACAAGGTGGAACTGCTGATCCTGCTGCTGGAGGACGGCACCCGGCTGGTGCTGCCGCTGTCCCCGGTGGGGACCGGGGTCGATTACACGCTGTTGTCGATCGAGGCGGCGCCGGGGGATCTGCAACTGGCCGACGTACTGTGCCTGTCTTTTGCGCGCGGCACCATGATCACACTGACCGACGGCAGCCAGCGCGCCATCGAGGCGCTGGTGCCGGGGATCGAAGTGCTGACCCGCGATCATGGCCGCCAGCCGGTGCGCTGGATCGGCCACGCCCGCCTGCGCGCCGTGGGCGCCTTTGCCCCCGTGGTCATAACGGCAGGCACGCTGGGCAATGCCGGGGATCTGATCGTCAGTCAGCACCACAGGGTCTTTCTGTATCAGCGCCAGCGCAGCGCGGGCCTGCCAACCTCGGAGCTGCTGGTGCAGGCGCGCGACTTGGTCGACGAGGCTGCGGTCTATCTACGCGAGGGCGGCTTTGTCGACTACTTCAGTCTGGTCTTTGACCGACATGAGATCATCTATGCCGAGGGTATCCCCTCGGAAAGCCTGATGGTCAATGACGCCACGGTGAACCGCCTGCCCCCCGACATTGCCGCCGAGGTGAAGGCGCGCTTTCCCGGTCTGTCACAGGCCCCCCATTTCGGTACTGAAGCCAGCCGCGCGTTTCTGGCCGAAATCGGTGCGGATCGGTGGATCGGATCGCGCAAGGTCTGATGCCGCGTGCTGGGGACGCGGGCGGGGGCCAGCCCCCGCACACCCCCGGGATATTTGGACCTGAATGAAGGGGTCAAAGATGCGCCAAAACCGAGCGGGCGGCGCGCAGGCCGGGCGCCTCGGCACCTTGGCCAAGGCGGTCCATCGTCGTGGCCATGGCCCGGATCTGAAGGGCAGCATCCTGCAGGACCGTGTCCAGCGCCCCGGCAAGCGCTTCGGGGCGGCAGGCGGGGCCGAGGAATTCGGGTACCGTGCGGCTGTCGGAGACGAGGTTGACCAGTGTAACGGTATCAATCAATGCCGCGCGTTTCATCAGCCACCAACTGATCGGGTGCATGTCATAGGCGATGACCATCGGGGTGGCATTGGCCGCCAGCTCCAGCGAGACGGTGCCCGAAGCGGCCAGCGCCACATCCGCTTCGGCAAAGGCGGCACGCTTCTCGGCGGGGTCGAGGATCAGGCGGGGCGGGATCGGCCAGTTCCTGGTCAGATCGTGCAGCACGGGGGCGATATGGGCCAACGTCGGCAAGGCGACGGTCAGACCGGGATGGGTTTGGGCCAAGCGGCCAAGCGCCGCACCGAAGATCGGTGCCAAGCGGGTGACTTCAGAGCGGCGCGAGCCGGGCAGGCACAGGACCAGAGGGCGCGGGATCTTGGCGAAGATTGCCCGTTCCTGCGCGGTGGCAAGGGCTTCGGCCACAACCGGGTGGCCGACAAAATCGCAGGTCATGCCGGCGGCGGTCATATAGGGCGGCTCGAACGGCAGCAGGGCCAGAACGTGGTCGATGACGCGCGCCATCTTCGCAGCCCGTCCCGGGCGCCACGCCCAGACCGAGGGGGCGACGTAGTGGATGGTGCGTTGCCTTGGGTTGGCAGCCTTGACCAAAGCCGCAACCCGCAGACAGAAATCCGGGCTGTCGATGGTGATCAGCGCAGCGGGGGCGCAGGCCACGGCAGCCGCTGCCGCCTCGCGGATGCGGCGCTTGAGGTGGCGGTACTTCGGCAGCACCTCGGCAATGCCCATCACCGACAACTCTTCCATCGGGAAAAGCGAGGTCAGACCCTGCGCCTGCATCAAGGGCCCGCCGATGCCGTGGAAGGTGACGTCCGGCGCCAAAATGCGCAGGCCGGACATCAAAGCCGCCCCCAGCTTGTCGCCAGAGGGCTCTCCGGCGATCAGGAAGAAGCTTAGCGCGCCCACAGAAACAGGCCCGTTTCCGCGGCAAGGGTCCTGAGGCCGGGCAGGTCAAGGCAGATCACAGAGCCGGCCTGAAACACGATCCCGGCAAGGCCCGCAGCCGCCACGCCGCGCAAGGTGGCCGGGCCGATGGTGGGCAGATCGACGCGGCGATCCTGTCCGGGCTTGGCGGCTTTGTAAAACAGGCCCCTGTGCTGCGGGCGCAGCGCCTCGGGCAGGCTGGCCACTTGCGCCAGAAGGATGTCGGTGCCGGGCAAAGCCTCGACCCCCAGGCACAGGCCGCCCGCCACCACGCAGCCCTGCCCCACATCGGCGGCACCCAGCGCCGCGACAATCGCCTCGGCGCGGTGGGCATCGGCTTCTGCGTCGCGCGGCAGGGCTCCGGCCAGCAGTCCGGCCTGGGGCAAAAGCTGCGGTGCCAGGGTTTCCACCCCTTCCACCTCGATATCGCTGTCCTCAAACAGGCTGATGATGGCACGCAGCGTGGCATCATCACCGGCGGCGAAAGCGGCCATCAGGTGCGGGACCAGTTGCGCCGTGGCCGCGTCGAACAGCGAAGGGTCAAGGCGCGGGCGGCTGACCGCACCGGCGAAGGTCACTCGGGTGATGCCGCGGTCGCCCAAATGGCGCAGGAAGGGGACCAGACGCTCGATCCGGAAGGTCAGGTCGGGGATCAGGCCTTCGGGCGCGAAGCCGTCCAAGGCGCAGATATAGGGGCGTTCCGATAGGGCCTGCACCAAGGCCAAAGGCAGGGCACCCCGGCCAGCGATCAGGGCGAGATTGGTCATTTCGGGGTCAGGAACGAACGGTCGGAGGCCGAGAGGATGAACGCCGCCATCTCGCGCACGCTGTCGGTTTCGGCGTTCTCGGCCAGTCGGCGGGCGCGCTCCAGAAAGCTGCCCTCGCCCTTGGCCAATTCTTCATAGGCATGGCGCAGCGCGCTGATTGCGGCGCGGTCCATGCCCCGGCGCTTGAGGCCGACAAGGTTCAGCCCGTCAAGTTCCCCGCGCGGCCCCTGCACCAGGCCATAGGGGATGACGTCATTGGTCACCATCGTCACCGCACCGATGATCGCCCCATGGCCGATGCGGACCCATTGGTGGATGCCCGACAAGCCGCCGATGATCACGTCATCACCGATCTGGCAGTGGCCCGCGATGGCCACACCATTGGCAAGGATCACCCGGTTGCCCAGATGCGCGTCATGGCCGACATGGGCGCCGGTCATCAGAAGGCAATCGTCGCCGACCGACGTCACCCCGCCGCCACCTTCAGTGCCGGTGTTCAGCGTCACCGACTCGCGGATCCGGCAGCGGGCACCGATGATCAACCGGGTCCGCTCGCCCTTGTATTTCAGATCCTGCGGCACCTCGCCCACCGTGGCATGCGGGAAGATCACCGTGTCGGCGCCCACCATGGTCCAGCCACTGACGACGGCATGAGATTTCACCTCCACCCCCTCGGCCAGCGTGACCTCGGGTCCGATGACACAGAACGGACCAATCCGGACCCCTTCGCCCAGCCGGGCTGCGGGATCGACGACCGAGGAGGGATGGATGAAAGCGGTCACGCGTCAGGCCTTGGGCAGATCAAACATGGCCGTAAACGTGGCCTCGGTCGCCAGATCGCCATCGACGGTGGCGCGGCCCTCAAACTTCCAGACCCGTCCGCCGCCGCGCAGCGCCTTGACGTGCAGTTCCAGCACATCGCCCGGCACCACCTTGCGGCGGAACTTCACGGCATCAACGCCCATGAAGAACACCTTGGCCTGCTTGTCGACCAGATCCATCGACAGGCCAACCAACACGCCCGAGGTCTGCGCCATCGCCTCGATGATCATCACACCCGGCATGATCGGCATATCGGGGAAATGGCCCTGAAAATGCGGCTCCGTGTTGGTCACGCATTTGACGCCCACGCAGCTTTCGTTCAGCACGATGTCGCGGACCTTGTCGATCAGAAGGAACGGATAGCGGTGCGGAATGATCCGCTTGATCAGGGCAAGATCGGCTTCGTGAATTGCTGCGGCAGTCTCGGTCATTCTTGTCCCCCAAATTGGCCGTCACCGTGTCACCCGTGCGGGCCGCGCCTGCCCATCTTTGGGGCATTGATCGTCCCTGACTAGCAACTTGGGCGCACCGGGACAAGCGTTTGGGGACGAGCCTTTGGCCCAAAGCCCGACGGCTGGCCCGCAACCTGCAGCCAAGGGCCAACCGGCGGGTCAGGGCGTCGGTTTGGCGGGCGGGGTTGTGGGGGGCGCGGGTGCCGGGTTGGGACCATCCGGCTGCACGCGCGGGCCGTTGGACCCTGTGCTGCCATCGCCCAGCTTGGCATTCACGGCGGCAATCGCACGGTCCGTCACGTCGATGGAATCAAAGGCCAGCACCACGGCATCGTGGTTCAAGATGGCATAGGCGCCCATCTGCCGCATCAATTCGGCCAGAACCGGCACCGCAGCCTGAAAGAAGGTCGTGCGCCCGTCATCGCGCTGCGTCTTCAGCGCTTCAACCTTGGCCGCCTGATCCTTGCGCACCTGCTCGACCTTGGCGTCGAAGGCATCGGCCAGCGTCTGGAACGCCGCTGCCGCCATCGTTGCCCGCTTCTGCGTCAGATCCGCCTCTTCGGCCGCCAGATCGGCCTCGATCTTGCGATTCTCGGCCGCCAGCGCCTGCGAGGCCACCTGGGCCTTCGTCTCCATCGCCTTGCCGTACAGCGATTCTGCGTAAAGCCGGTTCTGATCCAGCGTCAGAACCTGCGGCACCGCGGCCGTGGTCTGCGCCACGACCGGCGCAAGGCTGGAACAGGCCACCAGCAGCGCCAGCCCCCAACCAAGGAGCCGCCCATACCGCATCAGAACTTCGTCGAGATGGTGAAGTTGAAGGTCTGTTCCTTGTCGTAGCTTTGCTTTTGCAGCGCATGGGTAAAGTCGAAGCGCAGCGGGCCGATCGGCGATTTGACATAGATCGACAGGCCAACGACCGACCGCAGATGCATCGAATCATCCACCGTCCCGCCGGAACCCGCCTTGTTCTTCAGCCCCCAGACTGAGCCGACATCCATGAACAGACCGCCGCTCAGCCCGTATTCCTCGGGCAGACCCAGCGGGAATTCGCTTTCGATATGGGCTGCGGCGAAGAAGTTGCCGCCAAGCGCGTCCTTGTTCTCGGCCCCTAGATCGCGCGGCCCGATGCCGTTCATCTCGAAACCATGCATCGAACCGGCCGTAAAATAGCGGTCGGTGGCGCGGGTGGTATAGCCGCCAAAGGCGTTGATCACGCCGCCCTCGAAGGTGGCGCGCAGGGTGACGTCATCCTTGCCCACCTTGGTTTCGGCCAAGGCCCGTACCGAGGTGTTGACGAATTTCACATCGCCGCCCAGACCCGAAACGTTCTGCCCGAACTGCACCATCACGCCGCCTTTGGGATGCAGGCCCGACAGGCGGTCATCCCATGTATAGGCATAGCCCAGCGAGGAGGCCATCTTGGTGCCCTCTTCGGCGATCAGGATGGCCGAAGAGCCCTTGACCGCCGCCACCGGCGGGGGCCCGGCCGAGGCATCGACATGGCGGTCAACGTTCAGAACGCCTTCGCTGGCCAGCCGGTAGCTCAACTGCAGCCGGCCAAAATCGCTGACCGGGAAGTCGAGCGAAGGGGACACGCTGATCACGCGGGTATCGAAATGGGCATTCTGGTGGGTCGTGGTGGTGTAACCCGCCCCAAAGCCGAAGGTCAGATCGCGGCCCAGAAAGGCCGGTTCAGTGAAATCGATCTTGCTGTCGACATTGCTGGCCCCGGTCTGCACATTCACCGTCAGACCCTGACCACGGCCCAGAAAATTGCGCTCGCTGAAGCCTATGTTGATGCCAAAACCGGTGCTGATCCCGTAGGTTGCCCCCAGCGTCAAAGACCCGGTCGGCTGTTCGGTCACATTGACCTTGACGACGCTTTCATCCGGCGCAGAGCCCGGCTCTTCGGTCACCTGCACATCCGAGAAGAAGCCAAGCGCCCGGATCCGCTCGGCCGCCTGGGCGATTTCGCGCGGGTTCATCGGGTCGCCCTCGACCGTGGCGAACTGGCGGCGAATCACCGAATCGAGCGTGGTGGTGTTGCCCTCGATATCAATACGCTCGACAAAAGCGCGCTGGCCTTTGACGATGGCGAAGGTCACATCCACCGTGCCGTCCCGGTCATTGCGGGTCAGACGCGGCTCTACCATGACAAAATTCAGGCCCTTCTTCAGCGCCAGGGCTTCCAACGCATCGACGTTGTTCTGCACGACGGTCGGGCTGTAGGTCACGCCGCTGCGCAACCGGCGCAACTTGTCGAAATCGGTCGCATCGACGCCCGGCACTTCGGACACCGTGGTGACCTTGCCGACGCGGAAGCTTTGACCCTCCTGAATGGTGAAGGTCAGGAACGTCGCACTGCGATCCCGGGCATAGGTGGCCCCGGCGTCAAGGATCTTGAAGTCGATGAAGCCGCGCGACAGGTAGAAATCGGACAGAAGCTTCTTGTCCATATCGACCCGGTCGGTGTTGTAGGTGTCGCGCTGGATCAGGTTGTGCAGGATCCCCGCCTGCTTGGACGACAGAACCTGCCGCAGACGGTAGTCCGAAAACGCCTTGTTGCCGACAAAGCTGAGCCGGGCAATTTCCGCCACGCCGCCTTCGGTGATTTCAAACACCAAGTCGACCTGATTGTTGCCATGCCGGATGATGCGCGGCGTGATCGAGGCGGCCATGCGGCCTTGACTGCGATAGGCTTCCGTCATCGCAGCGGCATCCGCCTCGGCGGTGGCGGGCGAATAGATCTGGCGCGATTTGGTCTTGGCGATCGAGGTCAGGACCTTGTCATCCAGTCGGGCGTTGCCCTGAAAATCAACCGTGGCGATCATCGGGTTTTCCAGAACCTTGATCACCAGGGTGTTCTTCTGCGGCAAAAGCTCGATGCTTTGGAACAGACCGGTCGCCGCGATCCGCTGATATCCGTCGTTCAGCTCGGCCTCGGTGACGACCTTGCCCTTGGCGATGGCCAGATAGGCCACGATGGTGGCGGCGTCGACGTTGGTGTTGCCTTCAACCTTGACCGCATTGAACGTGAAGCCCGCAGGCACCGGGGCCACGGCGGGCGCGGTTTGCGTCTCGGGCGTGCCCAGCGAGAAATCCCCGCCCATCGTGGTCTGCGCCCAAGCCTGCAACGGCGCCACCAGCCCAAGACCGGCTATGCCGAACCCGGCCGACAGCACCAAGGTCCCCGCGCCAAGCGCCAACCGTTTGCGAGAAATCCCAGCGCCCTTGCCCATGCTCATCTTGCCCACGTCCTGCGCCCCACGTCCAAAACCGTCACAATCCAAGACCCTGACTAGCTTCTTGTCCCGGCCTTGTCAAAAGCGCGCCGCGTCGCAGGCCAAAGGCGCCGACGCCTGTTGCCCATTTCCTGTGGATAACTCGGTCCGTGTCCGGACGGGCCCGCTCAAGTACACCGGAAGAGGTCGTTGGACAGCGCAAAGAGCATCAGCGCCGCCAAAAGCGTCAGGCCGAACGAC
This sequence comes from Stagnihabitans sp., assembly GCF_964946895.1. Lineage (NCBI taxonomy): Bacteria > Pseudomonadati > Pseudomonadota > Alphaproteobacteria > Rhodobacterales > Paracoccaceae > Stagnihabitans > Stagnihabitans sp. The sequence goes on along the minus strand of NZ_CBBQHX010000001.1, from coordinate 133,436 downwards.
ATCAACACCCGCAACGCCTTGTCGCTGGGCGGGCGGCCCGTGGTCGCCTCCCAGATGTGGAACACCAGATGTCCGCCATCCAGCACCGGAATCGGGAACAGGTTCAGCAGGCCGATCGACAGGGACACCAGCGCCAGCATGCCAAGAAAGGTTTCCAGCCCCGAATGCGCCGCAGCGCCCACGGCCTTGGCCATGCCGATCGGACTTGAAACGTTGCAACTGCTGATCTTGCCCGCCACGATATAGACCAGCCCCGTCAGATTCATCTTGGCCATGTACCAGCCCTGCTTCCACGCCAGTCCCGCCGCCTCGGCGAGGCCGGGCATGCGTGCCACCGGTTCGAACAGCACCCCACCCGACACACCGATCAGCCAGCGCGTCTCGAACCCGCCATCGGCGGTGGGCAGATCGCGGCGGCGCGGGCTCAAGGTCACGTCAAAGGTCTTGCCGGCCCGCCATAGGGTCAGGGCGATGGGCTTGCCGGCATCAGCCTCGACCAGTTTGGGCAACTGGGCAAAGCTGGCAATGTCCTTGCCCTCGGCCTTGATGATCACATCGCCGGCCTGAATGCCCGCATCCAGTGCGGCACTTTGCGGCTGCACGCTGTCGGCCACCGGCGGCAGCGGGTTCGGCCCCTGCACCGTCATGCTTTGACCGTTGCGGGTGACCTGATAGGTTACGGTCGCCTTGTCGCTCAGCCCATCGGCCAACGTGAAGAAGGTTGCCAGATCGGGCGTCGGCTGTCCCTCGACCGCGGTGATCAGATCGCCGACCAGCAGGCCCTGCCCCGCAAACGGCACCGCCTTGATCGTGCCGATCAGCGGCACTTCGACCGCCACGCCCTTCCACAGGATCACACCCAGAAACAGCAGGAAGGCCAGAATGAAATTCGCCAGCGGCCCCGCCACCACCGTGGCCGAGCGTGCCCACAAGGGCGCCCCATGCATCGTGTGGCGCTTCTCGTCCGCACTCAACCCGTCCATCAGCCCGGCATCCGGGCGCGAGGCGCCGTCGGCATCGCCCAGAAACCGCACGTAGCCGCCCAGCGGCAGCGCTGCGATCTGCCAGCGTGTGCCATGCTTGTCGATCCGCGACCAGATCGGCGTCCCAAACCCCAGCGAGAAGACCTCGGCATGGATGCCGCACAGACGCCCCACGATGTAATGCCCGAATTCATGCACCGTCACGATGACGATGATGGCGATCAGGAAGGCCGCAAGGGTCCAGGCGGTGCCGCCAAGATCAGAGAAAAGTCCCGCAAAATCCAAATTCCCGACCCCTATGATCTGACGCGAGACTGCGCCTCTGCCCGCGCCGTCCTTCTAGCGACTTGGTCCATCTCCAGCACCTCTTCAAGGCTGGATGCGGCTTTTCCAAGGCGATTGTCGGCCGAAAGCCGCTCCAGCGTGGCCTCCACCAGCCAAGACATATCCAGAAACCCGATGTTTCCAGAAATGAAACAATCAAGAGCCACCTCTTTGGCCGCGTTGAACACCGTGCCGGCCATGCCACCGGTCTGCATGACCTGACGGGCCAGACGCAGGGCGGGATAGCGGTCAAGGTCGGGGGCGCGGAAGGTGATGCGGCCCAGGCTGGCGAAATCCAGCCGCTTGACCGGCAGGGGCAGACGCTGCGGCCAGTGCAGCGCGTAGCCAATGGCATGGCGCATGTCGGGCGTGCCCATATGGGCCATGATGGCGCCGTCCTGAAAGGCCACGGCGGAATGGATGATCGATTCCGGATGGATCACCACCTCGATCTGATCGGGGGTCACTCCGAAGAACTCTTTCGCCTCAATGACTTCCAGCGCCTTGTTGAACATGGACGCGGAATCGATCGTGATCCTTTGTCCCATCGCCCAGTTCGGATGCGCCGAGGCGTCCTTCAGCGTCGCACTGGCCAGCTTTTCCACCGGCCAATCGCGCAACCCCCCGCCCGAGGCGGTCAGGATGATGCGCTCCACCGTGGTCAGATCCTCGCCCGCCAGCGCCTGAAAGATCGCCGAGTGTTCGCTGTCCACCGGCAGGATGCGCGCGCCGTGCCGGGCGGCAGTGGCAAGGATCAGGGGCCCCGCCGTCACGAGGCTTTCCTTGTTGGCCAAGGCCAGGGTTGCCCCGGTGGCCAGCGCCGCCATGCCCGGCGCCAGTCCCGCCGCGCCCACGATGGCCGACATCACCCAATCGGCTTGACGCGCGGCCGCTTCGGATATCGCCGTGGTCCCCGCAGCGGCCTCGACCCCCGATCCCGCCAGCGCCGCGCGCAGGGCGGGCAGCAGGCCCTCTTCCGCCACCACCGCAATCTCGGCCTGCAGCGCGCGGGCCATTTCGGCCAGCCGGACCACGTTGCGCCCGCCGGTCACGGCCACGGTCCGATAGGTGCCGGGGGTCGCGCGGGTCACCAGGTCAAACGTGCTTTCGCCGATCGAGCCCGTCGCACCGAAGATGGAGATCCGACGCCCGCTCATCCCGATATCCCCAAAGGCAACGGCAGGATCATGGCCAACAGCCGCACCACCAGAATGGCCCCGATCAGCGCATCAAACCGGTCCAGCACGCCGCCATGTCCCGGGATCAGCCGCGAGGCGTCCTTGACCCCGGCGCGGCGCTTGATCAGGCTTTCGACGATATCGCCCATCTGCCCGGCAAAGGCCACGATCGGAGAGATCGCCACCAGACCCCAGCCCGCCCCGCCCTGCCACCAGACAAAGCCCGCCCCCACCGCCGCCGCCGCAATCCAGCCCGCAACTGTGCCGGACCACGTCTTCTTGGGGCTGATCGCGGGCCAGAACTTCGGTCCCCCCAACAGCCGCCCGGCGAAATAGCCAAACACATCCGAGGCGACGACGATGCAGACCAGCCAGACCACGATCACCGCCCCGCGCCGGTCCAAGGCGATGAACGCGTGCGCCGCCGCCGGAACCGCCAGCGAGTAAAGCGTCAGCAGGGCCTTTTCCCGCCGCGGGGTCAGCGCCATCGCCAGCGGTGCCAAGGCCAAGGCCGCGATCCAGACCCCATCACCCTGCGCCAGCGCCACGCCCAGCCCGGTCAGCCCGGCAACCGCAATCCGCACCGCGGGTTTGGCGGGCGCATCGGTCAGGCTGGCCAGTTCCCATCCCATCAAGGCGAAGATCAGCACCGTCATCACCAGAAAGAACCCGCCGCCGACAGCGACCGACAGCGCCCCAAGCCCGGCCAGCACCAGCCCCGAAGCCACCCGCACGCCCAGATCGCCCCAGCGCCGCGACGCGGCCTCTGGCCCCACGCGCAGGGCCCCGACACCGCCCATCCGATCACGGTCGCCCTGGGGCCCTTCGCTTGTCATGCCCGGACCACGCCACCAAACCGGCGCTCGCGGTTGCCGAAACGTTCAACGATCCGGCCAAGTTCAGCCGGAGTGAAATCCGGCCACAGCGTTTCGGTGAATTCATATTCGGCATAAGCCGCCTGCCACGGCAGGAAGTTCGAGGTGCGCGTCTCGCCACTGGTGCGGATCACCAGATCAGGGTCGGGCAAATCGGCCGTATCCAGCCGCGAGGAAATCAGCGCATCCGTCACCTCCTGCGCCGCGATCTTGCCCGCCACCACATCAGCCGCAATCGCCCGCACCGCCCGCGTCAACTCGTCGCGCCCGCCGTAGTTGATCGCAACGGTCAGGTTCAGCCCGGTATACCCGGCGGTCCGCGCCTCGATCCCGTCCATCAGGCGGCGCAGCCTTGTGTCAAGCCGCGAGCGGTCGCCGATGAAGCGCATCCGAACGGATTCGGCCGCCATCCGGTCAGCCTCGCGTTCGATATAGCGGGCGAAGATCGACATCAGGCCAAGGACTTCCTCGGTCGAGCGTTTCCAATTCTCTGTGGAAAAAGCATATATCGTCAGCCACTTGATCCCAAAATCCGGCGCGGCACTCACCACCTGCTTGACGCGTTCTGCGCCCTTGCGGTGGCCGACCAGTCGCGGCCAGCCCTTCTGTGTGGCCCATCTGCCGTTGCCGTCCATGATGATGGCGACGTGGCGAGCAGGCGTCACTCCGTTCTGGCGCAGCGCATCCGCCTTGCCCTTGTCGTCTGCGCCCACCGGCTTCCTCCTCACCTTCGCGGTTCGCCCGTTCCGTGCAGACCTAGACCTGCATGATCTCGATCTGCTTGGCCTCAAGATTGCGATCCACAAGGAGGATGGCCTTGTCGGTCATCTCTTGCACCTCTTCGGACCACATCTTCTGGTCATCTTCGCCCATGCCGGCGGCCTTGGCCTTCTTGATCTGGTCCATGCCATCGCGGCGCACGTTGCGGATGGCAACCTTGGCACCCTCGGCATATTGCGCGGCGACCTTGGTCAGTTCGCGGCGGCGTTGTTCGTTCAACTCGGGGATTGGCAGGCGGATCAGCGGACCATCCGCGATAGGGTTGATCCCGAGCCCGCTTTCGCGGATCGCCTTTTCCACCTTGTTGATCATGCCCTTGTCCCAGACGTTGATCACCACCATGCGCGGCTCTGGCACGTTGATCGTGCCAAGCTGGTTGATCGGCGTCATCTGGCCATAGGCATCCACCTGGATCGGGTCCAGCATCGACGCCGAGGCGCGCCCGGTGCGCAGCGAGGCAAATTCGTTCTTCAGCGCGTTCAGCGCGCCGTCCATGCGGCGTTGCAGGGCATCAGTGTCAATTTCAAGATCGTCTTGCGCCATCGCATCCTCATTCCTGTCGCCCCGCTGACGGGGTCTTGCGGTTCTATAACAGCAAGCCGCAGGGGGCGTACAGAGGTCGCATTATCCCGAAGCCGCGTGAAGGAACCGCGCCGTGCGGGCTGCACCAAAGACCGTCGCCGAACCGGCGGGTGGTTCAGAAAGAATTTGCCCGATGCGGATTTCTGCGACATTTCTGGGCAATCGATGAAAGACCAAGCCTTGTTTTGCGCCGGCTCAGATGCACAATTTGTTCAGAAGGACACGATATGGCGACGATTGCCCTGACCCAGATCTACGCTGACCTGCCCAACAACCCGACCGGCCTGCTGGCCCCGACCGATGGCTCGCAGGTCACCGCCTCCACCTCGTCCACCTTTTCCTACACCTTCTCGGATGGGACCGAATGGGCCGGCTACACGGTCACCGCGACCGGCACTGGCTTCACCTATGACGGCTCAACCCCGATTGACGGGATTTTGCAGGGGTTTGCGATCACCGACCCCACAAGCCAGACCGTGCTGCAAATCACCGGGATCGCCCCCGACAGCCTGGCCAGCGACCTGTCGGCGCTGGTTGGCGACCTGCTGGGCTTCACCGACCCATCGGGCGGCGGCGCCAACCCCAACCCCAAATCCGGCTGGTCGCTGCTGCTGTCGGGCGACGACACGATTGTCGGGTCAGACGGCGGCGACTGGATCGGGGTCGGCGGGGTGAATGCCGGCAATGACCTGTTCACCATGGGCGCGGGCGACGATCTGGTCAGCGGCGGCCTTGGCAACGACACGATCCACGGCGGCGATGGCTGGGACATTCTGGATTACAGCACCACCCATTTCGCCGAAGGCCTGCCCATGGTGCGCGGCCTGACGGTGCAGGTCGATGCCGGCACTGTGCTGGACCCCTACGGTTTCACCGACACCTTCACCGGGATCGAGGAAATCGACGGCACCGCCACCCGTGACACCTTCATCGGCGGGGCAAAGGGCATGGACTTCTATGGCCTGCGCGGGGCCGATGTGATCATCGGCGGCAGCAGCGGTCAGGATTGGGTTGTGTACCGCGACGACGTCTGGAACGGCGGCCGGCATGGCATCGTCGCGCATCTGGGCGACACCGTCGCGGGCGGCGACAATCTGGGCACCATCCGCGATGGCTTTGGCACCATCGATCAGGTCACCAACATCAACAACGTGGTTGGCACCCGCTACCGCGACATCTTCGTTGGCAATGCCGCCGACAACAAGTTCTCGGGCGGTGAGGGGCGTGACTATTACCAGGGCGGCCACGGCAAGGATCAGGTCAGCCTTTATGCGAATTTCACTGACGCGACCCAGCATGGCGCCACGGTGAACCTGACGCTCGCCAGCGGGCAGATCGTGGATGACGGCTATGGCAACACCGAAACCGCCCGCTCGATCGAGAACATCGGCGGCACCGCCTATGATGACCGGATCACCGGCACGCGGGGCGTCAATGTCTTCAGCGGGTACGAGGGCAACGACACCCTGACTGGGGGTGGTGGCCGCGATCACTTCGTCTTTAGCATCGGCGACATCCGGGCTGGCCGTGACGAGGTCACCGATTTCCACGCCGCCGCAGGCTCGGATCGCGACGTTCTGGGCTTCGATTTCAGCGCCGATGGCCTGTCGACGGTGCTGCATCTGGTCATCGGCGCGGCAGCCACCGAGGCCGTGGCCACCTTCGTCTTCGATCCGACCACGCATATCCTCAGCTATGACGCCGATGGCACCGGCAGCGGTCTGGCGGTGGATATTGCCAAACTTGACGATGTGACAACGCTGACCTCCGCCAACTTCGACCTGTTCTGACCAAGCCCGCGCGGGACGCCGGCCAAACGCCGCGCGTCCCGCACAAGGGTCTTAGCCACGGGCCTGATCCATGTATCTTAGCCATGCACCCGCGTATAGGTGCCCTGCCCCGACAGGATGCCCTTGAAGCCGCCGGGTTCATCCAGCGAAAAGACGATGATCGGCAGGTCATTGTCCCGCGCAAGCGCGATGGCCGAGGCATCCATCACCCCAAGATGCTTTTGCAGCACCTCGTCATAGGTGACGTTGTCATAGCGCTTGGCATGGGGATGTTTCTTGGGGTCCATGTCATAGACGCCGTCGACCTTGGTGCCCTTGAAGATCGCCTGACAGGCCATCTCATTGGCGCGCAGGGTGGCGGCGGTGTCGGTGGTGAAATAGGGGTTGCCGGTGCCGGCCGCGAAGATGCAGACGCGCTTCTTTTCCAGATGGCGGACAGCGCGGCGGCGAATGTAGGGCTCGCAGACCTGATCCATCGGAATGGCGGAGATGACCCGGGTGAAGACGCCGATGGATTCGAGTGCGGCCTGCATCGCAAGGGCGTTCATCACGGTGGCAAGCATGCCCATATAGTCGGCGGTCGTGCGCTCCATCCCCTGCGCGCTGCCTTGCAGGCCGCGGAAGATGTTGCCGCCGCCGATCACCATGCAGATCTCAACCCCCAGATCGCGCACGGATTTCACCTCTTCGGCGATGCGCTGCACGGTCGGCGGATGCAGGCCGAACCCCTGATCCCCCATCAGCGCCTCACCCGAGATCTTCAGCATGACGCGGGAATAGGCGATCTTGTGGTCGGGTTCGGTCATGGCGCTCTCTTTTCTGGGCTGAGGTTGGCTTGACCGGCAAAATGGGGCAAAACGCCGGAAGGTTCAACCAGATGACAGGGCGAAGCGGGGGCCTGCCCCCGCACCCCCGGGATATTTAGGCCTAGATGAAAGAGATTTCGCGGGAAAAGCCGGTGCTGATCGCGGGCCCCACGGCAAGCGGGAAATCCGCGCTGGCGATGGCCTTGGCCGCGCGCGATGGGCGCGTGATCGTCAATGCCGACGCCTTGCAGGTCTATGCCGACTGGCGGGTGCTGACGGCGCGGCCGACGGCCGCCGAAGAAGCGGCTTTGCCGCATGCACTGTACGGTCATGTCGGACGCGATGCGGCGTATTCCGTCGGGGCGTGGCTGCGGCAGGTGGCACCGCTGCTGGACCGCCCGGTGGTGATCGTCGGCGGCACCGGCCTTTATTTCAGCGCCCTGACCGAGGGGCTGGCCGAGGTGCCCGCCATCCCGCCGCAGGTCCGGGCCGAGGCCGACGCGCTGCGCCTGTCGGGGCAGATCGATGTTCTGCGGGCAGGCCTTGATGCCGCCACAGCCGCGCGCACCGACCTGTTGAACCCGGCCCGCGTGCAACGGGCCTGGGAGGTGCTGCGCGCCACCGGACGCGGCCTGGCCGACTGGCAGGCGACCGGGGCGCCGGCCTTGCTGCCGCTTGACCGGGTCGAGGCGCTGGTGCTGCGGCCCTCGGTGCCCTGGCTGGACGCCCGGATCGCCCGGCGATTTTCCGTGATGTTGGAAGAGGGCGCGCTGGAGGAGGCCCGTGTCGCCCTGCCCCATTGGCAACCCGAACGCCCCTGGGCGCGTGCGATCGGCGCGCCGGATCTGGTGGCGCATCTGCGGGGCGAGATGACCCTGGCCGCCGCACGCGACGCGGCAATCCTGGCCAGCCGGCAATACGCCAAACGCCAGCGCACCTGGTTTCGCAGCCGCATGGCGGGCTGGCGGGCGATCGCGCCGGAAGACGGGCTCACACGCGACAGCCTGCACATGACCTGAGGGCCGCCTGTGGTGCTTGGGTCACGGTCGGGTTGCATTCTTCCCATGGTGGCGCGCGCTGCGGGCCTGCAATCGCTTTTTCGCTTGGGGGCCGGGCGGGGCCGCGCTATCTGTTAACTTCACGCCCGCGAGAGCCAAGATGATCAGCACTGCCCCGTCCTCTCCCTTCCGTCTTGTCGCGATCCCCCGTCTGGCGGCAGGCGGGCGCTGGCGGGTGGAGGCCATGCGGTCCCTGTCAGAGCCGTGCTTCTTGTGGTTCACCAAGGGTCAAGGCCGGATCACGCTGGCCGGCCAGACCCGGGGCTATACCGCCCATAATGGCATCTTCATTCCGGCCGGGGTCATGCACGGCTTTGAGGTCAGCCCGCAAGTCTTTGGGACAGCCGTGTTTTTTGGCCGAGACCACGGCTTGGCCCTGCCCAAAGAGCCGCTCCACCTGCGCATCCGCGAAGTGCACGCCCAGCAGGATCTGAACGTCACACTTGACTCCATCCAGCGCGAGCTGGACGCCGACACCCCCGGCCATGACCGCGCCGCCCTCGCCCATCTGGGCCTTCTGGCGGTCTGGATCGAACGGCAAGCGGCCAAGGTTGCAGGCGATGCCCCCAAACCCGACGCCGCCCGCAAGCTGGTCGCCCGGTTCACCGACGTGATGGAACGCGACTTCCGATCTGGCGCGGGCGTCGGCGACATGGCGGCGGCGCTGGGTGTCACAGCCACCCATCTGACGCGCTGCTGCCGGTTGACCTGCGGCCGTTCGGCCATCGACCTGTTGCAAGACCGCCGCATCTTCGAGGCGCGCAAGCTGTTGTCGGAAACCAAACTGCCGGTGAACCGGATCGGCTCAAGCCTGGGCTTTGCCTCGGCGGCCTATTTCACCCGTGCCTTCCAGCACATGACCGGCAGTTCCCCAACCGCCTTCCGCAAGAGCCTTTGAGCGATTCGACACGGGGGCTTGCGGCGGGTTCATCCGTTTAAACGGAAAGCTGGCTGTGGTTCTGGAAACCGCCCAAACCAGCCGAATCCGCCTTTCCCGCCGGCCTTGCCGCGTGCCGCATCGCAGCATCCACGACATGCGTCGGGTTCTTGTCGCAAACGTTATAGGGGGCGACGAATCCAAGCGTTGACGTGGCCCCGGAAAAGGTGCGGAATGCCCCGGTGAGCAACTGCACCGCGCCAGCCCGCTGCCCAAGGCCCTCCGGCCCCCTCGGCAATGGACGCGCGCAAGCGGTGCCGCTGATGAACCAAAACAAGGCAATGGCCTGACAGGGAGAATGACATGAACGACATGACCAAGATTGACGGCCTGCATCCGGGGGCACTGATGCACCTGGAAGAAGTTCGGGCGGGCAAGCTGGACCGCCGCGAATTCCTGACCCGCACGACGGCCCTCGGCGTTTCGGCAGTGGCGGCTTACGCGATGATCGGCATGCCGGCCCCGGCCAAGGCCGATACCCCCAAGGTCGGCGGCACGCTGCGCGTGGCCATGGAAACCAAGGCGCAGAAAGACCCGCGTCTGGCCGACTGGCCGCAGATCGCCAACGTGTACCGGGGCTGGCTGGAATATCTGATCCAGTACAACGCGGATGGCACCTTCGAAGGCCGCCTGCTGGAGAAGTGGGAAGCCAACGAAGATGCGTCGAAATACACCCTTTATGTCCGCAAGGGCGTGAAGTGGAACAATGGCGACGATTTCACCGCCGATGACGTTCTGCTGAACTTCAAGCGCTGGACCGATGGCACCGTGGACGGCAACGCCATGGCCTCGCGTTTCCTTGGACTGGTTGACCCGAAGACCAAACAGCTCCGCGATGGCGCCGTGGTCAAGGTCGATGACCATACCGTCACGCTGAACATGTCGATTTCCGACGTCGCCGTGGTGCCGAACCTGTCCGACTATCCGTCCGCTTTGGTGCACAAGTCCTTCAAGGACGGCGATGATCCGTCGGTCAACCCGATCGGCACCGGTCCTTATGTTCCGGGCGAAATCTCGGTCGGTCAGAAGATGACGCTGAAGCGCGCGCCCGACAGCCACAAGTGGTGGGGCGGCGTGGCCCCGCTGGATGAAATTCACTACATCGACTTCGGCACTGACCCTTCTGCGATGGTGAACCTCGCCAGCTCGGACGAGGTCGACGTCAACTACGAAACCACCGGCGACTTCATCGCGCAGATGGATGCGCTGAAGTGGACCAAATACGAAGCCGTGACGATGTCGACCATCGTGGCGCGCTTCAACTCGGCCACCTCCGACCTCTACAAGGAAAAAGAGGTCCGCTCGGCGCTTCAGCGTTCGGTTGATCCCAAAGTCGTGCTGGATCTTGGCTACAAGAGCCTTGGCACCACGGCGGAAAACCACCACGCTGGTCCGCTTCACCCCGAATATGTGAAGATGGACCCGCAGGTTTTCGACAAAAAGGGCGTGAAGGACGTTCTGGCCAAGTACAAGCTGGCCGACGCCGAATTCGAGTTCATCTCGCTGGACGGCGGCTTCGAGCTGGACACGTCTGACGCCATCGCCGCCCAGATGCGCGACGCCGGGGTCAATGTGAAACGGACCGTGATGCCGGGCTCGACCTTCTGGAACGACTGGCAGAAGTACCCGTTCTCCTCGACCACCTGGAACCACCGCCCGCTGGCCGTGCAGAACATGTCGCTCGCCTACACCTCCACCGGGTCGTGGAACGAGACCGGCATGGCGAACAAGGACTTTGACGCCGCCATGGCCTCGGCTCTGGCGTTGGCAGATGCCGAAAAGCGCAAGAAGTATGCCGCGATCCTTGAAAAGATCCTGCAGGACGAAGGCTATATCATCCAGCCCTACTGGCGCTCGCTGTACCGTCACGCCAAGCCGAATGTGAAGGGTGTCGCGATGCACCCGGCGTTCGAGCATCACCACGCCGAGTGGTCGCTGGCCTAAGGCCAAAAGTCTGGGGCGGGTGCGCATCCTGTGCGCACCCGCCCCTCTTCATTCCGGCCGTCTAGGTCGGTCGTCTGGCTCGGTGGGACGCATATATGCTGAAATTCGTGGTCCGGCGCTTGGGCGTGATGGTATTGACGGCGCTGGTTCTGACCTTCGTCGTCTTCTTTCTCACCAATCTGCCACCAAATCTGGAAAAACTCGCCCGCTCCGAGGGCTCGGTCCGCATGACGGACGAGGCCGTGGCCTCGTGGATCGCTGACAACGGGCACGGCGGCTCGGTGATGTATCGCTATGCCGAATGGCTGGGCGTTGCCCCCGGCTGGGTGCGCACAGACGACAAGGGAGTGACACGCGGCCTCTGCATCCGGCAGAATGACGATCCCGCGCTGGCCCCGCATTTCTGCGGCATCTTCGAGGGCAACTGGGGCTTTTCCACTGTCTTCAAGAAACCCGTGCTGGAATCGCTGGGCCGTTCGATGGCGGCGACAGGTTGGCTGATGCTGGCCGTCATGCTGATCATGGTGCCCGTGGCCCTGCTGATCGGCGTGCTGGCCGGCATGCGGGAAGGCTCCCGCACCGACCGCGTCCTGTCCACCTTCTCCATCGCCACCTCTGCGACGCCCGAATATGTGTCTGGCGTGATCCTGGTGGCCCTCTTCGCCTCTCCGGCCACCGGCCTGTCGCCGCTTTTGTCCGATTGGGGTTGGATCAGCGGCAAGACGCTGTTTCTTGGCACCGCAACTTCCGCGATGGACTCCATCACCTTCTGGAACTTCGCCCTGCCCGTCGCCACCATCGCACTTTACGGTGTCGGCTACATCGCCCGCATGACCCGCGCCTCGATGACCGAAGTGATGACCCAGCAGTACATCCGCACCGCCCGCCTCAAAGGCGTGGGCTTTCGTCAGGTCGTGATGCGCCACGCGCTCAGGAACGCCATGATCGCCCCCTTCACCGTGATCATGCTGCAGTTCCCCTATCTGCTGAACGGCGTGGTGATCACCGAAACGCTCTTCAACTACAAAGGCTTCGGCTGGATGCTGGTGACCGCCGCCGGCAACAACGACATCGAGATGCTGCTGGGCGCCTCGGTCGTCGCCGTGATCTTCGTTCTGGCGACACAGCTGATTTCGGATATCGGCTACGTCTACCTCAATCCCCGTATCCGGCTGGGCTGACACATGGACACTCTCTCCTGGCCGATGATTTTCGCGCTGATGGCCAAGCAATTCTGGCCGGTCTGGGTGGCCCTTGTGGTGACCTTCGTCCTGTCGATCCGCTTCAAGCGGCGGCTGGGCCTGTACGGCAAGCTCTTTGACTCGCCGGTCGGCATGATCGGCTTTGCCATCGTGATGTTCTGGGTCTTCACCGCGGTCTTCGCCGACATGATCGTGACCTTCGATCCCCTGGCGCAGCTGGGATCGGTCAAGAACCCGCTGCCCGGCGCCCCCACTCCCGCCGGACCCGAGGGCCAGTTCCCCTGGTTCCTCCTGGGCGGCGACCACCTTGCCCGAGACGTGTTTTCGCGCATGGTGATGGGCGCGCGGCAAGTGCTGGTCATCGCCCCGGCCGCCACCACCTTCGCCTTTCTGGTTGGCATCACGCTGGGCCTTCCGGCGGGCTACTTCGGCGGCAAGCTGGACACGCTCTTGTCCTTCATGGCCAACCTGGTGCTGGCCTTCCCGGTGATCCTGCTGTTCTACCTGCTGGTCACCCCCGAGATCCGCAACACCGGCATCCCGGTGGCCCTGGCCGCGATCCTGTTCCTGATCCCGATCCTCTTCTTCGTGGTCCTGTTCAACTCGCGCTTTCACACCAACCCGCCCAAGCGCAACCTTTACGTCGGCATCACCCTGGTTCTGGGCCTCTGGGCCTATTCCGGCCTTGCCTTCAACATGGACCCGCTGGGCGTCTGGGGCATGGCGCCCAACCTGCTGAACGTCTTCGTCTCGGTGGTCTTCGTCAACGCCCCCACCGTGTTCCGCATCGTGCGCGGCATCGTGATGGACATCAAATCGAGGGATTACGTCGCCGCCGGCCAGACCCGGGGCGAACAGGCCTGGTACATTATGCTGTGGGAAATCCTGCCCAACGCCCGCGGCCCCCTGATCGTCGACTACTGCCTGCGCATCGGCTATACGACCATCCTTCTGGGCACGCTGGGCTTCTTCGGCCTCGGCGTCACCCCCGAAAGCCCCGACTGGGGCTCCACCATCAACGCCGGCCGCAAACTCCTGTCGATGATCCCCCACCCCGCCGTCGTCCCGGCCCTGGCCTTGATGAGCCTCGTCCTCGGCCTGAACCTCCTTGCCGACGGCTTGCGTGAAGAAAGCATGAAAGACTGATGCGCGCCCTCGCGCCTTTCAGTCTTGCCCAAATATCCCACGGGGGTCCGGGGGTGTGAAACCCCCGGCGCCTGCAACCAGCGAGACGCCAACCATGTCCGATACACCTTGGGACCCATCTCAACCGATCCTCGACATCCAGAACCTGTCGATCTCCTTCTTCACCCGCATGCGCGAAATCCCCGCCGTGATGGATTTCTCCTGCAAGGTGATGGCGGGCGAGGCGATGGGGCTGGTCGGCGAATCCGGCTGCGGCAAGTCCACCGTGGCCCTCGCCGTCATGCGCGATCTGGGCAAGAACGGCCGCATCGTCGCGGGCTCGATCAAGTTCAAGGGCCGCGAATTGGTGACGATGGACGACGAAGAACTGCGCGGCCTGCGCGGCTCTGAAATCGCGATGATCTATCAAGAACCGATGGCCTCGCTGAACCCCGCCATGAAGATCGGCGCCCAGCTGGCCGAAGTGCCGATGATCCACCAGGGCATGGCCAAGGACGCGGCATGGAGCCTCGCCCGCCAGATCGTCGCCGACGTCCGCCTGCCCGACCCCGACCGCATCCTGCACGCCTTCCCGCACCAACTGTCGGGCGGCCAGCAACAGCGCATCGTCATCGCCATGGCGCTGATGTCCAAACCCGCCCTCCTGATCCTTGACGAACCCACGACAGCGCTCGACGTGACGGTCGAGGCCGGGATTGTCGATCTGGTGAAAGACCTCGGCCACAAATACGGCACCTCGATGCTGTTCATCAGCCACAACCTCGGCTTGATCATGGATGTCTGTGACCGGCTCTGCGTCATGTACTCCGGCGAGGCGGTCGAGACCGGCAATGTCGTCCAGGTCTTCGACGAAATGCGCCATCCCTACACCCAAGCCCTGTTCCGCTCGATCCCCTTGCCCGGCGCGGACAAGAACACCCGCCCCCTCATCTCGATCCCCGGCAACTTCCCCCTGCCGCATGAACGTCCGAACGGCTGCAACTTCGGCCCGCGCTGCGATTACTTCGAGAAGGGCCGCTGCGACGCCACCGACATCCCGATGTCCGACATCCCCAAGGGCGACCGCCACGCCTCGCGCTGCCTGAAATGGGCCGAGATTGACTGGAACGCCCCGCCCGCCGCCCGGGTCGTCAAGCAGAAATCGCCGATCGGCAAGGTCGTCCTCAAGATGGAGGACCTGAAGAAATACTACTCGATCTCCTCCGGCGCCTTCGGCGGCGGCAATGCCAAGGTGGTCAAAGCCAACGAGACCCTCAGTTTTGAGGCGCATGAAGGCGAAACCCTCGCCATCGTCGGTGAATCCGGTTGCGGCAAATCCACCTTCGCCAAGGTCCTGATGGGGCTGGAAACCGCGACCTCGGGCTCGATCATGCTGTTTGACGAGAATGTGCAGTCAACCCCGATCCAGAAGCGCAACGTCGACACCGTGTCCTCGGTGCAGATGGTGTTCCAGAACCCGTTCGACACGCTGAACCCGTCGATGACCGTGGGCCGCCAGATCATCCGCGCGCTGGAGGTCTTCAAGCACGGCACATCGGATGAGGAACGCAAAGCCCGCATGCTGGAGCTTCTCGACCTCGTGAAACTGCCCCGCGCCTTTGCTGACCGCATGCCGCGCCAACTCTCCGGTGGCCAGAAACAACGCGTCGGCATCGCGCGCGCCTTTGCGGGCGGCGCGAAAGTGGTGGTGGCCGATGAACCCGTCTCGGCCCTCGACGTGTCCGTACAAGCCGCCGTCACCGACCTGTTGATGGACATCCAGCGCGAGAACAAGACGACCCTTCTGTTCATCAGCCACGACCTCTCGATCGTGCGCTACCTCTCGGACCGCGTGCTGGTCATGTACCTCGGCCATGTCGTGGAAACCGGCACCACCGATCAGGTCTTCCAGCCGCCCTACCATCCCTATACCGAGGCGCTTCTCTCCGCCGTCCCGGTGGCCGACACCAAGGTGATCCGCAAACGCATCGTGCTGGAAGGCGACATCCCCTCCGCCGTCAACCCACCGCCCGGCTGCCCGTTCCAGACCCGGTGCCGCTGGAAGTCCCAGGTCCCCGGCGGCCTCTGCGATGTCGAGATGCCGCCCGTGCGCAACCTTGCCGCAGGCCACCAGATCAAATGCCACCTCTCGGACGCGATCCTTGCCCAGATGGAGCCGGTGATCAAAATGGCCGCCGAATAGCCGGGTGCCCCGCAAAACTCAAAGGGAGGCACGCCTCCCTTTGAGAATTCCCCGCAAGATCGGCGCCCTTGGAACCGACACCGCCCCCCCCCATTTGCTCCTTGACCAAATACTCCCGCCGGAGGCCCTTGACCCGAGCCGGTTGGCCGCAGGCCAGAGGCGAGATGAAAGACTTGCGCGGCACGCGCGCCTTTTGGCAGGCCGGGCACGCAAGCCGCCTTAAGAAAAGGTTAAAATATTTCTTGAAATCGTTCTACTTCAATCGGTTAGACAGCATTGCACGCGTGCAATCCTAGCCCAGGATCGCCGCCACATAGTTCTGCGTCTCATCAAAGTCCGGCACCGCGCCGCCTGCCGCATCCACAGCCTCCGGCCCGGCATTATAGGCCGCCAAGGCCAGTTTCCAGCTGCCGAAGCGGTTGTACATCATCGACAGATACCGCGCCCCACCCTCCAGATTGGCCTGCGGATCGGTCTCATCCACCCCCAACCGCTCGGCCGTGGTAGGCAACAGCTGCGCGAGCCCGACCGCGCCCTTGGCCGAGACAACCTGCGGGTCCCAGCCACTTTCCTGCTGCACCAGTTTCAGGAACATGTCCTCGGGCACGCCATACTTGCGCGCCGCCGCCTTGGCCATGTCCAGATAGACCCCGCGGTAACTGCCCGAGTAGCGTACCGCTGACACGCCATCCTTGCCCGCCCCCGGCTTCAACCGGCTGGAAAACGCGTATTGCTGCGACAGCCGACCATCCAGCAGCGCCACCTGGCTGCGGAACTGCGCCGTGCGGTTCTTGCCGCCACCGCCCAGCGTCAAGCCTTCCGACCACGCCGGACAGCCCGCCGCAATCAGCAGCGCCACCGCTGCCGCACGCCCGATCCAGGCCTGATCCGCTTGCTTGAACGCCATTCGGTCTCCCCGCGCGGTCCCACGCGGCTCTCAATTGTGCTACAAATAAGTAACTTGCCCCATCCCGCAAGGGGGCTTGTGACCGGACAGCGGCCGTTTGCGCAGAAATCAGGTCTTGGCCGCCGGTTCGCGACCAACCAGAGCCCCGCGAAACAGGTCCTCGACCAGCACCGACACCAGTTGCGCCCGCCCTGCCGTGCCGGATTTGCGGTAAATCGCATTGAGGTGAGTCTTGATCGTCCCCTCAGCCGAACCGCGAAACGTCGCGATCTCGGCAATCGAATAGCCCTTGATGGTGAAGGCCGCCACATCCGCCTCGGTCGGCGTCAGGGCCCAGGTGCGGAAATACCCTTCCATCAGATCCGCCAGCGCCCCCGAAGCCGCGTTCAGGCTTTGCTGCATGCGGTGCTGACGGCCCAGTAGCCGCCACAGCACGATCACTTCGAACACCAGCCCCAGAATCAACCCGGACGAAGCTGCGATTTCGGACAGGTTGGCCGGGTTGGTCAGCGCGGCAAAGCCCTGCGGCAGGATGTCGGTCGCCACATCGCCCATGAAGATCACCGTGCAGACCGCCTGCACGATGATCAGCACCACCACCGGCCAAACCCCGGAGCGTGCCAAAATGTCTTTGCCGTACTTCAAGGACTGCCTCACCTGCTGGCAGCGGTTTGCTCCGCTGGCTTTGCGGTGATCTAGCCCGACTGGCGCCGTTGGGAAAGGCTTGGCAGATCACAAGACCGGAATCCTGCCGATGCCGCCGCGTCCTGACGCATTGCGGCGGGAGGGGCCATCGGTCTATAGCTTTTCTTAACCATGTCCGGCGAGGCTGCCGGAACAACGGAATCAGGAGAGGCGACATGGCCGGTTCGGTCAACAAGGTGATCATCGTAGGAAACCTCGGGCGCGATCCCGAAGTGCGCAGCTTTCCCAACGGCGGCAAGGTGGTGAACCTGCGCATCGCCACCTCGGAAACCTGGCGCGACAAGGCCTCGGGCGAACGCAAGGAACGGACCGAGTGGCACTCGGTCGCGATCTTCAACGAGGCTTTGGGCAAGATTGCCGAGCAATATCTGAAGAAAGGCTCGACGGTCTATATCGAGGGCCAGTTGGAAACCCGCAAATGGCAGGACCAGTCCGGTGCAGACCGCTATACGACGGAAGTCGTGCTGCGCCAGTTCCGTGGTGAGTTGACCCTGCTGGGCGGCCGTGACGGCGGCGGCGGTGGTGGCGGCGGCGACGCTGGCTACGATGACCGCGGCGGCTATGAAGCGCAAGGCGGCGGCTTCGGCGGTGGCGCATCTGCGGGTGGCGGCGGTTATCGTGGCGGCGCACAGGGCGGCGGTGGCGGTGGCGGCTTTGGCGGCGGCGCCAAGGGCGGTCGCTCTGACTTGGATGACGAAATCCCATTCTAAAGCGGCACGACAGACTTTCCCGGCTGCTCTGGACCTTTGGCGCAAATTCCCTATATAATCGCTCAACATCCCCGAATGAGCGATTTCAAGAGAGCGCGCCATGACCGAGCAGCCGGACAAGATCGAGGGCACGCCCCTGATCCGCCCCTCTACCACCGATCATCCGCTGTACGAGGCGGTGGTTGACGCATGTCGTACCGTCTATGACCCGGAAATTCCGGTGAATATCTTTGATCTGGGGCTGGTCTACACGGTTGAGATCTCGGACGATTCCGCCGTTGACATCCACATGACCCTGACCGCCCCTGGTTGCCCGGTCGCCGGCGAGATGCCTGGCTGGGTCGAGACAGCGGTGGAAGGCGTGCCCGGCGTCAAGGACGTGCGCGTTCAGATGACCTTCGATCCGCCTTGGGGGATGGAGATGATGTCGGATGAAGCACGTCTGGAACTCGGGTTCATGTGACAAGGTTCAGGGCTTGATTTTTTCAGCATCAAGCCTTTTTACTTGATTTTTTACCGAACAAGCCTTAAGACTTGATTTTGCGAAATCAAGCAATAAGGCTTGTCAAATGTCACCCCTGTTTGCCATCCTGACCGGCGATCTGATCGGTTCGACCGAGGCGGGGTCAGAAGCCCTCGATGCTTCGATGACGGCACTTGCCCGCGCCGCCGCCGGGATTGGGTTATGGCCCGGTGCTGCCGATCCCCGCTTCACCCGGTCCCGTGGCGATGGCTGGCAGATGGTTCTGGACCAGCCGGGTCAGGCCCTGCGTGCCGCCTTTGTGCTGCAGGCCCGCCTGCGCGCGTCAAAAGACGGTATTCCAACCCGGATTTCCATCGCCATCGGCCCAGTGGGCAGCCTCGGCTCCCGCGATCTGTCCGACGCCAGCGGCCCCGCCTTTACCGCATCCGGCCAGGGGCTTGACCGGATCGACCCCACCTCGCGGCTGGCCATCACCTGCGGCGTCAACACGCCCTTTCAGGATGCCGTGGCACAATTGGCCGACGCGCTGATGCGAGGCTGGACCCGTGAACAGGCCGAGGCGGTGGCGCTGGCCCTGCACCCCGGCCGCCCGACCCTCGCCGACATGGCCGCCGATCTGGGAATTTCGCGGCAAGCCGTGAACTACCGCCTTGCCGGAGCCAACCTGCGTGCCTTACGGTCGGCAGCCGAAGACTGGGACGACGGGTTCAAGCGCAATTTGGTGGAGGGGGTCTGACCGATGATCGCCAGTTTCGCGGCCCTGCTCTTCGCCCATACTCTGGCCGACTTCATCTTTCAAACCAACTGGATGGCGGCCAACAAGCACGATCCGCGCGCCTTGGCCCTGCATACGGCAACAGTCCTGATCACCGCGGCCCTCGCCACGGGCACAGCCACCGTATGGCTGCTGGCGCTGACAGCAGCGCATATTGGCATAGACCTCGCCAAATCCGCCTGGCCCAGACGTGGCCTTGCCCCCTACCTGCTGGATCAGGCCACCCATCTGGCCACCCTGGTGGCCGTTGCCCCCTTGCTGCCGCCCAGCCTCTGGCAACCCTATCCCGCCGCCGCCTCGCTGATGACGCTGGCCGCCGGCTTGATCCTTGCCACCCGTGCCGGCGGCTTCGCCGTGGGCCTGTTGATGGCCCCCTGGGCCGAGGCCGCGCCCGCAGGCCTGCCCGGCGGCGGCCGCATGATCGGCCATCTGGAGCGCGGCCTGATCTTCACGCTCTTGCTGACAGGTCAGGCGCAGGGCATCGGCTACCTTGTCGCCGCCAAATCCGTCCTGCGCTTCGGCGCGGTCAGCAACGAGGGCAAGCTGTCGGAATATGTCATCATCGGCACTCTCGCGTCGGTGTTTTGGGCAATTGTGGTGGCCGCTGGCACATCCATGCTACTCCACCTGCTGCCACCGCTTGGAATTCCCGATCTGACGCCCTAGATTGAACCGAAAGGAGATCCAAACATGTTCGGCATCCCCGGCAAAGCCGCCGTCACGCTCTCGCCCACCGCCGCCCGCCAGATCGCGGGCCTGATGGCCGCCAAAGGGTCGGAAGGCCTGCGCATCGGCATCAAGAAAGGCGGCTGCGCGGGTATGGAATACACGATGGACTATGTCACCGCGCGCAATCCGCTGGATGAGGTGGTCGAACAGGACGGCGCCCGCGTGCTGATCGCCCCCATGGCGCAGATGTTCCTGATCGGAACCGAGATCGACTACGAGATCGGTCTGCTCGAAAGCGGTTTCAAGTTCAAGAACCCCAACGTGGCCGAGGCCTGCGGCTGTGGCGAGTCGATCAAGTTCAAGGACCAACCCGCCGCCTGATCCGGTCCGGCCTTCCCTTTCAGACTTGTCCAAATATCCCGCCGAGGGTCCGGGAGGGTGCGCAGCCCTCCCGGCGCGGGGGGTCTGGGGGGCGGCGCAAGCCCCCCAGCCGGGGCCGCAGCGCGCGCTCCAGCGGTTTTCCCGCTTTCCATCCCGCCGCCTTTTGGCTACCCCTTTGCGCGCAACGCATGGAGGAGCAGATGAAGAAACTCGCCGCAGGCAACTGGAAGATGAACGGCTCGGCAGCCGCCCTGGCCGAGGTTACGGCGCTTTTGGCAGCCCATCCCGCCCCCTCCTGCGAGATGCTTCTCTGCCCGCCCGCCACGCTGATCGCCCAGATGGCCTACTTTGCCCGCGGCTCGGTCCTCAAGGTCGGCGGACAGGATTGCCACACCAAGGTCTCGGGCGCCCATACCGGGGACATTTCGGCGGCCCAACTGAAAGACGCCGGGGCGACCCATGTCATCCTCGGCCATTCCGAACGCCGGGCCGATCATGGTGAAAGCTCTGCCCTCGTGAAGGCCAAGGCCGAAGCGGCGCTGGCCGCAGGCCTTGCCGCCATCGTCTGCATCGGAGAGACCGAAGGGCAGCGCGATGCCGGCACCACCCTTGCCATCTGCGGCGAACAACTGCACGGCTCCCTGCCCGCCGGTGCCACGGCCGCCAATACGGTCGTGGCCTATGAGCCGGTCTGGGCCATAGGCACCGGCCGCACGCCGACCACTGCCCAGATTGCCGAAGTGCATGCCTATCTGCGCGCCGAACTGGTCAAGGCCCTGGGCGAGGACGGCAAGGGTGTCCGCATTCTCTACGGCGGCTCGGTCAAGCCCTCCAACGCGGCCGAGATCTTCGCGGTCAATGATGTTGACGGCGCCCTTGTTGGCGGCGCCAGCCTGAAGGCCGCCGATTTCGGCGCCATCGTGGCCGCGCTTTCCGCCGCCTGAACCGCCTGCCCCGCGCAACAGGCTGCCGCAGCCTGACCCCACCCTGTCGCGGGCGTGCCAGACCCGCCCGCTGCCGCATGGCAGAAGTCCGCATGAACATCAGCCTCCCCCAACCCGCCCAAACCAGCCTTCTCGTCGCCAATCTGATCTGCATGGTCTCCATGCTGATCTGGGCGGCGGGGCTTCCTGCCGCCGACCACCTGATCCCGATGATGGTGCACGAGCAGCTCAACGCGCTGCGCATGGGGATGGCGGGAATTTCGCTGCTGCTGTTCTGGGCCGCGTTCGAGGGCCTGCGTCCCATGCGGCGGGTCAACTGGCTGAAAGGCATCGCCGTAGGCTCCCTGATCGGTCTTGGCGCCTGGCTGCTGATCCTGGGGCAAGCGCGCGGCGGGGCGGTCACCGCCGCCGTGATCTCCTCCTCGCTGCCAGTGGTCGGCATCGCACTGGAGGTGGTTCTGGATGGCCGCAAGATCACCCTGGCGCTGATCCTCGGTCTGATCCTGTCGTTGATCGGCGGAGTGCTGGCGCTGGACCTGAAGGGCGGCAGCCTGTCGCTTGGCATCGGAGCCCTTCTGTGCTTCGGCTCGGTCCTGACCTTTGCCCTGGGCTCGCGCCTGACCGTCACCGCCTTCCCCGACCAGACGCCCATTGGACGCACGGCCGTCACCCTGATGGGTGCTGCCATCGCCGCGGCCATTGTGGCGGGGGGCCAGTTTGCCCTTGGCGCTGCCCCCGCGCCGGATTTCTCGGCCTGGGGTCCGATCGAGATCGCCGACCTTCTCCTCTACGCCGTCGGCGCCATGGGTGTCAGCCAGGTGCTGTGGATCATGTCGGTGGAGCGTCTTGGCATCGGCCTGTCCGCGCTGCACATCAACGCCGCCCCCTTCTACGTCATGCTGATCCTCTTCGCCCTGGGCCATCCCTGGATCTGGAGCCAGGTGGCCGCCGCAGCCCTTGTCGGGCTGGGGGTGCTGGTGGCACAAGGCATCATTCCCTTGGGACGCCGCAGATGAAATCCTTCAGTCAATCGCCCACCGATCCCGCCTTCGTGCAGAACCCCTACCCGTTCTATGAACGCGTTCGCCCGGCGGGATCGTTCTTCCATTGGTCCGATTACGCCATGACCTGCACCGGCAATTCCGCCGCCTGCAACGCCATCTTCCGCGACAGGCGGTTTGGCCGCGAGGTGCCCGCTGAACAGGCCCCGGCGATCCCCGACCACCTGAAGCCCTTCTACGCCGTCGAATCCCATTCCATGCTGGAACTGGAGCCGCCGCGCCACACCCGCCTGCGCAGCCTGGTGCTGCGCGCCTTCACCTCGCGCCGGATCGAGGCGCTCAGGCCCGAAATCGCCACCCTGACCGACGCGCTGATCGACGCCCTGCCGGAGGGTTCGTTTGACCTCCTTGCGCATTTCGGTCAACGCCTGCCGGTGATCATCATCGCACGCCTGCTGGGCGTCCCCGAAGAGATGGCCCCCGACCTGCTGAAATGGTCCAACGCCATGGTCGGGATGTACATGGCCGGCCGCGACCGCGACCGCGAAGACCGCGCGATTGCCGCAACCGAGGCTTTCGTGGCCTTCATGCGCACCTATGTCGACCAGCGCCGTGCCAAACCGGCCGATGACCTGATCACCCATCTGATCGCCGCCGAAGAGGCGGGCGAGCGGCTGAGCACGGACGAGTTGATCACCACCTGCATCCTCTTGCTGAACGCCGGACACGAAGCGACGGTCCACACCATCGGCAATGGCGTCAAAACCCTGCTGGAAACCGGAACTCAGGCCGCCCTGTCCGATCCAGAACCCGCCGTCGAGGAAATCCTGCGCTTCGACCCCGCCCTGCACATGTTCACTCGCTGGGCCTATGAGGATGTCGAGGTCATGGGCCACACCTTCCACCGCGGGGAACAGGTCGGCCTGCTGCTGGCCATGGCCAACCGCGACCCGCACGCCTGGGACGATCCGCAAGACTTCGATCCCAAACGCAGCGTCAAAGCCAATGTCACCTTCGGCGCGGGCCTGCACTTCTGCGTCGGCGCCCCCTTGGCACGGCTGGAACTGCAGATCGCCCTGCCCCGCCTCTTCGCCCGCCTGCCGGGCCTTCATCTGGCCGAACCGCCGGACTATGCCGATGTCTACCACTTCCATGGCCTCAAACGCCTGATGGTCCACCGCTAAGCCGTTTCATCCAGGCGCAAACGCAGGGACAAGGTCGGATGGGCGATCGGGCCCTGCGGCCGCCTACAGCGGCAGCGCCGTCGTCATCTTGATCTCTTCCATGCTCAGCAGGGCGGTGACGTTGTAGATCTTCACTTCGGAAATAAGCGCCTGATAGAAGGCATCGTAGGCGCGGGCGTTCTTGACCCAGACCTTCAGGATATAGTCGATGTCCCCCGCCAGCCGATGCGCCTCCAGCACTTCAGGGCGGCGGCGGACCACGTCCAGAAAGCGCTTTTCCCAGCCGACCTCATGTTCCGAGGTCCGGATCAGGACGAAGAAGCACGCCTCCAGCCCAAGCCCTTCGGGGTCGCAGATCGCCGTTGTCCGCTTTATGATGCCGGCGTCGCGCATCCGCTTGATGCGGTTCCAGACCGGGGTCTTCGAGGACCCGACCTTGCGCGCGATTTCGTCCAGCGATTGCTCGGCATCGGTCTGCAATTCGCCAAGGATTTTCCGGTCCAGCTCGTCGACTTGGGCCACCATTCCACCATCCCCCGCGATTGCGGAACTCTGTTCCAATTCATCCGACTATCAGAACAATCATCCTTATTGGCAAGGGTCTATGGCGCAAACATGGGAAATTATTCTATATTGAGGGAAGAAAAGAGGCCCCCGATGACCGACCTGCCGATCTTTCCGCAAACCGAGGCCGCCGAGACGGCCGCCGTGACCTTTGTCGGCGTGGGGCCGGGGGCTGCCCAGCATCTGACATTGGGCGCCTGCAACGCGCTGCTAGGGGCACAGGTGGTGCTGCATGACCGGCTGGTCGGCCCCGAGGTTCTGGCGCTGATCCCGTCGCATGTCCGCCGGATCGATGTCGGCAAAGAGGGCTTCGGTCCCTCCGCCGGCCAATCCCAGATCAATGCCCTTTTGGTGGCCGAGGCGCGAACCGGTGCCCGTGTGGTGCGTCTGAAGGGCGGCGACTGCGGGATCTTTGGCCGTCTGGAGGAAGAGATCGAGGCGCTGGAGGCGGCGGGCCTCTCCTTCACCATCCTGCCTGGTCTGACCGCCTCCACCGTTGCCGCTGCCGCCATCGGGCAAAGCCTGACGCGCCGGGGCCGCAACGCCGCCTTCCGCATCCTGACCGGCCATGACATGGAAGGCTTTGCCGAACAGGACTGGCGCGGCATGGCGCGGGCGGGAGAGGTTGCCGCCATTTACATGGGCAAGAAATCCGCACGCTTCCTGCAAGGCCGCCTGATGATGCATGGCGCGCCCCCTGATACGCCTGTCACGCTGGTCGAAAACGTCTCACGCGCCGGCCAGCGCATAGTCGCCGCCACGCTGGCCACCTTGCCCGAAGCGGCACTGTCGCTTGAAGGCCCCGCCGTGATCCTTTATGGCCTGCAGCCACGCCGGGCTGCGGATGCCCTGTCCCGTTTGAAAGAGGCCCGCGCATGAGCCGCAAGTATATCCCCAAAGTCGTCACCGCCAATCGTCTGCGGGAAGGCGATGTGGTCTATCAGACCGCCGATGACCGCTGGACCCCGCATCACCACGAGGCCGAGCTGATCGAGGACGAGGCGCATGCGCAACTGCGCCTGCTGCACGCGGCATCCCAAAAATTGTACGTCGTGGGCGCTTATCTTGCGGATGCCAAGCTGGGTCCGAACGGCCCCGAACCCACCCATTTCCGCGAGGCGTTCCGCACGCGCGGCCCTTCGAACTACCACCACGGCAAGCAGGCGGACCTGACGAATGTATGACTATACCGATTTTGACGAGTCCTTTGTCCGCTCTCGTGTCGCCCAGTTCTCCGATCAGGTCGCCCGCCGTCTGGATGGCAGCCTGACAGAGGATGAATTCCGGCCCCTCCGTCTGATGAACGGGCTTTACCTGCAACTGCACGCCTACATGCTGCGGGTCGCCATCCCCTACGGCACGATCAACCCACGCCAGATGCGCCAGCTCGCCTATATCGCCGACACTTGGGACAAGGGCTACGGCCACTTCACCACGCGGCAGAACATCCAGTTCAACTGGCCGAAGCTGCCTGACGTGCCGGCGGTGCTGTCCGCGCTGGCCGATGTGCAGATGCATGCCATCCAGACCTCGGGCAACTGCGTGCGCAACGTGACCGCCGACCACTTCGCCGGTGCTGCTGCGGATGAGATCGAAGACCCGCGCCCCTATGCCGAACTGCTGCGCCAATGGTCCACCGACCATCCGGAATTCCAGTTCCTGCCGCGAAAGTTCAAGATCGCCATCACCGGCTCGCCACATGACCGCGCTGTGACTGCCGCGCATGACATCGGCCTGCGCATGACCAGCCGCGACGGCGCACCGGGCTTTGAGGTCTTTGTCGGTGGCGGCCTTGGCCGGACCCCGATGATCGGCCATCTGGTCCGCGAGTATCTGCCTGTCGAAGATCTGCTGCCCTACGTCGAGGCGGTTCTGTCGGTCTACAACACGCTGGGTCGGCGCGATAACAAGTACAAGGCCCGCATCAAGATCACCCTGTTCGAGACCGGCAAGGAAGAACTGACCCGCATGGTCGAGGAACGCTTCGCCGAGGTGCGCCCGCTGTTCGGCGGTGCCGATCAGGCCCTGCTGGCCGAAATCCGTGCGGCCTTTGCCCAGCCCGACCTGAAGACCGCGCCCATTGACGGCTATGACGCGTTCTACAAAGCCGATCCGGTGTTCCGCGCCTGGGCTGACACCAACCTTGCCGCCCATCGCAAGGTCGACCATGCCATCGTGACCATCTCGGTCAAGGCGCATGGTCAGACGCCGGGCGATGCCTCGTCGGACCAGATGCGGATGATTGCCGACTTGTCAGAGAAGTACGGCTACTCCGAACTGCGGATCTCCCACGAACAGAACGTGATCCTGCCGCATGTGCACAAGGGCGACCTGCCCGCCGTTCATGCCGCCTTGGCACAAGTCGGGCTGGCGACCGCCAACGTGGGCCTGCTGTCAGACATCATCGCCTGCCCCGGCATGGACTACTGCGCCCTCGCGACGGCCCGCTCGATCCCCGTGGCGCAGGAACTGGCGCTGCACTTCGAGGCGCTGAAGCTGGAACATGAAATCGGCGCGCTGAAGATCAAGATTTCCGGCTGCATCAACGCCTGCGGCCACCACCATGTCGGACATATCGGCATCCTCGGTCTCGACCGGGCGGGGGTGGAGAACTACCAGATCACCCTTGGCGGCGATGGCACCGAAGATGCCGCCATCGGCGAAAAGACCGGCCCCGGTTTCGCCTATGACGAGATCATCCCCGCCATCGAACGCATCCTGCGCGCCTATCTGGGCCTGCGCCTGCATGCCGAGGAGACCTTCCTGCAAGCTTACCGTCGTGTCGGGATGGAGCCGTTCAAGGCCGCTCTCTATGACCATGAGGACGAGCAGGATGCCGCGTGACCTGCCGCAAGGCCCGGTGGCAGACCGTGTTGCGGCGCTGAACGCCCGCTACCGGCACCACGGCGCCACGGCGGTGCTGGAACATGCGCTGAAGGATGCTGATCTGGGACGGGTGGCCTTGGTATCCTCTTTCGGCTCGGAATCGGTGGTGCTGCTGCATCTGGTCTCGGTGATCGCCCCGGAAACCCCGGTGCTGTTCGTTGACACGCGGATGCTGTTTTCTGAGACGCTGGATTACCAGCGCGAAGTTGCCGAAAAGCTGCACCTGTGTGACATTCGCACGATCCGCGCCTCGCAACCTCGGGTCAGCTTTGAAGACCCCGACGGTAGCCTGCACCAATTCAACACCGACGCCTGCTGCGCGGTCCGCAAGGTGGAACCGCTGGAACGGGCACTGAGCACCTTTGACGGCTGGATCACCGGCCGCAAACGCTATCAGGGGGCAACCCGCCAAACGGTGGAGTTCTTTGAGAACGAGGGTGACTTCCGCATCAAGGTCAACCCCCTTGCCCATTGGGGCCGGGAAGACCTTGAGGAATACATGATCAACAACCGCCTGCCGCGGCATCCCTTGGTCGCCAAGGGCTATCCGTCCATCGGCTGCGCGCCGTGCACCACGCCTGTGAAACCGGGTGAAGATCCCCGCGCAGGCCGTTGGCGCAACACGGAAAAAGTCGAATGCGGCATTCACTTCATCAACGGCAAGGCCGTTCGGGTGCCCCTGAATGCCGCCGCAAAACCCACTGAGGAGTCCGCGCTATGAGCGTGATCGTCACCGATCAGGGCTTCTCGCCCGCCACCGAAACCGCAGCCGTCAGGCTGGCTGACATAACCGCACACACGGGCACGCTCGACCTTGCTCAAACCGATGATCCGGCGCTGGTCGAACCCTATCTGGCCGACCTCACCCTGATCCGCGTGGCCTTCCCGGCCTTCAACGATGGCCGCGCCTTCACCATCGCCCGCCGGCTGCGGATGGCGGGATACACGGGTGCCCTGCGCGCCGTGGGGCCGGTGATCGCCGATCAATACGCCATGGCCCGCCGTGTCGGCTTTGACAGTGTCGAAATCCCAGATGACCTCGCCGCCCGCCAGCCCGAAGCGCAATGGCTGTTCCGCGCTGACTGGAAGGCCCATGACTATCTGTCGCGTCTGAAAGCGTAATCGGGGCTTCCCCCGCCGCGCCCCCTGACGTATTCCCGAAATCGTATATCCATGACTGAAGCGACCGTGATGAACGAAGCCGCCGCCAAACCCGCCAAACCGCATTTGCCCGACGCCCAGACCGTGACCTCGGTCAAGCATTGGACCGACCGTCTGTTCTCGTTCCGGGTCACACGGCCGCGCAGCTTGCGCTTCCGCTCGGGCGAGTTCGTGATGATCGGCCTTATGGGTGACACCGGCAAACCGCTGCTGCGCGCTTATTCCATCGCCTCACCGGCCTGGGACGAAGAACTGGAGTTCTACTCGATCAAGGTGCCGGATGGCCCGCTGACCTCGAAGCTGCAGCACATCAAGGTCGGCGACGAAATCATCCTGCGCCCGAAACCGGTGGGCACCTTGGTGCATGACGCCCTCTTGCCCGGCAAGCGCATCTGGTTCCTGTCGACCGGCACCGGCTTTGCCCCCTTCGCCAGCCTGCTGCGTGAACCGGAAACCTATGAGAAATACGACAGCGTCATCATGATGCACACCTGCCGCGAGGTGGCCGAACTGGAATATGGCCGCCAACTGGTCGAAAGCCTGAAGGATGACCCGCTGATCGGCGAATTGGTGGGCGACAAGCTGAAGTACTATCCCACGACCACCCGCGAAGCCTCGCACTACATGGGGCGAATCACTGACAACATGCTGTCGGGCAAAGTCTTTGCCGATCTGAACCTGCCACCGATGAACCCCGAGGAAGACCGCGCCATGGTTTGCGGGTCCTTGGCCTTCAACCATGACGTCAAGGCGGTGCTGGAGACGTTCGGCCTGCACGAGGGCGCCAATTCCGAACCGCTGGAATATGTGGTGGAAAAGGCCTTCGTCGGCGACGGCATCTGACGCTGGCACACCATTCGCGAAAGTTCAGGGGGGAAGCGGGAAACCGCTTCCCCTTTTCTATTCCGCCTGCAAACGTTCCTTGGAAAACCCGGCCGCCGCACAGCGCGCCCAGATCGCAGCCTGCACCCCCGGAGCGCCCAAGCGCAGGCAGTGGCGCAGGAAATACCACGCCAGATACTGCGCGTATCCTCCCCTGCGCTGCAGTTGGGCCGACAGAACCGCCGGGAAATCCTCGGCCCTCGTCACCCGGCCGGCGATGTGATGGAAATCAGCCTGCCCAAACAGCACGGCCGGCTTGCGGTGCAGGAAACCTTCCAATGCTACGGTCGAATTGATCGACACCGTGGCCGCACAGCTGTCGAGGATGTCATGCACATTGGCATCGGTCAGGATCACGCGGTCGTCGCCCCGTAAGGCCAGGCTAAGGTCGGCGAGGGTGAAGGGATTTTTCACCAGGGGATGCGGCTTGACGACGATGGGGCGGTCAATGTCGGCGGCACGCACCGCCGCCAGCATCGCAAGGTCGTCGAACGTGGTGACCTGCTGCTTCATCGGATATTCGCCCTGCAGGAAGACGGCGATGGAACCCGCCGGCAAAGCAGTCTTTTCGACCTTCTGGCCATATTTCGACTGTCGCGGCACCACCAGCCGGGCGCGTTGGGCGTCAAAGAAGCCCTTGGCCCGCATAAAAGGCACGGCACCGGGTTCGTAGCTTAGCCCACCGATCGAGGAGCAGGCCTTGGTGCCCACCGGATCCAGATGCCAGAACTCCCAAAAATAGGCGACCGCGGCGTTCAGGACCCCCTCGGCTTGGACCGAGCGATCATCGACGATGTGCAGATTGCCGTCGGCAAAGCGGCCATCAGTCACGCATCGGGTGGCTGGGGTCAGGTCTGCAGCGCGCGGGCGGATGTCGAGGGCGATGCCCTCTTGTCGGGCCATGTCGCGGATCACGCGGTACAGGCGCAGGTGGCGGCCCGCCAAAGCCTCGGTCGCGCCGTCGGGCGGCAGGTGCAGGACGATCTTTGCCATGGCCCATGCTAAAAGCTGGCGTGCCGCCGCGCAAAAGAAAAAGGCCGCAGGTGTAAACCTGCGGCCCTGTTCGTGCAGAAAGGTCCGATTACTGGATCTTCAGCGCGGTCTTGATTTGCGCGATCACGGCGGTGATCTTGGCAGCGTCGGTGCCAGCGTCGGTGACAGCAGCCTTCAGCGTGGTCTTGGTGGCGTCATCAGCCGACGAAGCGTCGATGAACTTGGCGACGGCAGCAGCGTCGAACTTGGCCGGGTCCAGAACGGCAGCGGCGTCAGCCGGTGCAGCGGTGGTAGCCGCCGGAGCGGTGGTCGCGGCCGGAGCGGTCGTCGCAGCCGGAGCGGTGGTCGCAGCCGGAGCCGTGGTGGCGGCCGGTGCAGTGGTCGCAGCCGGTGCGGTCGCGGTTGCCGTGGCATCAGCAGCCGGTGCCGCTTTGTGCGAGACCTTCCACCAGATGCCGCCTGCGACGACGATGACGATGACTGCGATGATGACGTTTCTATTCATGCCGGTTCTCCATGAAGCGACGGTTAATCCTAGCGGCGGGTATGACAGAAGGTTACAGCGTTGGAAAGCCCCACCTCCTCGCTGCAGAACAGGCTGTAAAGCCCGCTTACGGGTTGAAGCTGGCGCAGCAAGGGACTATCTTGCGCCAGCGAAACAACGATGAAGGACCACAACCATAGCACGCCGCCCTCACAACGCTCCGCCGCAACGCGAAACCGGCCCGCGTATAAATGACCGCATTCGCTCGCCCGAAATTCGGCTCATCGGGGCCGATGGCGAAAACGTAGGGGTGGTCACACCCGCACGTGCGATGGCCATGGCCGAGGAAGCGGGGCTGGATCTGGTCGAAATCTCGCCCACCGCCGAACCGCCGGTCTGCAAGATCATGGATTTCGGCAAATACAAGTATGAGCAGCAGAAACGCGAGGCTGAAGCCCGCAAGAAGCAGCACATCATCGAAATCAAGGAAATCAAGTTCCGTCCGGGTACCGACACGAACGACTATGACGTCAAGATGCGCTCTGTCCTGAAGTTTCTGGAAGAGGGCGACAAGGTCAAGGTCACCCTGCGCTTCCGCGGTCGTGAAATGGCCCACCAAGAGCTGGGTCTGGCCCTTCTGCACCGTGTGGCCGCCGATGTCGGTGACAACGGCAAGGTCGAATCAATGCCGCGGCTGGAAGGCCGTCAGATGGTCATGATGATCGGGCCAAAGTAACAGATTTGTGATCGCAAGAAGAATGCGGGGCCGTCGGGCCCCGTTTTTTTGTTCCGTCATTCCACCTTTTGGTTGAACGAATCCGCGAGCCGGTGTAGTTCAACCCTATGGTTGAACAATCCGCCCTGACAGACATCCTCAAAGCCGCCAGCGACCCGTCGCGGCGCGAAATCCTGACGCTTCTGGCGCAGAATGGCCCGACCCGCGTCACCGAAATCGCGGCCCGGTTTGAGATGAGCCTCAACGCCGTCTCCAAGCACATCAAGGTGCTGGAGGCGGCCGGACTGGTCGGCCGTCATACGCAATGGCGCGAACATCTGATCGAGGTGCGGCTGGAACGGCTGTCCCTTGTGGACGTCTGGTTCCGACAATTGCGCTCGATCTGGGACCTGCGACTGGACGCCTTGACCCATATTCTGGAGGAGAAAAAGGATGAATGACATAAGCCCGAATGAACTGAGCCTGTCTCTGCAGCGACGCATCAACGCGACGGTGGAAAAAGTGTATGCGGCTTGGCTGGAACCTGCGACCCTGACCCGCTTCATCAACGGTTGCAAAGCCGGGATCACTATGACCAAGGCGGAAACAGATCCGCGCGTGGGCGGGCGGTTCCTTTTGCTGATGCACAATGGGCAGACCGATGTGCCCCACACAGGCACTTATCTGGAACTGGTCCCGTATTCGCGCATCGCCTTCACATGGGAATCGCCCTACTCGACGGTGGAAAACAGCACGGTGACGCTGGATCTGGTCCCCGACGGGACCGCAACCCTGCTGACCCTGACCCATGTCCGATTCGAATCAGAGGGGAGCCGCGACGGGCATCGTGGCGGCTGGACCGCCATTCTGGACGGATTGCTGGCAACCCCGCTTTGACATCCGCTGCGAAAGCGCTGACTTGCCGCGCTGCCGCAGGGACTTCAGCGGTCCAACGCCCGATCCAGATGCGTGTACCCGCCGTCGACGTAAAGCCACTGCCCCGTCGTATGTGCTGACCGTGGCGACAGCGCAAAGACGGCGGCAGCGGCGATCTCGCTGTCCAGCGTCATCCGATGCCCCAAGGGAATCCGTGCTGTGATCTTTTCCAGCTGCGCCTCGGGGTCATCAAAGGTCTTGATCCAGTTGGCATACATCGGCGTCATCACTTCCGCCGGAATCACCGCATTGACCCTGACGCCATCGGGCGCAAAGGCCGCAGCCCATTCCCGCGTCAACCCCAGTTGCGCCGCCTTCGCCGCCACATAGGCCGAGGTATGACCCTGCCCGGTGATCGCCGTCTTGGACGAGATGTTCACGATGGCCCCGATCTCGGCCCTGATATCCTCGGCCAGAAGGTGAACCAGCGTGTAATAGTGCAGCAAGTTCTGGTCGAGCGAGGCGCGGAAGGCGTCCGGCGAGGTCTCCAGCCCCAGACTGTCATTGCGCCCGGCGTTGTTGACAAGGCCATAGATGCGGCCCCCGGCCTGGGCCTTGACCACGGCGGCACGGCAGTCGTCGTCCTTGGCCAAATCAGCCTGAATGAACTCCGCCGGGCCAATCGCCCGCAGGCGGTCCATGAATTCACCCTCGGGCGCGCGGCGGGCCACGATGACCGGGACGGCGCCCTCTTCCGCCAGCGTCTGACTGATGGCGGCGCCAATCCCCGCCCCGCCGCCCGTGACGATGATGCGCTTGCCCTTGAGTTGCAGATCCATCCTAAACCACCGTCCTAAAAGCCAACTTCGCCGCCGCCGCCGCCCTGCGTCCACTTCTGCGCCAGATTGCCAAACCGGGTGAAGCGGCCTTCGAAGGAAAGTTCAACCGAGCCGATCGGCCCGTGGCGCTGCTTGCCGATGATGACCTCGGCCTTGCCATGGACGTTTTCCATGATGGTCTGCCACTGCGCCATCTTTTCCAGCTCGTGATCGCCGGGTTTCTCGCGTTCCTTGTAGTATTCGTCGCGGTAGACGAACATCACCACGTCGGCGTCCTGCTCGATCGAGCCGGATTCCCGAAGGTCGCTCAACTGAGGCCGCTTGTCCTCACGGCTTTCCACCTGACGCGACAGCTGCGACAGCGCCATGACCGGAATGTTCAACTCCTTGGCGATGGCTTTCAGCCCTTGGGTGATTTCCGAAACTTCCTGCACCCGGTTTTCCTTGGATGTGCCTTTCAGAAGCTGCAGATAGTCCACCACGATCAAGTCCAGTCCATGCGTCCGCTTCAACCTGCGCGACCGGGCCGCCACCTGCGAAATCGGCAAAGCAGGCGTGTCGTCGATGAACAAAGGGCAGGATTCCAGCGACTTCGCCGCTTCCACAAAACGCCGGAACTCCCCCTCGGTCATGTCGCCGCGCCGGATCTGTTCCGAAGGCACTTCCGAGGCTTCCGACAGGATCCGCGCCGCCAACTGCTCCGCACTCATTTCCAGCGAGAAGAACCCGACCGAGCCGCCTTCAATCGTGCCCTCCGAACCGTCGGGTAACCGGCCCCGCTTGTAAGCCTTGGCGATGTTGAAGGCGATGTTGGTGGCGAGAGAGGTCTTGCCCATCGAAGGCCGCCCGGCAAGGATCAGAAGGTCAGACGGATGCAGTCCCCCAAGCTTCTTGTCCAGATCAACCAGCCCGGTGGAAATCCCCGCCAGCCCGCCATCGCGCTGGTAAGCCGCGTTGGCGACATTGACTGCCTCGGTCACCGCTTTCAGGAACGACTGAAAGCCGCGTTCCGCCACCCCCTGCTCGCCCAACTTGTAAAGCCGCTGCTCGGCCTCGATGATCTGCTCACGCGGCTCGCTGTCGACCTCGACCTTGCCCGCCTTGGCCGCAATATCCTTGCCGAGCCCGATCAACTCGCGTCGCACCGCCAGATCATAGATCATCTGCGCATAGTCCCGCGCCGCATAGGCCGAGATGGCAGCCCCCGCCAAACGCACCAGATAGGCTGGACCGCCCAGTTCCTTCAGCCCCGGATCATCCTCGAAGAACGGCTTCAACGTCACCGGGCTCGCCAAAGCGTTTTTCTGAATCCGCGCCGCCATCCGTTCAAAGATGCGCTGATGAACCGGGTCATAGAAATGCTCCGCCTTCACCAACGAAGACACCCGGTCATAGACCTCGTTGTTGGTCAGAATAGCACCCAAAAGCTGCTGCTCGCCTTCGATATTGTGCGGCATGGCTTCGGTCTCGGGAAGCGCAGGCAAAACCTGCCGCAGCGTGGCCACTTCATTCATGCTCGTCCCCGTTCTTGCCGTTTCTTGATTGGTCCCCGACTTAGACCCCTGACCCACGCCTCGGCAAGTCCTGAACAAGTCGGTGGATAAGTCCGGTCACAGACTCAGCGCCTACGGTCACTCTACCACATCTGGCGTCGGTCTATCAGTGCAAACGCCAAAGACACGATTCGCAGGCGGACTTATCCCCAAAGCATCCACAGGCGCGTCCACCGCTTTCGCCTCACCCTTGCCAAATATCCTCGGGGGGTGAGCGCTTGCGCGAGGGGGGCGGAACGCCCCCTTACTTCGCCCTGGCAGCCTGCCAGCCGCGCGGATCGTGCAAGAAGGCTTCCACTTCGCTCAACGTCGCCTCGTCAAAGGCACCCTGCGCGCGGGCTTCGGCCAGCACATCCCACCAGGTGCAAAGGTGATGCAGCGCGATGCCGTGATCTGCCAGCTTGCCCACCGTCTCGGGGAAGATGCCGTAGTAGAAGATCACGGCCGTATGCGCGCAGGTGGCCCCGGTCTCGCGGATCGCATCGACGAAGGACAGTTTGCTGCCACCATCTGTGGTCAGGTCCTCGACCAGCAGCACGCGCTGGCCTTCGGTCATGGCGCCCTCGATGCGGGCATTGCGGCCATAGCCCTTCGGCTTCTTGCGCACATAGGTCATCGGCAGGGCCAGACGCTCGGCCACCAGGGCTGCGAAGGGGATGCCCGCCGTCTCGCCGCCAGCGATGTTGTCAAACGCCTCCAGCCCCGCATCGCGCAGCACGGTGACTGTCAGGAAATCCATCAGGACCGACCGGATGCGCGGGTAGCTGATCAGCTTGCGGCAGTCGATATAGGTGGGAGACGGCAGGCCCGAGGCCAGCGTGAACGGCGTGGCCGCATTGAAATGCACGGCCTTGATCTCCAGCAAGGCGCGGGCGGTCAGGCGGGCGATTTCCTCTTTCGGCGGGAAGCTGGCGGGGATCATCAGGAGCTCCAGTGTGGCAGGGTGCCAAAAATTTTCGCCGAAAATTTTTCGGCGGGTGGCGGGGTCAGCGCTGGACGCGCCAGTGGATCGGGAAACCGGGGTCAAAGACAGTGACGGGGCCCGCGCCCGAGGTGATCTTTTCGGGGAAGCTCACCGGATCGGCGGATTTCTCTAAGGTCAGCTGGGCGTCCGAAAGCGGCAGGCCGTAGAAGGCTGCCCCGTTCAGGCTGGTGAAAGCTTCCAGCTTGTCCAGCGCATTGTCCTCTTCAAAGACATGCGCCAGCAACGGCATCGTATTGGTCGCCGTAAAGCAGCCGGCGCAGCCGCAGGCATGTTCCTTCAAGGCGTCAATATGGGGGGCCGAATCGGTGCCGAGAAAATAGCGGCTGTCGCCCGAGGTCGCAGCCTTCCTGAGCGCCAGACGGTGCTTTTCCCGCTTGGCAACCGGCAGACAGTAGTAGTGCGGCTTGATGCCACCGACGAGGATGTGGTTGCGGTTGATGATCAGGTGATGCGTCGTGATCGTCGCGGCAAGGTTCCCGGCCGAGGCCGCATAGGCCACGCCCTCTTCCGTCGTGATGTGTTCCATCACGACGCGCAGGTCCGGAATGCGGCGGCGCAGCGGGTCCAGTACGGTGTCGATGAACACCGCCTCGCGGTCGAAGATGTCGACCTCGGGCGTTGTCACCTCGCCATGGGTGCAAAGGGGCAGGCCGATCTCGGCCATCTTCTCCAGCACGCCCATCACTTTGCCAAAGTCGCGCACTCCGCCATGCGAGTTCGTCGTGGCGCCCGCCGGGTAAAGCTTCACGGCTTTGACCAGACCCGAGGCAGCTGCGGCGGCGACATCGGCCGGGTCGGTGCCCTCGGTCAGGTACAGCGTCATCAGGGGTTCGAAGGCCGCTCCGTCCGGCAGGGCGGCCAGAATGCGGTCCCGGTAGGCCAGCGCCTGCGCGCTTGTCACAACCGGTGGCACAAGGTTCGGCATGATGATCGCCCGGGCGAAATCGCGGGCGGATTCCGGGGCGACCGCTGCCAGCATCGCGCCATCGCGCAGGTGCAGGTGCATGTCGTCGGGACGGCGGAGGGTGATGATCTGGCGCATGGCGAGGCCCTAGCGCAAGGCATGGCGAAATTCCAGTGGGATTGCGCGGCTCTTGCCATCGGGCTAGGCTCGAAGGCCATCATGGAGGCTTTTTCAATGTCCCGTCTTGCCCCTGTCGCCTTTCTTTTGACCCTTCTGCCTTGCGCAGGCATCCCCCTCATCGCGGCGGCACAAGACGTCGATTGCTCAAAGGCGGAAGTGCAGGTCGAAATGACCTATTGCGCCGAACAGGATTGGAAAGCTGCCGATGCCAAGCTCAACGACGCTTACAAGGTGGCCATCGCCGCGATGAAAAGCATCGACATCAATCTGGATGCCTCCGAACGCGGGGCCGAGGCTGCTCTGCGCGCCTCGCAGCGCGCCTGGATCGACTTTCGCGACAACACCTGCACGGCCGAGGGCTACGCCTATCA
The DNA here is from genome assembly GCF_964946895.1 of Stagnihabitans sp. Taxonomy (NCBI): domain Bacteria; kingdom Pseudomonadati; phylum Pseudomonadota; class Alphaproteobacteria; order Rhodobacterales; family Paracoccaceae; genus Stagnihabitans; species Stagnihabitans sp. The sequence continues at coordinate 96,496 of NZ_CBBQHX010000001.1, read as the reverse complement.
CGGTGGTTCGATGGAAGAGATGGTGATCTATCAGTGCCGGGCCCGGGTCTCGGCCACGCGGGCGGACGAGTTGACCAACATGGCCACCGGCGACTGAGGGGCCAGATCTTTCCGCAACGGAACACTGCCGTCTCGCCCGGTGACCGTCATCCGTTCTTTGTCAGACAGATCCCCCGGGTCAGGCTTTTGCCAGCAGATCCGCCAGACGCTTCTTGAACTTGCCCTGATTGAGCCGGTTGGCCACGTTGCGGCACACCATGATTTCGCGCGCAGGACGCGGCGTTGCGGCGACCTGCAGCAGGCGCAGGTAAGACAGATCGTCGCGCCGGTTGCGCCACAAGGCGCCGTAGCGGGCCGGTGACAGCTTGCCGTCCATCGCCGCACAAATCAGATGGTTGAGAATGCCCATCCTTGCGAAAGCCCCCTCGACATCCGCCCCTGCCAGACGCGCGTCAAAGCGGTTGACATGGGGGGCGCGGTACAGGGCGGAATGCATCGCATCCAGACTTTGGCCCGGATCGCAGATCACCGTCGCCACCGCAGCGCTTTCGATCATGTCGGGGGCAAAGCCATAGCGTGAGGTGAAGTCCAGCCGCCGTGCTTCGCGATGCCGGTTGTCCCAATTGGCAAGGCCGGGGTTCAGGGTGGCGACCGGGTTCAAAAGCAGCACCCGTGCGCCCGGTGCCGTCACCGAAAAGGCCGCTGCCGCATAGCCCGATGCCCCTGCGCCATAAAACAGCACACGGTCAAAATCCTCAAAGAAGCCCTCGTCTACCAAGCGGTCGAAATAGGCATAAACGGCAGGGTCGCGGTACCAAGGCCCGGCTTCGGACAACAGGCACAGGTGCGACCAGTCGCATTCGTCCGCCAAGGCCATGCCCGCCGGCAATTGCTTGGCCCGGCCGCGCGCGGCGCCATAGTTGTCGAAGGTCACAAGCAAGGTCGGGGAATTGTCCAGAAACAGCGCACTGTGCGCGGCGCCGACCTTCTGGAAATAGCCGCTGTCCTCTCCAATCGCATCCATGGCGCGCATCCATTCGGCGCGATCTTGCGCGGCCGAGGCATCCAGCATCACGTCGCTGTCGAGGTCACTCATGTCGTTCACCATTCTGGCCGCACCCGAAAGGTAGCCTGACTTTGGCAACCCGAGCTAACCCCCAAGTTGCATTATCGCCCCAATGCTGGGCGTATCAAGGAAATAAGCGGGAAGATTGCCCCCGCAGGCAGGACAGTGCGAAAGGACTGTTTCCAGCCGTCAGCTTTGCCCGCGATGGGCCACAATCAGCGCCGCCTCTGCCGCAGAAAGAGCGCGGCTTGGTCCAACCATCAACAATCTGCCAAACAGACCGCGCCACGGCTCTTCGGCCATCAGGGCGGCGAAACGTGCCCTGCGCCATGCCACCGCCTGCCCATGCAGCGCGCCAAGGACCGGGTCGGCATGCAACTCCTGGCGCAGCCCGGCGCTGTCGAGCGCCAGGATCGCGCGATCCTCGACCGCGCACAGGTTGCGTTCCACCCAATAGCCCACATCAAACGCCTGCGCCTCGCGGTTGGCGCGGCCGCGATCGCATTTGACCAGATAGCTTTCCGCAGCGCCCAGCGCATAGTGGTTCAGTTGCACCAGTCGGTAATTGTCCTGCCGGTAGTCGGAAAACAGCCGCTGACCCAGCGCCACCGATCGCCCGGATCCGTCAAACCAGCGCGCCTCCGGTCCCGGAGCGGGGCTTTTGGGCCGATGCACCCCGAGCTTGCGGAAGAACGCAGGACGGTGAAGCGTCTTGAACATCTGCGCCCGCCACGGCCAGCCCAGCGTGACCGGTGCGGCCAAGGTGAAGGTCTCGGTGACGGGACGGTCCTCATAGTGGATCACGCCGGCATTGCCGAACAGCCGCCAGGTCAGCGGGATGGCATCCGCCTTGGGCAAGGCCGCCAGCAAGTCCGGCAGGCGTCGGGCGCCCACATGAATGTTCACGAACTCGTCGATATCGGCAAACAGGACCCAGTCGGCCTGCCGCACCAGGGGGTGCTTGTCCGCCACCTTGAGCGCAGCCCATTGCGGACCCTCGTCATGCGGGCCGGTGTTGCGGATGTGGGTCAGCCAATCCATCGCCGCCAGACGGTCCAGCATGGTGTCGGTGCCATCGTCGCAATCGTTGGAAAAGGCCAGCACATCGGTGAAGCCGCAGGCGCGATGATGGGCCAGCCACTCCAGCAGGAAGGCACCTTCATTCTTGACCGTGAGCACAAGGGTAGACCGCATGATCTGAGGCTAGCAGGCCCACCGCCCCTAGGCAAACCGCTTGACCCCAGAGCGCACAACCCGCACCCTGTCGTCATGACATCCGGCATCACCCAGCATCTGCGCGTTCTTGAACCGCATCCCGGCATCCTGGCCTTCCACGATGGCCGCGTCGCAGGACACCGTTTTCTTCCGCAGGACAACTGGGTGGATGACGGGGCGATCTCGCTGGGGATTGCGTCTTATGCCTTGATCAGCGGAGACGAGGCCTTGGTCTATGACACCCATGTCTCGTTGCCCCATGCCGAGGCGATCAAGGCGGCACTTGTGGCACGGGGCGTCACCCGGCTGACCGTCATCCTGTCGCATTGGCATCTGGACCATGTCGCCGGCACGGCCGCATTCGCGGGGGTGCCGGTCATCGCCACGGCGCGCACGCTGGCCCATCTGACCGAGCACAAGGCCGGCATCGAGGACGGCAGCTTTCACGGCCTGCCCGTGATCTCTCCGCTGATCCTGCCCGACCGCATCTTTTCGGGCCGAATGGAGCTGGCCCTTGGCACGCGCCGCATCGTGCTGATCGAGGCGAATATCCACTCCGACGACGCCACTGTCCTGTGGTTGCCCGACGAGGGCGTCCTTTTGGCTGGTGATACTGTCGAAGACAGCGTCACCTATGTCGGAGAGCCCGACGATTTCGCCCTCCATCTGGCTGACCTTGACCGTCTGGTGGCCCTGCAACCACGCCACATCCTGCCCAACCATGGCGCGGCCGAGGTGATTGCCGCCGGCGGCTACGGACCCGCCCTGCTGAGCGCCACCCAAACCTATATCCGCTGGCTGCAAGGCTTGCGGTCCGACCCCACCCGCGCTGCCCTGCCTTTGGCCGAGGTGATCGGCCCCGACCTCGCCGCGGGAACACTGACGTGGTTTGCGCCCTATCAGACCGTCCACGCCCAAAACATCCGGCGCACTCTGGCGCTTCAGGCTGGCAACTAGCCTGCGTTAGCGTCACCGGACGGCGCGTGATGCAAGACTATGATCGATGCAATATCAAGCTGGCAGAGTGTTGCCGAGGTTACGTCTCGTCATGGCCTCTCAGGTCTGCGCTATCGCATATCACACAGGAATTCTGGCACAACGGCACAGGTTCCCGGCAGAATCAGACCGACGAACTTTGAAATAAGACCCGACCACTTCCTCACGAAAGGTGTGTGCATGAAATTATTGATAAACACGGCCACGATCCTGTCTTTGGCGCTTTATGTGGTGCCGCCCTTTGCGGCCCAGGCGCAGGATCTGCAAACGGTGAAAGTGGGCGACCAGTCGGTGATCTGTCTGCCCAACAAGAAGACCGCCTGCCCGGATGGCGCCTTCTGCGTCGTGGCCAAGAACCCCAAGAATTGCCAATCGAATGCCGAGAAGGCGGTTGCCGCCGCCGCGGGCGGGACTGCCGCCCCGGCAACAGATCCGGGCACCACCACAGACCAGGCCGCGACCGATCAGGCCGCCGCCGACAAGGCTGCCGCTGACAAGGCCGCAGCAGACAAGGCCGCTGCGGATCAAGCGGCTGCAGACAAGGCCGCTGCGGATCAAGCGGCTGCGGACAAAGCCGCCGCCGACAAAGCAGCTGCCGAGCAAGCCAAAGCTGACAAGGCTGCCGCCAAACAAGCCGCTGCGGATAAAGCCGCGACAGACAAGGCCGCTGCTGATCACGCTGCCGCCGACAAAGCTGCTGCTGACAAGGCTGCCGCGGATCAAGCCGCCGCCGACAAGGCCGCTGCTGATCAAGCTGCTGCTGACAAGGCTGCAGCAGATCAAGCCGCCGCCGACAAGGCCGCAGCGGACAAGGCTGCCGCTGACAAGTCCGCTGGCGACCAGACCACGCCCCCGACTTCGAAGGCTGTGACAGAGTTCAAGTCGGTCACGACGGCAAGTGGCCAGGAAGTGATCTGTTTGCCCGACAAATCCTCGGTCTGCCCGGACGGCGCGCTTTGCGTCTATGCGACCAAGATCCCGAAATGCACGGCTCTGGCCGAAAAGAAGGTTGCGGCGATGGGTGCCGCTGGCGCGGACAAGGCCGCTGCTGACAAGGCCGCCGCTGACAAGGCCGCTGTCGACCAAGCTGCCGCGGACAAGGCGGCCTCCGACAAAGCGGCCAGCGATCAGGCAGCCGCTGACAAAGCCGCAGCAGACAAGGCCGCTGCCGACAAGTCGACCACGGACCAAGCCGCAGCAGACAAGGCCGCCGCGGACAAGGCGGCTGCCGACCAGGCTGCCATGGATGCCGCCAACATCGCGGCCGCCAAGAAGGCCGAGCAGGACGCTGCCGCCAAGGCCGCTGCCGACCCAAGCCTGAAACCCGTCGAAGCGCCGGTTGTCGATCAGCAGGCCGTCAAGACGCTGGAAACCATCCTCGCCACCCCCGAGCAAACCGCAGGCAACACTCAGGCCCCGGCCGCGCCGGTGGCGGCTGCGGCGGCGGACAACAAGGATCTGACGGTGGCGCCGAAAGACCAGCTGCTGCCGCCGACTTCGAAGGACGTGACGGTCACGACCGAAACCGTGACCGATGCCAACACCCGCTCGTCCTCGCAAGACTTCGCGGCGGCGCCGGTTCAAGTGGCGCCGGGCAAGAAATCCGGCCTGTCGGATCTGGAAAAAGTCGGCCTTCTGGCGCTTGGCGCGCTGGCCATCGGCGCGATGATCAACAACAACCAGCAGCAGGTCGTTTCCAACACCGGTGACCGGGTTGTGGTCAAGCAACAGGACGGCAGCTATCAGGTCTACAAGGATGACAACTCGTTGCTGCGCGAGCCGGGCTCGAAGGTCACGACCGAGACGTTCAAGGACGGTTCGACCCGTTCGGTGGTGACCCGTCAGGACGGCAGCCAGATCACCACGATCCGCGATGCGACCGGCCGCGTGCTGCAACGGGTGGCCTATGACCGCCACGGCAAGGCGACCGTGCTGATCGATGACCTGCAGCCGGAACACACGATCGACGTCTCCACCCTGCCGAAACCGCAGGCGGATCGCAACAAGATCACCGTGGACGGCAGCGACGCCGCGATGCGGGCGGCCCTGGCCTCGGCCAATACCGAAGATCTGGGACAGAAGTTCTCGCTGCGCCAGATCCGCACCATCAAAGAGGTGCGCTGGCTGGCGCCGACGATCGACATCAACAACATCACCTTTGCGACGGGTTCCGCCGCAATTGACCCCAGCGAGGCGCGCAAGCTGAACAAGCTGGGCACCTTCATCACCGACATGATCGACCAGAACCCCGGCGAAGTCTTCCTGATCGAAGGCCACACCGACGCGGTCGGCTCTGCCGCGTCCAACCTTGCGCTGTCAGACCGGCGCGCGGAATCGGTGGCCAAAGCGTTGACCGAATACTTCCAGGTGCCGCCGGAGAACATGGTGGTGCAGGGATATGGCGAGACGGAACTGGTGGTCGACAGCCAGGGTGACGAGTTGGCCAACCGCCGGGTTGCGGTGCGCATCATCACGCCCCTGCTGCAACAGGCCGCTGCCAACTGAGACAGGCAATGACATCAAACGCCGCCGGATGACCTCCGGCGGCGTTTCCTTTTGGCGCGGATGGGTTCAGACTGGCGGCAGAGGTGACCATGTCAGACCAAGCGCTTTCCCCCGATCAGATCCCCGAAATTGCCCTTCAGTGGCTGCGCGGCGGCCGCAGGCCTTGGCTGGCCACGGTGGTGGAGACCTGGGGCTCTGCCCCGCGTCCCCCGGGCTCGCAGATGGTGGTGGATGCCACGGGGGCGATGATGGGCTCTGTCTCGGGCGGCTGTGTCGAAGGCGCCGTGGTGGCCGAGGCGCAGTCGGGCGGAATGGCGCGGCTTTTGACCTATGGCGTGGCGGATGAAGCGGCTTTTGCGGTGGGGCTGGCCTGTGGCGGCACGATCCGGGTCCTGCTGGAGCCGGTGGGAGAGGGTGTCACCGCCCTGCCCGAAACGCTGCTGGCAGACCTGGTTGCGGCGCGTGCCGCACCTGCCGCCGTGGCGCTGGTGACCGATCTTGCCAGTTTCGACCACCGTCTCGTGGCCAAGGGCCACGATCCCGTGGTCGACCGGGCGCTGGCCGCCGATAAATCGGCGGCCGACGAAAACCGCTTCATCGGCGTGCACAATCCGCCCCTGCGGCTGTTCGTGGTGGGGGCGGTGCAGATCGCGCAGGCGCTGGTGCCGATGGCGCGCGCCCTTGGCCATGCCGTGACGCTGATCGACCCGCGCTCGGCCTTCGGCTCGGCCGCGCGCTTTCCGCAGGAGGCCCTGGTCGAAGAGTGGCCTGACGAGGCGCTGCCCCGCCTCGCCCCCGACGCCCGCAGTGCCATCATCACCCTGACCCATGACGCCAAGCTGGACGACCCGGCGATTGCCTTCGCCTTGCGGTCACCGGTCTACTACCTCGGCTGTCTCGGCTCGACCCGGACCCATGCCAAGCGACTGGATCGGCTGCGGGCCTTGGGGTTCACCGATCCCGACTTGGCGCGGATCCATGCGCCGGCTGGCTTGAACATCGGGGCGAAGTCCCCCGCAGAGATTGCCCTGTCGATTTTGGCCGAAGTGACGCAGGTTTTGCGAAAGGGCTGAGGGCGGCGGCCATGGCGGGCCCCCGCCGCTGCCGCCCGCCCAAAGCACGGCAAACGGGGCTGCACATAGGCCATGCATATCGGAGCAAAGGCGGCACCGCCCTCAGGTCGTGCGGATCGGGTCGGCCAAAAGGCGCAGGCCGTTCAGGACCACCAGAAGGGTGCCGCCCTCGTGGCCGATGACGGCCAAGGGCAGCGGGAGGTGGAAGAACAGACCACCGGTCACCAGCACCACCATGGCGCCGATGGCGAAGGTCAGGTTCTGGCGGATCACCCGCATCGTGCGGCGGGCCAGGCGGTGGGCGGCGGCCAGACGCTCCATGTCTTCGGACAGAAGCGCCACGTCAGCGGCCTGCAGGGCGACCTCGGACCCGGCGGCCCCCATCGCGATGCCGACATCGGCGCGGGCCAGTGCGGCGGCGTCGTTGACGCCGTCGCCCACGAAGGCGACCTTGGTGGTGCGCGCCAAGTCATCCACCAGCGCCACCTTGTCCTGCGGTAGCATGTCGGCGTGAACTTCGGCTTCGGTGATGCCCAACGTCCGGGCGATGCGCAAGGCCACCGGCCGGCGGTCGCCGGTCATCATGACGATCTGGCTGACGCCATCGCGCCGCAAGGCCGCGATCCCGGCGCGCGAGGTGGCGCGCGGCTGGTCTGCCACGGCGATGGCGCCCAACAGCAGGGGGCCCCGGCCCAGATAGACCACCGTCTGGCTGCCCGAGGTCATTTCCGTCAGGCGCAGGTGATCCAGCGCCGCCCCCATCCGTGCCACCATGCGCGGATTGCCAGCCCAGAGCGCGCCCAGCGCATCGGTGCCGGTGATGCCTTCAGAGGGCGAGGTGATCACTTCGGTCACCGTCGCCGGCACCAGATCGCGGCGGGCGACCTCGCGCCGGATGGCACCGGCGATCGGGTGTTCGGAATGTGCCTCGATCCCGGCGAGCAGGGACAGGAAGGCGTCCTCCTCCCCTTCCAGCGCCACGACAGCCGTCACTTCGGCGCGACCCGTGGTCAAGGTGCCGGTCTTGTCGAAGGCAAAGGTCTTGACCTTGGCCAACTGCTCCAGTGCGGCACCGCCCTTGAACAGCACGCCACCGCGCGCCGCCGCCGACAGCGCCGACAGGATCGCGGCCGGGACCGAAATCACCACCGCGCAGGGCGAGGCCGCAACCAACAGCGTGGCAGCCTGATAAAGCGACTTGGCAGGCGGGACTCCCAGTACCAGCAACACCAGATAGGCCGCGACCGAGCCCACCAGCACCGCCACCGTATAGCGCTGGCCGAACCAGTCGCTGAAGCGTTCCGAGGGGGCCTTCATGCCCTGCGCCTCGGTCACCAGCGCAATCATCCGGGCGACGGTCGATTGCTCGAGCGTGCGGCTGACCTCCATCGTCAAGACGGCGTTCAGGTTCACCGTCGCTTCGTGCAACTTTGACCCCGGCTCTTTGGCCACCGGCACCGATTCCCCCGTGATGGTGCTTTCGTCGATTTCGCCCAGGCCTTCGGACAGGACACCATCGACCGGCACCCGCGCGCCGGGGCGCAGGATCACGCGGTCCCCCACCGCAAGGTCACGCACCGCCACCTCCTCGACGCCCTCCGGTCCCAGACGCAGCGCGGTTTCCGGGCGCAGTGCCATCAGTGCCTCGACCGCGCGGCGGGCCTTGCCAAGGGCGCGATGCTCCAGCGTGCCGGACAGGGAGAACAGCGCCAAAAGCACCGCGCCCTCCAGCACCGCACCGACCGAGGCTGCGGCAAGGGCCGCCACCACCATCAGCAGGTCGATGTCCAGCCGGAACTTGCCGAACAGCGCGCGCAGCGCCTCGATCCCGGCAGGCACGCCCCCCGCAAGATAGGCCAAAGCCAGTGCCACGCTGACCACCGCCTGCGGCAAAGGCAAAAGGAAGGTCGAGACCGCTGCAATGGTCAGGCCCAGGATGGTCAGCAGCGTCAAGCTCAGGTCGCGGGTGTCTTCGGTCATAGGGTCTCGCTTCAGAGGGTCTCGCTTCAGGTTTGCGATCAGCCTACACCATGCCACACTGCACCCGCAGCAGCGCTAACGCCGCAGGGCCTGCTTTTCCCCCTTGACCCCACGCCCCCGCCTGTCAAAACCGCCGCATGGCTGTAGCATCCCTGACCATAGACCTTGACGCGCTGACCACCAACTGGCGGGCGCTGGACCGTGCCTCGGCCTCGGGCGTTCAGACGGCCGGTGTGGTGAAGGCCGATGCTTATGGCTTGGGCGTGGGGCCGGTGGTGCGGGCGTTGGCCCATGCCGGGGCGCGACGGTTCTTTGTGGCGGCCACGGAAGAAGGCGTTCTGGTCCGCAAGGCGCTTGGCCCCGGGCCGCAGATCAACATCCTGTCCGGCCACATGGCGGGCGATACCGCAAGCTTGCGCGACCATGACCTGACGCCGATGCTCAACAGCCTTGACCAGGTCACGCGGCATCTGGAATCGTTGCCCGGCCATGCCTTTGGCGTGCAACTGGATACCGGCATGAACCGCCTTGGCATGGAAGAGGCCGAGTGGGAGGCTGCGGCCCCCTTCGTGCTGGAAGCCGGGCCGGAACTGCTGATGTCGCACCTTGCCTGTGCCGACGACCCCGATCACGCGATGAACGAGGTGCAGCTGGCCAATTTCCACGCCATGACCGACGGGACAGGCGTGGCACGCTCGTTCGCGGCCACCGGTGGCATCCTTTTGGGCCCGGCCTATCACTTCGACCTGACCCGCCCCGGCATCGGCCTCTATGGCGGACGCCCCTATGAGGGGGCTGCCCCCGTCGTCCGCCTGTCGCTGCCCGTGGTGCAGACACGTCTGGTCGCGGCTGGCGAGGCCGTGGGCTACTCCTGCACCTGGGTCGCCAAGGAACCCAGCCTGATTGCCACCGTGCAGGGCGGCTATGCCGATGGCATCCTGCGCGCGCTGTCCAGCCGCGCCACGCTGTGGGCCGGGGATGTGCCCTGCCCGCTGGTCGGCCGGGTCTCGATGGACCTGATCACCGTGGATGTCAGTCACCTTGGCCACGCGCCCGACCGGCTGGACCTGATCGGCCCGAATCAAAGCGTCGACCAGCTGGCCGATGTGGCCGGCACCATCGGCTATGAACTGCTGACCCGCATGGCCCCGCGCCTGGACCGCCGCTATGTCGGAGGGCCACGCGGATGATCGGGACGCTCCTGGCACGCATCGGACGACCGGTGCTGGCGGCTTTGGCGGCCTTTGGCCGCGTGACGCTTTTCGCGCTTGAGACGCTGCGGCATCTGTTGACCCCGCCGTTCTACTGGCGCGAATTCGGGGCGTCCCTGCTGCAGATCGGCTGGTTTTCCCTGCCCGTCGTCGGACTGACCGCTTTCTTCACCGGCGGCGCGCTGGCGTTGCAAATCTACTCTGGCGGGTCGCGCTTTTCGGCCGAAGCTGTCGTGCCACAGATCGTGGCCATCGGCATGGCGCGTGAACTGGGGCCGGTGCTGGGGGGCTTGATGGTGGCGGCCCGCGTGGCTTCCAGCATCGCGGCCGAGATCGGCACGATGAAGGTGACCGAGCAGATTGATGCGCTGGTCACGCTGTCCACCCATCCGATGAAATACCTGACGGTGCCGCGCGTGCTGGCGGCAACGCTGGCGGTGCCGGTTCTGGTGGCCGTGGGCGACAGCATCGGGATTTCCGGCGGCTGGATCGTGGGCATCACCAAGCTGGGCTTCAACTCCTCCACCTACCTCAAGAACACCTCGGATTTTCTGGAGTTCTGGGATGTCGGCTCGGGCCTTGTGAAGGGCGCGGTGTTTGGGTTCATCGTGGCCCTGATGGGCTGCTACTTCGGGATGAACTCGGGCCGGGGTGCGCAGGGCGTGGGCGCAGCGACGAAATCGGCGGTGGTGGCGGCCTCGGTCCTGATCCTGGCGGCAAATTACATCCTGACGGGGATGTTCTTTTCATCATGATCACCCTGACCGATGTTCACAAAGCCTTCGGACCCAACCGCGTGCTGCGGGGCCTCGACCTTGCGATCCCCAAAGGCGAAAGCATGGTGATCATTGGTGGCTCGGGCACCGGCAAGTCAGTGCTGCTGAAATGCATCCTGGGTCTTGTTCACCCCGATCAGGGCACCATCACGCTGGAGGGGCAGGATGTGACGCGTGGCGACCGCGATGCCTTCCTCGCCCGGTTTGGCATGCTGTTTCAGGGCGGCGCCCTGTTTGACTCGCTGCGCGTGTGGGAAAATGTGGCGTTTCGTCTGGTGCGTGGGGCCAAGGCGATGGCGAAGGATCAGGCGCGCGCAGTGGCGATTGAAAAGCTGCGCCGGGTCGGACTGAAACCCACTGTGGCCGACCTTTACCCGGCAGAACTGTCCGGCGGCATGCAAAAACGCGTCGGTCTGGCCCGGGCGATCGCGGCAGAGCCCGAGGTGATCTTCTTTGACGAACCCACCACCGGGCTGGACCCGATCATGTCCGGCGTCATCAACACCCTGATCCGAGAGATCGTGGTCGAGATGGGTGTGACAGCCATGACGATCACCCATGACATGACCTCGGTCCGCGCGATTGCCGACCGCGTGGCCATGCTGCATGACGGACTGATCCGCTGGACGGGCCCGGTTTCGGAAATGGATGCCGCGCCAGACCCTTACCTGCAACAGTTCATCCACGGCCGCGCCGAAGGCCCCATCGAATCTGTTCGCTAGGCCAAGCTCACGCTGTGGTTGAGGGGTGTTTCGCGGGCCGAAACAATCCGGGGGTTTACTTGGGTTTTTGATGAGCTTTGCCCGACAACACACGAAAATCATTGCCAAACCCGTAAAATTTGCCTTGAAATTGACGCATTTGGGGGTGTGCGATGCCAGTGACATTGAAAGAGACTTTGCGACAGCTTCAGGGTTGGGTCGGTCAGAGTGTTCAAGGAATTTTGCTGCTGTCCGCGCTTGGCCTGACAGCAGCCACCGTGGCCGCAGGCCTTGGACTGCTGCCTTGGCCAGAGGTGACGGCCGCTTACGGCGGACAGCCGGTTCCGCAGGCCGGCATGTGGGCGCAGATCGCCTTGACGGCCCTGTTGCTGGCCCTGCTGTTCTACCTGCCCGCCCAACGCCGTGTCACCCGGCTGGAGCGCAGCCACCGCTCCTTCGCCGTGGGGCTGGAGGACGTTGCCCGCGCCTACCGCATCGCCCATGCCGCCGACCGGGTCGGGGTTTTCGCGCTGTCGGGCGAGTTTGAATCGATGCGCGCCCGCTTTGACCACCTGCGCCAGCACCCCGATCTGGGTCAACTGGAACCCGAACTGCTGCACCTTGCGGCCGAGATGAGCTTTCTGTCGCGCGATCTGGCCCGCACCTATTCGGACGACAAGGTCAGCCGCGCCCGGCTGTTCCTGACACAACGGCAAGAAGAGGCGCATGCCCTGACCAACCATATCGCTGCCGCGCGCCGCACCTGCGACGAACTGCGCCGCTGGCTGACGGATGTCGAGGCCGAAGAACGCAGCGCCCATCAGCAGATCCGGCGGCTGGAGGCCGATCTAAAAGAGATACTGCCGACCCTTGGCTACGACTTTGACCACGAGGATCTGACCCCGGCCAATGTCGTCAGCCTCACCAAGCCGGTGAAATAGCGTTGGCCCGTGGCTTGACGTTGGGCCGTTGCGTGACCCGCGCGGCCTCACCGTCTGCCCCCAGGTGCAATCCCCCGTCGCAGGGTTCGCGCCCATTGCTGCCGTTCTTCGGGATGGCAGAAATCCGGGACGTCTCGGGCCTGCAAAGCCTGTAACAGACCTATCCTGTGTTGGCGCTGCCGATGCCCATCCTTGCCATCTTCGCCCCCTTGGCCAGAACACTGTGGCTGTCCACCGTCTGCACCCAGGCGTCACTGGGGCTTTCGGCGGCAGGGAGCCCTAAAGGATGAAATCGTTTGCGGTAACCGCGTGATGGCCAGTCAGGCGGATGGTCTCGAGGACCGAATCGACGCTGTCGTAGACCACGTTCAGCTCAAGGCCGACCTGAATGATCGTATCCGTCCCCGAAGTGAAGGCCCGCACCCCGAAATAATCGGATGAAAATGGTGTTTGGCCAAGGAAAACAAGGTGATCGTGGTACAGATTGAACACATCGGCCGTGAAATAACGAAGGTCGATCTTGTCGATGCCGGTCACAAAGTCCGTGATGACATCGCTGTGGTTCAAGGTCGAATTGCCCTTTTCTTCTGCCGTGTCAAAGACAAAGCGGTCGGCCCCGGTGCCCCCGGTCAACAGGTCGGTCCCGCCGCCGCCGTTTATCACGTCATTGCCGGTGCCTCCATCAATCGTATCATCCCCGGCATAGCCCCACAGGATGTCATTTCCGCCGCGCCCCAGCACGGAATCGTCGCCCGCCCCCGCGTTGACGCGGTCATTGGCACCGCCTCCTCCGATGATGTCGTTCAGGGGGGTCGCCGTGCCGTAGAGCCGGTCAATGCCCGACAGCTTGTGGCCCCAAGTGTCCGTGCGCCCACCGCCGCCGTCACCGATGTCGATCTGCAGTGCCACACCTGGATCGATTCCGCCTAGAACGAAGGTGTCGCGCCCTGCCCCACCGGCGACAATTCCGCCGTTCGAGAGCAGCACATCATCGCCAGCGCCGCCATAAAGACTGTCATGCCCGGTAGAGCCGGTCAGGGTGTCATTGCCGGCCAGACCGCTCAACTTCGCGGCGGCTTGCGATGCGAGCGAGGGGCCGGTCATGATGTCGTCGCCGGTGCTGCCCGTGAAGGTCACGCTGTCGCCTGCGCTCCAGCTGACGAAGGTCCATTGGCTGGCATTGGCAGAGGATCCGTTGAAGATCAGGTTATTGACGCCCGAACTGCCGACAATTTGCAGGGTATTGTAAATCTGCGACCCATCCAGCGCGAGGCTGGAAAAGGTCGCGGTCGCCGGATGCAGAAACGTCAGATTGGTGAAGGTGATTGTGGCAAGAAAGGCAAAGCTGGTGGTGGTGAAGTCGGTGTCCTGATCGACGGTGATGGAAAGCCCCATGGTGAAATTCCCTTTTGGCGTTTGCGCAAGCTTAACCGCAAAGCACGGGCGCGTTCAAAAAACCGCGTGATCGGTCCTGCCTTGCATGCCTCCCCCCCGCTCTGGCATGAAGGCGGGATGAGCAAATCCTCCCATACCTTCACCTGCACGGCGTGTGGCGCCAGTCACAAGAAGTGGAACGGCCAGTGCGATGCCTGCATGGCGTGGAACACGCTGGTTGAAGAATCGCCGTTGTCGGCTGGCCCCAAGGGCCCGGTGGCCAAGGGGCGCACGATCCCGCTGACCGATCTGGCCACGCAAGCCGAAGCGCCGCCGCGTGCGGCCTCTGGCATGGCAGAGTTGGACCGGGTGCTGGGGGGCGGGCTTGTGGCGGCCTCGGCCATTCTGGTCGGCGGCGATCCGGGCATCGGCAAGTCGACGCTGCTGCTGCAGGCGGTGGCGGCCTTTGCGCGGGCGGGGCTGAAGTGCATGTATGTCTCGGGCGAAGAGGCAGCGGCGCAGGTGCAGATGCGGGCGCAGCGTCTGGGGCTGCAGGATGCGTCCGTGATGCTGGGGGCGGAAACCAACCTGCGCGACATCCTCACCACGCTCGACCGGGAACGTCCCGCGCTGGCGGTGATTGATTCGATCCAGACGATGTGGCTGGATTCGATTGAATCCGCGCCGGGTTCGGTCAGCCAAGTCCGCGCCGCGGCGCATGAACTGGTGACCTTCGCCAAGAAACGCGGCGTTTCGATCATTCTGGTCGGCCATGTCACCAAGGACGGCCAGATCGCCGGGCCACGGGTTGTCGAACACATGGTCGACACCGTGCTGTATTTCGAAGGCGAGCGTGGCCATCAGTTCCGCATCCTGCGTGCCGTAAAGAACCGCTTCGGCCCAGCGGACGAAATCGGCGTCTTCGAGATGACCGGCGCGGGTCTGGCAGAGGTGTCAAACCCCTCGGCCCTGTTCCTGTCGGACCGCGAGAAGGCCACACCGGGGTCAGCGGTCTTTGCCGGCATTGAAGGCACCAGACCGGTCCTGACCGAAATCCAGGCGCTGGTGGCCCCCTCCACCCTTGGAACGCCGCGCCGCACCGTGGTGGGCATTGACGGCGGGCGGTTGTCCACCATTCTTGCGGTGCTGGAGGCGCGGGTTGGCATCTCTTTCGCGGGGCTGGATGTCTTCCTCAACGTCGCCGGGGGCTTGCGCGTCAACGAACCGGCCGCCGATCTGGCCATCGCGGGGGCCATCCTGTCCGCCCGTGAGGATGTGGCAATTCCGCCAGATATGGTGCTTTTCGGCGAGATCAGCCTGTCGGGTGCGCTGCGTCCGGTGGGTCAGACCGAAAATCGGTTGAAAGAAGCCTCGAAACTTGGTTTCACACAGGCCATTGCGCCACGTCTGTCAAAGTATACACAGGCATCCGGGATAAGCCTGCGTGAAATGCCGGACCTGACTGCATTTGTGGGCGAGATGTTTGGCGCCGGCTGAGAACAGGCCAGCGCGCGGGAGAGAAGAATGAACGGATTTACCCTTGTCGATGGCGTTGTGGCAGGCGTGATCGTGCTGTCGGCCATCCTCGCCTATTCCCGCGGCTTCGTGCGCGAGATCCTCGCGATTGCGGGCTGGATCGGGGCGGCCGTACTGGCCTATCTGTTCGCGGGCGCCGCCCAACCGCTGGTCAAGGAAATCCCGGTGATCAACAAGGTCATCGGCGACAATTGCGAATTGTCGATCATCACGGCCTTCGCGCTGGTCTTCGCGGTTGGCCTGATCATCGCAGCACTGTTCACCCCGCTGTTCTCGTCGGTCGTGCAACGGTCTTTTCTGGGCGGGATCGATCAGGGTCTTGGTTTCCTGTTCGGTGCCGTGCGCGGCATCGCCTTGGTTGCGGCAGCCTTCGTGATCTACGACATGGCGCACCAGTCGATCGACATGGTGGACAAGTCGCGCTCGGCCAAGGTGTATGCCAGCTTCAAAGGCGGCATTCAGGGCGCCATGCCGGACAACCTGCTGAGCCTGATTGTCGCCCGGTATAACGGTCTGACGGCCATCTGCGCCCCGACGGGTGCAGCGACCGTCCCGGCGACCACTGCCCCGGCGACAGGCGCTGCCCCGGCGACCGGGACCACAACCGGGACGATCACAGCCCCCACAACTGCCCCCGCCACGGGCAATTGATCGGCGCGCCGCCGCAATGCGGCGAAGATTGCCTTTCCGGGGGTGACTTCCCCGGCTCAACGTCCTAAACCACCCGCAGATTCACCCGACCCCGGAGGAACCATGCAGCGCCATTACGCACACCCTTTTGACGACGACAAATTGAAAGAGGAGTGCGGGGTTTTCGGCGTGATCGGCGTGGGAGATGCCTCGAACTTCGTGGCCCTTGGCCTGCACGCGCTGCAGCACCGCGGACAGGAAGCCGGCGGCATCGTCAGCTATGACCCGAACTCGGGCTTCAACTCCGCACGTCGCTTCGGCTATGTGCGCGACAACTTCACCCGCCCCGAGGTGATGGACACCCTGCCCGGTGCCTTGGCCATCGGCCATGTGCGCTATTCGACCGCAGGCTCCAAGGGTGCCACGGCAATCCGCGACGTGCAGCCCTTCTTTGGCGAGTTTTCGATGGGCGGCGCGGCCATTGCCCACAACGGCAACCTGACCAACGCCGCCGCCCTGCGCAAGGAACTGATCGAGCGCGGTTCGATCTTCCAATCCTCGTCGGATTCGGAATGCATCATTCACTTGATGGCACGTTCGATCCAGAAAACCATCCCGGAACGCATGAAAGACGCGCTGCGCCGGGTCGAAGGGGCGTTTTCCGTGGTCGCCATGACCCGCACCAAGCTGATCGGCGTGCGCGACCCGTTGGGCGTCCGACCGCTTGTGTTGGGCCGTCTGGGAGATTCGTCCTGGGCGCTTGCCTCGGAAACCTGTGCGCTCGACATCATCGGGGCAGAGTTCGTGCGCGAGATCGAACCGGGTGAAATGGTGGTGATCGAAGACGGCAAGATCACCTCGTCGCGTCCCTTCGGCGCCCCGGCCTCGCGCTTCTGCATCTTCGAACATGTCTATTTCAGCCGCCCCGATTCGATTTTGGGCGGCCGTTCGGTCTATGAAACCCGTCGTCAGATCGGCGTGGAACTGGCGCGCGAAGCCCCGGTGGATGCCGACCTCGTCTGCCCGGTACCGGATTCGGGCACGCCTGCAGCCATTGGGTTCAGTCAGGAAAGCGGCATCCCCTACGCCATGGGGATCATCCGCAACCAGTACATGGGCCGGACCTTCATTGAGCCGACCGAGAGCATCCGGAACATGGGCGTGCGGCTGAAGCTGAACGTCAACCGCGCGCTGATCAAGGGCAAGCGGGTGATCCTGGTCGACGATTCGGTGGTGCGCGGCACGACCTCGCGCAAGATCAAGGACATGATCCTTGAGGCTGGTGCGGCAGAGGTGCACTTCCGCATCGCATCTCCCCCCACCGCATGGCCCTGCTTCTACGGCGTGGACACGCCGGAGCGGTCAAAGCTGCTGGCCGCAACCATGTCGGAAGACGAGATGCGCGACTGGATCGGCGTCGATTCCCTGAAGTTCATCACCCTCGACGGCCTTTACCGCGCGGCGGGCGAAGCCAATGGGCGCAACCCCAAGGCACCAAAGTTCTGCGATGCCTGCTTCTCGGGTGATTACCCCATAACCCCTTCGGACAAGATCGAAGAAGGATTCGAGATGAAGGCGGCGGAATGAGTGCAGAGGTGGAGGCCTATCTTTCGGCCCTGCCCCCAGCTCAGCGCGAGGCCCTGCAAGCCCTGCGCGACCTTCTCAAGGCCAGATTGCCTGACCACCTGGAAGTGATCAGCTACGCCATGCCCGGCTTTCGCCAACCTGGGCCGAAGGGGCGCATGGTGGCAGGCTATGCGGCCTTCAAGCTGAGCTGCGGCTTCTATCCGCATTCTGGCAGCATCCTTGGCGAGTTCGCGTTGGAAACGGCGGGTTTCAAGACCACGGCGGGGGCAATCTCGTTCACCCCCGACCATCCTCTGCCCGAGACGCTGGTGCGAAAGCTGATAGAGGCGCGACTGGCTGAGATTGCCGCAACGGGCCGCTGACCCCAAGCCCGAATTTTCGACGAAAATTCCCGCACGCGCCCCGGCGGCACTTCGGGCTTGCCTGCGCCCCGGCCCTCGCATATTCCCGCCGCGATCCCTCAGAAGGCGGCAGTCCATGACCCAGAACATCGCGCTTGTCACCGGAGCGTCCCGCGGCCTTGGTGCGGCTTTGGCCGAGCAACTGGCCGCGCGCGGTTGGCATGTGGTGGCTGTGGCGCGCACCGTGGGCGGCTTGGAGGAGTTGGACGACCGGGTGAAGGCGCTGGGTCTGCCGGGTGCAGGCGGGCTGACGCTGGCGCCGATGGACGTGACCGATGATGACGCGATGCGGCATCTCTGCCTGTCGATCTATGAACGCTGGGGGCATCTGGACCTCTGGGCCCATGCCGCAATCCATGCCACACCAATGACCCCTGCGGGGTCACTGGCCAGCAAGGACTGGGACAAGGCGATTGCCACCAACATCCGCGCCACCGGCCAGTTGATCCCGATGGTCGAACCGCTGCTGCGCGAGGGCAAGGGCACGGCTCTGTTCTTTGATGACCCCCGCGCCGGGCAGAAATTCTTCGGGGCCTATGGCGCGTCGAAAGCGGCCCAGATCGCGCTCGCCGCAAGTTGGCGGGCCGAGACGCAGCGCATCGGCCCCCGCGTGGTGATCACCACCCCGCACCCCATGCCCACGGCCACCCGCGCGCGCTTTTTCCCCGGCGAGGACCGCACGCCGCTGATCGCCCCCCGCGCCGAGGCCACCCGGATCCTGCAGGACCTTCTGACAACCGCCTGAGCCCGGGCCCGCGTGCGGAAGCCTCCGGCGGGGATATTTGTGCAAGAATGAAATCGCAAAGGGGCACCTTTCCTGGCGCCCCTTTCAGACTTGTGCAAATATCCTAGGGTGAGGCCCTGCAAGGGCCGAGGGTGAAACCCCTACTTCAGCCATGCCTCGTAATCGCTGACCAGAAGATGGGTCGGGGCCACATCTTCCTCGATCTTGGCGAAGCGGCCGATCGGTTCACGAAAGACGTTGTCAGTGACGTCGTCATTGACCGTCGAGACCTCGCCAATCAGTACATCACCGCCCTCGCCCCAGAAGGCGTGCCAGTCGCCCGGCATCAGGGTGACACTCTCGCCCGGCGCCAGCCGCAGCTTCTGGCCGGGCGCATAGGGCACGTCGATTCCGTCACAGCGCACCATGCCGCCATGCTTGTCCGAGCAGTGGCCCTCGGGGTCCGACCCGGTCAGTTCGACCACCAGCGTCGCCCCGCCGCGGTTGATGATATCCTCGGCCTTGATGACATGGGTGTGCATCGGGCTCAGCTGATCCTGACGCGAGATCAGCAGCTTTTCGGCGTAACACATGCCGCCGCCGCGCTTGAGATCAGCCAGCGAACCGTTGCGCAGGGTGAACAGGAACAGGCCAAGGTCATCAAAACGTCCCTGACCGTAGTCGGTGATGTCCCAGCCGCAACGGCCGTCGATCACGCGCTGCGCACGCGGGGTATTTGCCTTGAACTCGGACGGCGACCAGTTGGCGAAGGGCGGCAGGACAAACCCGTAGTGGCGGATCAGATCCTCTGCGGCTGCCATGATCTCGTTGACGCGCGACCGTTTCATTTCGGTTCCCCCCAAGGTTCAGTCCGGTGATTTGGGCAGGACTATAACGATTGAGCCCGTCACAACAAGGCTCAGATCACCAGGAAATCGTCGAAGGTCAGCAGGGGTTTGTTGTTCAGGATCGCAAAGGCGATCGGGTCGGCGGCGGTGCCCGCGCCATCGGCGTCATAAAACACGGTGCCCGAGGCGCGATCGTAGAGGATGTGCTGGTGCAGGGTGGTTGCACTGGTGCCGTTGTGAAACGCGGTCGGCGTCAGCGCGCCAAAGGCCAGCATGTCAAAGGGGCCCGCTCCGGTGCGGGTCAGGACGATGGTGTCGTCGGTGTGAGAATAGGCCAGGATGTGGTCCAGGTTGGCGGTCACCAAAGGCTCGGCGAAGACAAAGCTGTCGGCCCCCGCGCCGCCCGTCAGGGTATCATGCCCCAGGCCTCCGACCAGGGTGTCATTGCCAAAGCCGCCGTCAAGCCGGTCCGCGCCCGCCCGCCCTTCGATCCGGTTGGCGTTGATATCGCCGGTCACGGTGTCCTTGAAGGCCGAGCCGATCAGGTTCTCGATGTTGAAGATCTGGTCGGTCCCCGTGCCCAGCCCGGTGGCTGTGTTGGCCGACAGGTCCGCCACAAGGCCCATGCCGTTCAGGCCCCTTTGCACATCGGAATAATCCACCGTGTCGAGGCCGCCCTGCCCATCCAGCCGGTCCGGGCCATCCAGCCCCTTGAGGGTGTCGCTGCCAAGCCCGCCCAGAAGGACATCGGCGCCGCTGGTGCCGGTCAGGCTATTGGCCTGATCATTCCCCACGATGTCGCGGTTGACCACGGCGAGGTCCGCCGTGAGATTGCCGCCCAGCACCCCGCCCGTGGCCGCAGAAATGGTGAAACGGTAGCTGTCCGGTCCGCCTGCGATCCCGTCACTTTGGGCGAAGACATAGACCTGCTCCATCGCGTCGCCTGCGGCGAAGTGGATCACGCGGTCGCTGAAAAGCCCGCCCTGCAGGTTGCCGCCCAAGGCACCGGCCACCCCCTGCGCCGACAGGGTCACGCTGCCCAGACCCGACGCGTCGCCCAAGCGGTAGATCGTCAGGGCCGTCACGGGGTTTGCGGGCCCGGCATATTCGTCCATCTTGGTCCGGTTGGCTTCGACGTAAAAGCTGGTCGCCACGTGCGTCCCGCTCCACCCCACCGCGGCGGCTTCGGTCCCGGTGGCACCGGCATGTCCGCTGGAACCACCGATGCCGTGGCCGCCGTGCGAGGCGGTGTCCTTGCCCTTGCCACCGGTGCCTCCGGCGCCGCCCAACCCGGCAGTGCCACCCGCGCCGCTGCCGCCCCAGATCAGGTTGGATGCGGCGTTGTACACCCAGCCGCCATCCAGGTGGACCGTGCCGTGGTTCAGCACCGTCACCGCGCCGTCGCCGCCGCGCGCGCCATTGCCCCCAGTGCCGCCGTTTCCGCCATAACCGCCCAGCGTACCCTTGCCGCCATCGCCGCCCTTGCCGCCATAACCGCCGCTGCCACCGCCCCCGGCGAAGATGAAGTCGTTCTGAAACATCGTGTCCAGCAGCCTGACGGTGCCGAAGTTCAGCACCCCGGCCGCCGCCTCTCCCCCGACCGCAGCGTGGCCAAGCCCGCTGCCGCCCGGTCCACCGGCGCCGGCAGGCGCCTCATTCCCGTCGCCGCCATTGCCCCCGTTGCCGCCCGACCCTGCAGCCCCACCATGCCCGGCATAGGCCTTGAGCCCGTTCATGTTGACCCGGTCCAGCACCAGCGTGCCATGGTTCAAAACGCCCGAGACTGCCGCCTGCCCGGCGGTACCCGAGGTGCCAACGGTCAGCCCGCCGTTGCCCGCCAAGCCGGGCACGCCGCTGTCCTTGCCGTTGGTGCCGTTCAACCCGTCGCTGCCGTTGGCTCCGCTGATGCCTGCTGCGCCGGCGACAAGATTGTTCGCCAGTTCCACATCGGACAGCCGCAACGCCCCGCCAGCGGCCACGCGAAACAGCGTGTGACCATAGGCCAGCCCGCTGTTGGGGTCATAGCCCGCGCCGCTATCGCCCTGCAGGACAACCGCATTGCCGCCGGTCTGAACCTGGGTGCTGCCGTCGATGGCACCGTCGATGACGATCCTGGCCCCCTTGGGCACCACCAGCGTGGTCAGCAGGGTGATGTCGATGGCTTGGACAAACCGGATCGTCGCCTCTCGCCCGCTGGCAATCGAGGCCTGGACGGCCTGGGCAAAGGCCTCTTGCAAAGAGGTATGGCCATCGCCGCCAGCGGTGACGGTCGTATCCACGATAAAGACGGCCATGACAGCCTCATGCGGTCAGATAAAATGAATGTGGCCAAGCCTAGACCCGCAACTGAGTCCCGGCAATGCGGCAAAGCCGTCTGAACGGTGCAAAAGTCCGGTCGGTCAGGCGCTGAGGCGCAACGGACGCCGCGCTTCGGCCCAGTGGCGGGCGGCCTGACCGAAGGCAGAAAACAGCGGCCGCGAGACGGGGTCATCAGCCGCGTTCCATTCCGGATGCCATTGCACCGCCAAGGTGAAGCCCGGCGCGTCGCGGACGTAGATCGCCTCTGGCGTGCCATCGGGTGCGTGGCCGTCGATCACGATGCGCTCGGCCGGGCGCATGATGCCCTGACCGTGCAGGGTATTCGTCATCACCTCGACCGCACCCATCAGGTGGTGAAAGACGCCGCCCTCAGTGAAACGGACCTTGTGCCGCAGGGCAAACTGTTCTTCGATCCTGGCATCGGGCGGCATGCGGTGGTTCATTCGGCCCGGTATCTCGCGGATTTCGGGGTGGAGTGAGCCGCCCATCGCCACGTTGACCTCTTGAAAGCCGCGGCAGATCCCCAGGAACGGCTGGCCGCGTGCCACGCAGGCACGGATCAGGGGCAGCGTTATGGCATCCCGGGCGCGGTCGAATGCGCCGTGGGCGGGGGTCTCCTCCTCGCCATATTCACTGGGATGGACATTGGGGCGACCGCCGGTCAACAAAAAGCCATCGCAGCTTTCCAGCAGTTCCTCCACCGTGACAAAGCGCGGGTCACTTGGGATGATCAGCGGCATGGCCCCGGCCACATCCGCCACGGCCTGAGAATTCATCGTGCCCGCTGTCGTCGCAGGATAGCGGTCATTGATCAGAAACTGATTGCCGATGATGCCGATGATGGGGCGATGTGCTTTTGGACGGGTCATGGTACTGCCGCGCGCTGTTTCAACCGATACTAGGCTCGCAATCCTGACACGGAAAGCCTTGAAATTGCGCAAATGGATCAAGCTGACTTGATCAGGGCGCAAGACTGCTGCCAATCTGGGCAGCAAGCCCGAAAAGCAGGAGCCTGATATGCCCAAACCCCGTGCCCGAGACCTTGGCCTGCCCTTTCCCGGCCAGCCCGGCCCCTTGAACGCCATCACCGACGTGCCCGGCGTCCGCGTCGGGTTCTGCACGCTGACCGATCCGGCCAAGAAGATGCGGACCGGCGTGACCGCCATTCTGGCGCGCGAGGACACCGACTTCCCGCAGCCGGTCTGGGCTGGCCAGTTCACCCTGAACGGCAATGGCGAGATGACCGGCACCCATTGGATCAACGACGCAGGCTATTTCATCGGACCGGTCTGCATCACCAACACCCATGGCGTGGGGGCCGTCCATCACGGCGTCACCGAATGGATGATCGACCATTACGCAGCCTGGTTCGCGACCGAGCATGCCTGGGCCATGCCCGTGGTGGCTGAAACCTATGACGGCATCCTGAACGACATCAACGCCCTGCACGTGACCCCCGCCCATGCCCAGACCGCCATCCGCGCGGCCAGGGGAGGCCATGTCGAGGAGGGCTCTACCGGTGGCGGCAACGGAATGATCGCTTACGAGTTCAAGGCCGGGACCGGCACCGCCTCGCGGGGGATCAAGCTCGGCGGGCAGGCCTTCACCGTCGGCGTGCTGGTGCAGGCCAACCACGGGCGGCGTGACTGGTTTCAGGTTCTGGGCAAGCCAGTCGGCAAGCTGATGCCCGAGGGCAAATTCCGCGACAAGGAACAGGGCTCGATCATCGTGGTCATCGCCACCGACGCGCCCCTGTCCGCGCTGTCCTTACGCCACCTCGCCCGCCGCGCCTCCATGGGCGTGGCGCGGGGCGGCACACCGGCCGGCAACTCCTCGGGTGATATCTTTCTGGCCTTTTCCACCGCCAATGCCGGCCCCATGCCGCAAGGATCGGACACGGTCCTGACCCGATCCGAGATCAACAACGAGGTGATGGACCCGCTGTATCTTGCCGCCGTCGAGGCCACCGAAGAAGCCGTGGTCAATGCGATCGTGGCCGGGGTCGATGTGGCCGCGGTCAAGCCCAAGGGGTTGGTGGTGCCGGGGATCGACACGGAACGGTTGGCCTCACTGTTCGAAGAATAACCTCGGGCCGCGCCCTTGGCCGGCCGCCGGGAGGGTTTCGCACCCTCCCGGACCCTCCCGCGGGATATTTTGAGAAGGCGAAACGAAAGTGCGCTTTTGCCATTCGCCTTGGGCAGCGAGCCAGATTCAGCCTTTTCGGCGGCCCCGATGCGCCGCGCTTCAGACGCCGTGCGCGATTGCGGCGGTTGCGGCTGACAGGGCATTGGCCCCATGCGGGATATTCAGCGCGGTCAGGCCCGCTTCCATCACGGCAAGGGCACCAAGGGTCATGTGGGCGTTCACGTGGCCCATATGGGCGACGCGCAGCGCGCCGGTTGCCTCGGGGTCGTCGGGCGTCGCGGCACCAAGGCCGATTCCGAGGGTGACGCCGGTTTGCGCCTCGGTCCATTGGCGCAGGCGCGTGGCGTCGGGCGCGCCCAGGCGGGCGGCGGTGACAGAGTGGCCACGCGCGGCGGGGTCAGCGACGTTGAGGTGGATGGCGGCATTGCCCTGTCCCCAGGCGTCGAAGGCGGCCCAGACCGAACGGGCCAGTGCGGCATGGCGGGCCCAGACATTGGTCAGGCCTTCCTCCTGCAGGATCATCGTCAGGGATTCGCGCAGCGCATAGAGATGCGTCGTGGGTGCTGTGCCGAACCAGTAGTGCCAGAACTCCTCGGGGTTGGCGCGCCGGGTCCAATCCCAATAGGGCGTGCGGCACGTTGAGGCCGCGCAGGCCGCCAGCGCCTTGTCGTTGAACCACACAAAGCCGAGGCCCGGCGGGCACATCAGGCCCTTTTGGCTCGCGCCCAGCATGACATCGACGCCCCAGTCATCCATCCGGAATTCGTCACAGCCCAGCGAGGCCACGCAATCCACCGCCAGAAGCGCATGACTTCCGGCCGCATCCATCGCAGCGCGCACGGCCCGCACATCCGATTTCACCGATGAGGCCGTGTCGACATGGGTCAAAAGCACGGCGCGGATAGCGGGATCGGCGCGCACCGCGGCCTCGACTTGCGCCGGGTCGGCGGCCGTCTTGCCGCCAAAGTCCATCACCTGCACCGCGACGCCCAAGCCGCGCGCGGTATTGGCCCAGCCGTGGCCGAAGATCCCGGTGGCCAGAACCAGAGCCTTGTCACCGCGCGAGAACAGGTTGGCGTTCGCCGCCTCCCAGGCGCCATGGCCGTTGCAGATGTAAGAGGCGACATGACCCTTGGTGCCGGCCAGCGCCTTCAGGTCGGGCCACAGCCCCTCGACCAACTCGACCAGATCGCCGGAATAGATGTCGGGCGAGGGCCGCTGCATGGCGGCCAGCACGCGGTCTGGCAGGACCGAGGGGCCCGGAATGGCAAGATAGGCGCGTCCATTGGCAAGCGGCATGGGATTCTCCGTTTGCGCAAGGGCTAGACGCTGTCAGCCGGAGGGTCAACGGCCTGCCGCTTGAATGGGACGGCCAAAGCCGCTAGAGCGGCAGCACCCGAGGCAGATTTCAGGACCCGCATGGCTGGCGCATTGAAAAAGCGGATGCTGACCCTGCAAAAGCGGTTGGTTGCGGCCTATGGGACGGATATTTCCACGCCTGAGGCGCGTCGCGCAGCGTGGTGGCATTTCCAGTTGATGGACCACGCCTTTCTGCGCGGCTGGTGGACCAATCTGGATCAGGTGGCACCGGGGGTCTGGCGGGCCAACCAACCTTCGCAGGCGCGTCTGCGGCAATACCGCGACCGGCTGGGTCTTAAATCGGTGCTGAACCTGCGCGGCCCCTCGCAGCAGGGCTTCTATCTGTTCGAGGCCGAGGCCTGCGCCGCCTTGGGCCTGACGTTGCACGACATCCCCTTTTCGGCCCGGCGCGCGCCGCAACGCGCCGCGCTTCTTGAGCTTCTTGACCTGATGCCGCGCCTCGAAAAGCCCGTTCTGATCCATTGCAAATCCGGCGCCGACCGCACCGGCATGGTGGCGGCGATCTACCTGATGGAGGTCGAAGGCCGCCCCTTGGCCGAGGCCAAGCGGCAGCTGAGCCTGCGCTATCTGCATGTGAAAGCCTCGCATACCGGTGTTCTGGACCATTTCCTGACGATGTACGAGACCGAGGCAGCGGGCCGTTCGCTGCGCGAGTGGATCGAACAGGACTATGACCCTGACCGCCTGACCGCCAGCTTTTCCGCGCTGCGCAAGAAGGCCAGGCCATGACCGCCATTCCTGCCAGACGGCTGCTCGGCTGGCTGTGGCGCGACCATATCCGCAAGCGCTGGCCCCTGCTGGCGCTGGCCCTGCTGCTGATGGCGGTGGAGGGGGCGGCAACCGGGGGGCTTTCCTATCTGGTGCGCCCGATGTTCGACGAGGTGCATCAGGGCGCTGCCTTCGCGGTAGTGGCCAAGGTTGCGGCCTCGGTCGGCGGCGTCTTTGTCCTGCGGGCCCTGGCAGGGTTCTCGCACAAGGTGATCATGGCCCGGCAGTCGGAAAAGGTGGGCGCAGAGCTGCAGGCGGCGATGCTGGCCCATGCCTTGCGGCTGGATTTGTCCTTCTACCTCGCCCATTCGCCGGGCAGCCTGATGGAGCGGTTGCGGGGCGATACTGCCACCCTGCGCAACCTCTGGCCGCCGATCCTGCAAGCTTTTGGCCGGGATGCAGTGGCCTTGGTGTCGCTGGCCGTGGTGGCCTTGCTGATCGACTGGCGCTGGACGCTGATCGCCGTGGCAGGCGTGCCCTTGCTGGCGCTGCCGATCACCCGGTTGCAAGCCAAGGTGCGGGGCACGGCGCGGGCGGCACGCACGGCGGCGGGAGCGCTGTCAACACAACTCGACGAGGCGTTTCACGGCATCCGCACCTTGCAACTGTCGGGCGCTGAAGCGGATGAGGTCGCCCGCTACCGCCGCGCCCTGGAAAAGTTCCTGACCGCGCAGTTCCGCTCGGATCGGGCCGCCGCGGCCATTCCGGCGCTGATCGACGTGGTGGCCGCCTTGGGCTTTGCCGGGGTGATGCTGTATGGCGGTATGCAGATCATCGCCGGCACCAAGACGCTGGGCGAGTTCATGAGCTTTTTCACCGCCATGGGGCTGGTCTTTGAACCCTTGCGCAGGTTGGGCTCTGTCTCGGGCCTTTGGGCCGCCGCCCGGGCCTCGCTGGAGCGGATGCGCGGGCTTCTGGACGAGGCGCCGAAAATCACCTCTCCGGTCCGGCCCATAGCGCTGCCTTTGGCGAAAGAGATACGGCTGGAGATGCGGGATGTGGCCTTCAGCTATGCCGAAAGCACGGTCCTGAAAGGCATCAGCTTGCTGGCGGAACCCGGCAAGGTGACGGCACTGGTGGGCCCCTCGGGTGCGGGCAAGACGACGATCTTTCATCTGCTGACCCGGTTGGCCGACCCGGATGCAGGCCAAGTCACGCTGAACGGCGTCGATCTGCGCGATCTGGACTTGGCAGAATTGCGCAGCCTGTTCGCCGTGGTCAGTCAGGACTCCGCCCTGTTTGACGAAGCGATTGCCGCCAATGTCCGGCTGGGGGCCAGGGACCAGTCCGAAGCGGCCTTGGCGCGGGCCTTGTCTTTGGCCCATGCCGATTTCGTCGACGCCATGCCGCAGGGTGCAAACTCTGCCGCAGGCCCGCGTGGCACGGCCCTGTCGGGCGGCCAAAGGCAGCGCATCGCCATCGCCCGCGCGGTGCTGCGCGATGCGCCGATCCTGCTGCTGGATGAGGCGACCTCGGCCTTGGACAGCCAGACCGAGTTGCAGGTCACCCAAGCGCTTGACAGTCTGCGGGCCGGGCGCACGACCTTGGTGATTGCCCATCGGCTTTCCACGATTCAGGCGGCCGATGTGATCCTTGTGATGAACAAGGGCCAGATCGTCGATCGTGGCAGCCATGCCGAGCTTCTGGCACGCGGCGGGCTTTATGCCGACCTCTACCGCCTGCAGTTCAAGGATTAGGCCTTTTCCCGGCGCAGCACTGGTTTATATCTGCACGTCAGGAGACCGCGCATGACCGACACCACCCGCAGGATCATCACCCTGGACGGAAAGGATGCCTTGTCCTTTCTCCAAGGCCTCGTCAGCAATGACGTTCTGCCCCTGGCCAAAGGGTCTGGACTGGTCTGGGCCGCCCTTCTGACGCCGCAGGGCAAGTATCTCGCGGATTTCTTCGTGGGCCACGATGACGCAGGCCTGTTTCTCGACCTGCCCGAGGCGGTTGCCGATGCCACGCTCAGGCGGCTGTCCCTCTACCGCTTACGTGCCGAGGTCAGCCTGACCCTTTCAGACCGGGCGGTGACACGAGGGTTGGGCGAGGCCCCCTTGGGTGCCCTGCCCGATCCGCGCCATCCAGCTCTCGGCTGGCGGCTTTATGGTGCCCCAAAGTCCGAAGCGGCGGTGGATTGGGACGCCATCCGTGTTGCGCATCTGATCCCCGAGACGGGCATCGAACTGATCCCCGACGAGACCTATCTGCTGGAAGCCGGCTTTGAACGCTTGCACGGCGTCGATTTCCGCAAGGGTTGCTATGTAGGCCAGGAAGTCACTGCGCGGATGAAGCACAAGACCGAACTCCGCAAAGGCCTGGCGTTGGTCGCGGTGGAGGGTGCTGCGCCAGTCGGCACCCCCATCCTGGCTGACGGGCGCGAGGTGGGGCGGCTTTTCACTCAAAGTGCGGCCCGCGGGATCGCGCATCTGCGGCTCGACAAGGCCGAGGGCGAGATGTGGGCGGCTGACGCAAGGGTCACGCGGGTCTAGTCTGCCCCGATTTTCATGTGAAAAAGCGCAGGTCGGGCCGGTGAATCGCTGATTTTTCGTAGAAAAATCGGGCGCGGTCAGACAAGAGCCGCATAGGCTTGCGCCACCTCTTGCCAGACCGCCGCGCAACTGGCGGCCAACAGCACGCCAGACACCCGTGCGGTGTCATAGGCCCCACCGTCCAGAAACCGCGCGACCCCACCGGCTCCGACGACGGCCAGCACGCCCGCCGCATGATCCCAGGGGTGCGGCGTTGGTCCTGACAGCACGAAGTCGACATGGCCCTGTGCCAGCAGGCGGTATTCCTGCGCCGAACACCGCAGACTGGTCACCCGGCCAAAGGGCAGGCCCGCCAGGGCCACGGCCCGTTTGCTGTCGGGCGGAAACAGGCCCAAGGGGATATAGCCGCTCAAAGATGCAACCGGCTTGCCGACAGCGGTGCGCAGGATACGGCTGGAGGTGGGTGTGACCATGCGCGTCGGTTCGCCCACGGCCGCCTCGATCCAGTCATCGCACACCGGGTCGTAGAGCATGCCCCAGACCGGCCGCCCGGCGCGCGCCACGGCCAGAAGCACGCCAAAGACCGCCAGCCCATGTGCGAAATTCCAGGTCCCGTCGACAGGATCGACGATCACCGCCGGATCGGCGGTTCCCATTGCCGCACGCAGGGCGGGGGTGCGGGCCACCCCTTCCTCGCCCAAGACCTGCGCTTGCGGCCAATCGCGCGCAAGGCTTGCACAGATCAACACTTCAGCCTCGGTGTCGGCTATCGTCACAAGATCGTTCGGACCCGTCTTCTCTGCCACCTCGTCCACCGCCAAAGCCCGAAAGCGCGGCAGGATGGCCAGTCGCGCCGCCTCGCGCACAGCATGGCGAAGCGCGGTGACGGGAAGAACGGACGTCGCGAGGGTCATTGTGTCTACACCTTTAGAATAGCTTGATCGATTCAGCTTGTCGTCTATATATCGCGGGTGGTTTGAGAAGACTTCAACAACATGCTGCGATGCGTCGTCTAAAGATATGCATCAAACGCATGGCTGACATGCTAGAAACAGCATGACGAATCGTCTTCTAATCGTTACAAGCGCGGAACGTCAGAAAAGACAAGAGTAAGAAGTAGGACGCAACATGGCCGATTTCATAGACAGCACTGCCTTCAACTTCGAGCAAGGCCAACGCGCGCGCAAGCTATTTGCAGCGGTGGTTCTGGCTGCGCTGGATGATGCGATTGCTGATGACAAGAAGTACGGCAACGGTCCCGACCAGATCGCCCGCTGGGCCCGCTCGCGCGATGGCCGCGAAGTGCTGTCCTGCGCCGGGATCGACCCGAACGAGCGTGTGGTCAAAGGCTTGATGGATTTTGTTGGCAAAGGGGTTCGCACCTCGGTTGCGCTGTCGCGCGAAGAAAGCGAACGTCGTCACGCTTTGGAACTGGATCAAGCCGAAGCGGCCTGAACAGTCCTGTGATGGCTTGAGCGCGCCCTTCGGGGCGCGCTTTTCCATTCCGGGATATGGTTGCGCGGCTGTCAGTCCAGCTTGTGAACCGCCAGCGCGTTCGAAATCTCGGCCCGGACCATCTTGCGGATGTTTCGGGTGATCTTTTCACCCAGATCGCCCTGCAGCTGTTCGCGGATCAGATCGCGGACCAATTCGCGCAGGACCTGCTCGGAAAAGATGTTGTCGTCTTCCTGCTGCGAGCCTGGGATCACTTCCGCCATCGGGGCTTCGGGCAGGTCGTCCAAGGCAGCCAGAGCCTCAGCCTCTGCCTGATCGGCCCAATCGTCAAACTCTGGCGTCAGATCGTCAGGGGACACGTCCTCTGCCATCGGCGCCTCTGGCACGCTGGGGCGGACCTCTGCCGCCTGGTCGACATGCGAGGCCAAGGGTGCTGCGAGCTCGGCGGCAATCACCTGAGCGGCAAATGTCTCCCGCATGGAACGCCGTGCGAAGGTGAAGCTGGACCAGTCAAGGCCATCCACTTCTGGCCCTGGATCACCGGTTTCGGATTCCCAATCCAGCGGGCGGTTCTGGTCGACCCCCTGCGCCAGCGTGGCCACCAGATCCGGCGTGGCGCGCGTCACCTCATGTTCGACCCCAAGATGAAGGCGCGGCAAAGGCTTGCGATCTGGAAGCTCGGCAACCGCGTCACCCTTGGGCACCACGCTCAGCTTTCGCGAGGACACGACACGCAAAGCCGGGGTCAGGATCAGCTTGTCCGCGACCGGTTGGACCACGATCTGCGGGCGCGGGATCGGGCGCAGATCTTCCGAGACCAAACGCCGGATCGACGACAGCACATCCTCGACTTCGTCCGAATTTACCGATCCAGCCATATTCGCTTGGGTCCTGCTGCCATCACTCTGCGTCACACCGGCGGATCGCACGGCACAACTTGGCAAAGTCTAAGCCACTCGCCGCCTTCATTCAAGGAAGTGACGCCACAAGTGCTAACGAATGCTTAAGACCCGCGATTATTTGCCCAGAGTTTTCAGAATCCGGTCGAGTTTCGCCCCCCGGGACGATGTGGCCGGGGCGCCCTTCACCGCATTGTAATAGGCTTGCGGGTCGAAGGTCGGGATCCCCAGATGCAGCTTGTCGGCGGTCAGAAGGCCCATGCTGGACAGCAGCGAGTACTGGCTGACGTAAAGGTTGGCCTGCGCCTGCAATTCGGACGCCTTGGCCGACAGCAGGTTCTGCTCGGCGTTCAGGACGTCCAGCGTGGTGCGGCTGCCCAGCTCGGCCTCTTGCTTGACGCCGTCATAGGCGGCTTGGGCTGCCCGGATCTGCTCGCGGTTGGCCGCGATCGAGGCATTGGCCACCAGGATGTTCGACCAGGCCTTGCCGACGGCCTCGGTCACATTCACCCCGGTCTGCAGTTGCGCCGCGTGGGCTTCCTGCTGTTGGGCGATGGCCTGACGGAACGCGGCCGACAGACGGCCACCGGCATAGATTTCCTGATCCAACTCCAGCCCGACCGACAGGTTCGAGGTCCCAAGGCCCTTCTTGTCGAAGCCTTGGCTCAGTGTCGTGTTGGTTGTCACATTGGGGTTGAACTGCGCCTTGGCCAGTTGCACGCCCAGATCGGCCGCCTTGGCTTGATGTTGCGACTGCACGACAGCCGGATGGCCACGCAGGGCAATCTGGCGCGCCTCATCCATGGTCTTCACCGCGATCGGCGTGGTGGGCAGCGCCGACAGATGGTCAGGATAATGACCGATCGCCGCATTGTATCGCTCACGCGCGATGTTGAAGTTGCCCTGCGCCGAGGCCAAAGCCGCGTTTGCCGAGGCCAGTTGCGCTTCGGCCAGCGCCACGTCGGTCTTGGTCACTTCGCCAACGTCAAACTTGTCTTTGGCCGCCTGCAGGTCCTGGGTGATCAGCCGAACGTTGGATTCCTGCGCCGCAACCAGTTCGGTTTGCAGCGACATGTTCACATAGGCCGACACGGCATCCAGCAGCACCTGCTGTTCGACATTGACCAGCGAGGCTTGCGACGACAGCACCAATTCGTTCTTGATGGCCACGCTCAGCTTGCCGCGGCCGAATTGCAGCACGGGCATCGAGACGACGAGGTTCAACGACCCGTTGTAGGCCGTGGAGTCGCTGGTCTTGTGGGGGAACTCGCTGGCCGTGTAGCCCATCTTTGTCACGAAGTTCACCACCGGCAGCAAAGAGCCGACAGCTGTCGCCACATCTTCGTCAGCCGCGCGCAGAACCGCTTGGTTCTGTTCCAGCAAATGCGAGTTGCGATAGGCCGAGATCAGGGCATCGGTCAGGCTTTCCGCCCAAACTGCGCCGGGCGCAAAAGACACCGCACCCAGCAGAAGGGCCACCATAACGTTCCGCATCATCCACCTCATCCGACCTCGCCCGACCGGCCAATCCGGTCAGACTCCTTTGTGCCGGACCTTCTGGCCCCGGCGCAAAGCCTTCCGTTACAGTACGAACCCGCGCCGCGCTTCAAAGCCCGGCAGAACCGGAGCCGTAGCGTTGAAGCAGAACCGCCAGCTGATCTTTCCGTCCAACTTATGGCCAATCCGGGCGATGCCAAGGGCACCTTCCATGAAAATCGCCGCGATCCGGCCACCTTCGGCCATCTGTGCCTCCAAAGCGGTCGGAATGGCTTCCGCGCCGCCTTCCAGCAGGATGACGTCAAACGGACCCTCGGCGGCCGCGCCAGCCACCAGCGGACCGCAGACCACCTTGGCCGCACCCTCCAGCTTCAGTGCGGCGGCGGCGGCCATGGCTGTGTCTTCCTCGACCGCGATCACGTTCAGGCCCATCTCGGCCAGAACAGCGCTGGCATAGCCAAGCCCTGCCCCCAGATCGAGCGCCCTTTCCCCCGGCACGAGATCCAGCGCATCCAGAAGCTTGGCAAGGCTGCGCGCCTCAAGCACGACACGGCGCGGGCCAAGCACGATGTTCTGGCCCGCATAGGCCGCTTCCCGCGCCGCATCCGGCACGAAATCTTCGCGCGGCACGGCCAGCATGGCAGCAATGATCGGGAATTTGGTCACGTCTTGCGGACGCACCTGTGTGTCGACCATCACAACGCGGCGGGTGGCAAAATCACTCATCTGGCTCATTTCCGTCTAGGGCGGGTTATCCTGATGCAACGCGGACGGGACATCAGGAAATCCCCCGGTTGCGGCATGTCTTGCCACAGTTGCCGGGCAGGAGCAACGGGGCTAAGCACGCCTCGGATGCTCCCCCGCCAATTTCACCGTTCAGTCATTCAGACTGCCGAAAAGCCGTTCACGGTGGTCGGTCAGATAGATGCGCAGCCAAGGCGTGAAGCGTGCGGGATCGTCCGCAATGGCGGCATCCAGCTCGGTCAGGGTCATCCAGACTGTATCAGCGACCTCAGCCGGATCGGGCCGCAGAACCGGACGGATCGGGGCTTTGGCCATGAAGACGTCGACGACCTCATGCTCGATCATGTCCGGTCCAACCTCGGCGCGGTATTCGACCTGCCCTACCGGGCGCAGCACCAGCCCCGAGATCCCCAGCTCTTCCTGCAGGCGACGGCGGGCGCAGGCGTTGGCCGCTTCGCCCCAATGGGGATGGGTGCAGCAGGTGTTGGCCCAAAGCCCGGCCGAGTGATATTTGTCCAAGGCGCGCTGCTGCAACAGGATGTGATCGCCCTCGATCACAAAGACCGACACCGCCTTGTGGCGCAGGCCTTGCCGGTGCACCGCCAGCTTCTCCACGGGCTTCAGGCGGCCCGCCACCCAGGCGGGGATCATGTCTTGCATGTCATCGGGCGTCATCATGGCGCTTGGTTAGCGTGGGCTTTGGCCTGCCGCAACCCGGATCGAAGCTGACGATTCCTTAACCAAATGCGGCGATCATCGTGCCACCACCAGAACGGAGGACAAGATGACCCGCCACCAGGTTGAAACCGAACTTTCCGACATTCGGCGCGAGATCACCCGCCTGCAACGGCGTGAGGCGCTTTTGCTGCGCAGCGGTCCTGATCAAGCCGAAGGACAGCCCCGCCCCGGCTGGCCCATGCACCGCGCCGCGGCCGGGGTGCTGGCTCAGGCTTCGGGGGCCATGATTTCCACTTCCGCGCCGTCGCGCACGGCGGTGTAAAAGCAACTGCGCCGGTTGGTGTGGCAGGCGGGTCCGGTCTGGCGCACCTGCACC
This sequence comes from Stagnihabitans sp., assembly GCF_964946895.1. Taxonomy (NCBI): domain Bacteria; kingdom Pseudomonadati; phylum Pseudomonadota; class Alphaproteobacteria; order Rhodobacterales; family Paracoccaceae; genus Stagnihabitans; species Stagnihabitans sp. The sequence goes on along the minus strand of NZ_CBBQHX010000001.1, from coordinate 62,176 downwards.
AGCAGACAATCGCGGTCGCAATCAAGGCGCAGATCGACAAGTTCTTGCGCGTGACCCGAGCTTTCGCCCTTGACCCAGAAACTGGCCCGCGACCGCGACCAATAGGTCACGCGGCCAGTGGCCAGCGTGCGGGCCACCGCTTCGGCGTTCATCCAGGCGAACATCAAAACTTCGCCGTTGGCCGCGTCCTGCGCGATGCAGGGGATCAGGCCGTTGGCATCAAATTTCAGCGTCGTGGGGTCAAAGACCATCAGGTCCTCCTTGGCGGGCGGGCGTGTGGCGACTATCTAGGGGACAGTCCGCCGCCGAACCAGCCCGAAAGCCCGAACATGAGCGACACCGACCTTGTCAAACTCTACTCCGGCCGCATTCTGGCGCTGGCCGCCGATATCCCGCACCTGGGCCATCTGCCCGCTCCCGGAGGCACGGCCAAGAAACGCTCGCCGCTGTGCGGTTCCACCGTGTCGGTGGATGTGGTTGTGAAAGATGGCAAGGTGGCCGAATTCGCGCAAGAGGTCCGCGCCTGTGCCCTGGGCCAAGCCTCCGCCGCCGTGCTGGGAGAGGTTGTGATCGGCCGCACCCTAACCGAACTGCAATCCGCGCGCACCGCACTTTCGGCCATGCTGAAAGACGGCGCCCCGGTCCCCGCCGCCCCCTTTGCGGGCTACGAGGTGCTGATCCCTGCCCGCGACTACAAGAATCGCCACGCCTCGATCCTGCTGGCGCTGGATGCGACCTGCGACGCCGTCGCCGCAGCCCAGGCCTGATCGCGTCCCGGGGTCCGCAATGAAAAAACCGCCGCACGACCCTTCCGGTCGGCGGCGGCAAGTGGCGTTTTGGTCATGCGGGCAGGACAGACATGCGCTTGGGGCAGCGCGGCCGGCATGAAACGCGGGCAGATTACGCGACGCCTGACAAGGTCAGGCCGATGTAGAGCACAAGAAACAGGGTCGCCACGCCCAAGGCATCCTCAAGGTCGGCAACTTGCGTGGTCGTCTGGTGAACAATTCGAGAGAACATCGGCACCTCCGTTTCTGTTGCCATATTGTTCTCACACGATGAACCACCTGTAAAGAACTTTATAAGAACATTTGAGAACAGACCGTCACCCGACAGTTAGCAGCTTGATCGCCCGATCCTGATCCAAGAGCCACAGCAGCACCCGCGCCGCACGGCCGCGCGGGCTGTCCAGACCGGGATCATCCGCCAGAAGCCGCCGCGCATCGCTTTGCGCAATCGCCATCAACCCCGCCTGCCGTTCCAGATCCGCCATGCGGAACCGCGGCAGACCCGATTGCGCCGTGCCGATCAGATCGCCCGCCCCCCGCATCGCCAGATCCTCCTCGGAAATCCGAAAGCCATCCTCGGTATCGCGAATCACCTTTAACCGCCGCTCTCCACTGGCGCCAAGCGGCGCCTGATACAGCAGCAAACAGGTCGATTCCGCCGTGCCGCGTCCGACACGTCCCCGCAGCTGGTGCAACTGCGCCAGACCGAAAATCTCCGCCCGCTCGATCACCATGATCGAGGCATTGGGCACGTTCACCCCCACTTCGATCACCGTCGTCGCCACCAGAACCTTGGTCTCACCCGCGACGAATCGCGCCATCGCGGCATCCTTCTCGGCATTGGGCATCTGGCCGTGGACCAATCCCACCCCATCGCCCAACGCCGCCCGAAGTGCGGCAAACCGCGCCTCGGCACTGGCATAGTCCAGCACCTCAGAGTCCTCGACCAGCGGGCAGACCCAATAGGCCTGCCGCCCCTCGGCCACGGCCCTGGCCAGATGCCCGACCACCTCCTCCATCCGGCTGTCCGAGATCAGTGCCGTCCTGATCGGCTTGCGCCCCGCCGGCTTTTCATCCAGCACCGACACATCCATGTCGCCATAGCTGGCCAAAGCCAGCGAGCGTGGGATCGGCGTCGCCGTCATCACCAGCACGTCCGCCGCCTGTCCTTTCGCGCCCAGTTCCATCCGCTGCGCCACGCCAAAGCGATGCTGCTCATCGACGACCGCCAGCCTAAGATCATGAAACGCCACATCTTTCTGGAAGACCGCGTGGGTGCCCACCAGAATGTCGATGGCGCCAGAGGCCAGATCGGCCAGCTTGCCCGCCCGCTCGCCCCCCTTGTCACGGCCCGAAAGCATTTCCAGCCGGACACCCGCCAAGGCCGCCAGCGGCTGCAAACCCTCCAGATGTTGCCGCGCGAGGATTTCGGTTGGGGCCATCATCACCCCCTGCCCGCCCGCCTCCACCGCGATCAGCAAGGCCATGAAGGCCACCAAAGTCTTGCCCGCCCCGACATCGCCCTGCAAAAGCCGGTTCATCCGCAAAGGGGATTCAAGGTCCAGCGCGATCTCGGCAATCGCCCGCTGTTGCGCCCCTGTCGGCTGATAGGGCAGTGAATTCAGCACTTTGCGCTGCAACTGCCCGCTGCCGAGGCTGGACCGCCCCTTGCCCTTGCGCAAAGCCGCCCGTGCCAGGGACAGCGTCAGTTGATGGGCAAACAACTCGTCATAGGCCAGCCGTGCCCGGGCCACAGCCTCGGGCATCAGATCGGCCGGGCTTTCAGGCGCATGGACCGCCGCCAGCGCCGCGCGCCAGTCCGGCCACCCCTCGCGAACCTTGAGGGGGCCGTCGATCCACTCGGTCAGGTCCGGGGTCCGCGCCATCGCCCCCGCCACCCCCTTGGCGATCTGCTTTTGTGTGACACCGGCGGTCAGCGGATAGACCGGTTCAAACGCGGGCAAGGACCCGGCTTCTTCAAGGCGCAGCACGTGATCGGGATGAACCATCTGGCCAACCCCATCAAAAAGCTCGATTTTCCCAGAAACAACCCGGCGCTGTCCGGTCGGCAGAAGTTCTCGCAGATAGTCGGTGCGGGCGTGGAAGAAGACCAGTTGGAATTCCACCTCCTGATCGCGCACCGTCACGCGGTAGGGCCGCCCCTTCTGGCGCGGCGGCAGATGCAGGCCAACCTCCACCTCAACCGTCACGGTCGCGGGCGCCACCACGTCGCGGATCGAGGCTTTACGGCTGCGGTCCACCCCGGAATGCGGCAGCAGAAACAGAAAATCCTTCGGCCGTTCAACCCCCAACGGCACCAGAGCCTTGGCCGTCTTCGGGCCAATCCCCTCCAGCGTTTCAAGCCCTGCATAAAGCGGGAAAAGGATCTCCGGACGGCTCATGAACGCCCTGCAAGGGCGATCCAGGCATCCTCGTCGATCATTTTCACGCCCAGCCGTTCGGCATCCTTGGCCTTGGACCCCGCACCCGGGCCCGCAACCACCAGATCGGTCTTGGCGCTGACCGAGCCTGCCACCTTGGCCCCAAGCGCCTCGGCGCGCGCCTTGGCCTCGGCGCGGCTCATTTTCTCCAGCGTCCCCGTGAAAACGATCGTCTTGCCGGCAATGTCCGAGGCGACCTGTGCCCGCGCTGCAACCGGCTGAATGTCAAGCTGCGCCACCAGGGCGTCAATCGCCGCCCGTTCGGCGGGGTTGCGGAAGGCATCCACAACGCTTTGCGCCAGAACCCCGCCAACGCCATCGACCGAGAGCAGGTCATTCCACGCCTCGTTCCCGGGTTCGGCCACGGCCATCGCGGCCTCGAACGCGGGCCAGGTGGCGTAGTGCCGCGCAATCAAACCCGCCGCCACTTCGCCCACATGCCGTATGCCAAGCGCGAAGATCAGACGATCCAGCGCGATGCTGCGCCGCGCCGCGATCGCCGCAAACAGGTTGGTTACGGATCTTTCGCCAAAGCCATCACGATTCTTCAGCTTTTTCAGAGGGCTGGCGGCGTCTCTTGATGCAAGGGTGAAGATGTCGGCGGGCTGTTTCACAGGTAGGTCGGGGTCATTGTAGAACATTTCGACTTGCTTTGCGCCCAGACCGTCGATGTCAAAGGCGCCCCTGCTCACAAAATGCTTCAATCTTTCAACACCTTGCGCGGGACAGATCAGACCGCCGGTGCAGCGGCGGACCGAGTCGCCCTCTTCTCGGTGGGCAGGACTACCGCATTCCGGGCAAACTTCCGGAAAAACATAAGGTTGTGCGTCGATCTTGCGTTGCGAAAGGTCAACGTCCGCAACCTTCGGGATCACATCGCCGGCGCGGTAGACCTGCACCCAGTCGCCGACGCGGATGTCCTTGCCCTCGCGGATCGGGTTTCCTTTCGAATCGCGCCCGGCAATGTAATCCTCGTTGTGCAGCGTGGCGTTTGACACCACCACGCCACCCACCGTCACCGGCTGCAACCGCGCAACCGGAGAGATCGCCCCAGTCCGCCCCACCTGAATGTCGATCGCCAGAAGCCGGGTCCAGGCGAGTTCCGCCGGGAACTTGTGCGCAATCGCCCACCGCGGCGTCGAAGAGCGAAAGCCCAATCTCTCCTGCAAGGTCAGGTCGTTGACCTTGTAGACCACACCGTCAATGTCATAGCCCAGCGTCGCCCGCTGTGCCTCGATCCGGCGATAATGCGCCATAAGATCCGCAGGGCTGCTGCACAGGACAGTCAAAGGATTTACTTGAAATCCCAAAGACTTGAACTGCCATATTGAAGTGATTTGTGAAGTCCCCAAAGGCGCGGACACCTCTCCCCAGGCATAGGCGAAGAACCGAAGAGGCCGTTCGGCTGTGATCATCGCATCCAGCTGTCGCAGCGAACCCGCCGCAGCATTGCGCGGGTTGGCAAAGGTCTTGTCGCCGCGTGCGGCCTGCCGCGCATTGAGTGCTGCAAAATCGGCGTGCGCCATATAGACCTCGCCGCGCACCTCCATCACGGCGGGGGCGCCCGTTACCTCTTGCGGGATATCCGCGATGGTGCGGGCATTTTCGGTGACATCTTCGCCCGTCTCCCCATCGCCGCGCGTCGCGGCCTGAACCAAGCGGCCAGCCTCATAGCGCAGGTTCAGCGACAAGCCGTCGATCTTGGGTTCCGCCGTATAGGTGACTTCGGACACCCCAAGGAACTTCTTCACCCGTTCGTCGAAATCCAGCACGTCACTTTCGGCAAAAGCATTCTCCAGGCTCAGCATCCGCACCCGGTGCGGCACCTTGCCAAAGCCCGCGGCAACCGCAGCACCCACTTGGTCGGACGGGCTGTCAGACCGCTTCAGCCCGGCAAAACGCGCCTCGATCGCCGCATTGCGCCGCTTGATCGCATCATAGTCGGCGTCCGAAATCTCGGGCGCGTCGAGCGTGTGATACGCTGTGTTGGCAGACGCGATAGCTTCGGCCAACCGGGCCAGCTCTGCCCGCGCCTCGGCCTCATTCAGGTCTCCGACCGCCTTGTCCATCATCCGCCCCCCTGTTCGCACCTCAGGTTACGGGGCGGCTGCGCGGATTTCCAGCGGTCAGGCGCTTGCGGCCAGACGAGGCACCTCTGCCGCAATGGGTTCGCGCAGCACATAGCCACGGCCCCAGACGGTTTCGATGTAGTTCTGCCCGCCCGTGGCCTCTGCCAGCTTCTTGCGCAGCTTGCAGATGAAGACGTCTATGATCTTCAATTCCGGCTCGTCCATGCCGCCGTACAGGTGGTTCAGGAACATTTCCTTGGTCAGCGTGGTGCCCTTGCGCAACGAGAGCAGTTCCAGCATCTGGTATTCCTTGCCGGTCAGATGCACGGCCGAACCGTCGACATCCACCGTCTTGGCATCCAGGTTGACCTGAACCTTGCCGGTGCGAATCACGGACTGTGAATGGCCCTTGGAGCGACGGATGATGGCGTGGATGCGCGCCACCAGCTCCTCTCGGTGAAAGGGCTTGGTCAGATAGTCATCGGCACCAAAACCGAAGCCCTTGATCTTGTTTTCGGTATCGTCCGAGCCCGACAGGATCAGGATCGGCGTTTCAATTCGGGCAAGGCGCAACTGGCGCAGCACCTCATGTCCCGACATGTCGGGCAGGTTCAGGTCCAGAAGGATCAGGTCATAGTCATACAACTTTGCCAGATCGATACCGTCTTCCCCAAGATCGGTACAATAGACGTTCAAATTTGCGTGGGTCAGCATGAGTTCAATGCTGCGCGAGGTCGTGGGATCATCTTCAACAAGCAGGATACGCATATTTCAAAGCTCCGTCTCGGCTGTCTGTTAACGACTGTGGCGGGCAATGGTTAATCAAGCGTTACTCTGCCAGAACGAAAGCGGAAAACAACTTAAAGTTGTCGGTATTTCTGGATTGTGGTGACCCGCAAGGCCTTTTCGCCATGCTTTTCCACGGCGTCGCGCCACAGGGTGAACTCTTCTTCGGACAAGGCGTAGCGTTCCAGCGCTTCTGACTGGGCAATCAGCCCATAAAGCACCGCCTTGACCACCACGGCCTTGCGGCTGGCCACCCAGCGGCGGGTATCGGCAGGCGGCAGATCGGCGCGGCTCAGGATGCTGCCATCCGGCAAGGTGATCTGGCGCGGGCCATCGACTTTCTTGAGATACATGGGGTCAATCCTCGTCCAACGCCGCCAAAATGCCCCAGCGTCCTTAAGCAAGCATGAAGCGAGGGGTTGAGAGTGGCGGGCATTTTCCTATATTGCAGGCTTAAATCCTCAACTTGGCCGCAATCATGCTGGACGTAAAACTTAATTCCCTGGGGCTTCCCAAGGCCCCGGCAGACACCCGTGTCGTCGTGGCGATGTCGGGAGGTGTCGATTCGTCGGTTGTCGCGGCGATGCTGAAGGACGAAGGCTATGACGTGGTCGGCGTCACACTGCAGCTTTATGACCATGGCGCGGCGCTGGCGAAAAAGGGCGCCTGCTGTGCCGGCCGGGATATCCACGACGCCCGCCGCGTGGCCGAGCAGATGGGCTTTCCGCACTATGTGCTTGATTATGAAAATACCTTCCGCGAGGCAGTGATCGAGGAATTCGCAGACGCCTACCTGTCGGGCGCCACTCCGGTGCCCTGCATCCGCTGCAATGAACGGGTGAAGTTCAAGGACCTTCTGGCCACTGCCAAGGATCTGAACGCCGACTGCATGGCCACCGGTCACTACATCCAGCGCAAGCTGGCGGCCGGGCCGGAACTGCACCGCGCCGCCGACCAGAACCGCGATCAAAGCTATTTCCTGTTCTCGACCACGCCAGATCAACTGGATTTTTTGCGCTTTCCCTTGGGCCACCTTGGCTCCAAGGCGGAAACCCGGGCGCTGGCGGCGAAATATGGGCTGTCGGTGGCGGACAAGCCCGACAGTCAGGACATCTGCTTTGTCCCGAACGGCAACTATGCCGCTGTGATCGAGAAACTGCGCCCCGGCGCCGCCGACCCTGGCGAGATCGTCGACCAGGAAGGCCGCGTCCTCGGCCAGCACAACGGCGTCATTCACTACACCGTTGGCCAGCGAAAAGGCCTCGGCGTCGGCGGATTGGAGGAACCGATCTACGTCCTGCGCCTAGACCCCGCCACTCGCCGCGTCATCGTCGGCCCGAAAGCCGCCCTCGCCACACGGATGATCCCGGTGCGCGAGATCAACTGGTTGGGCGACGCCCCCTTCGACGGCACCGAACACCACATCGAGGTCAAGGTCCGCTCCACCAGGCCCCCGCGCGCCGCCATCATCCGCCCGCTGTCGCCCACCACGGCAGAGGTCGAACTCCTCGACCCCGAGGATGGCGTCTCGGCGGGCCAGGCCTGCGTCTTCTACGAACCCAACTCCACCCGCGTCCTCGGTGGCGGCTGGGTCTGGCGCGGCAAATAGCCCTGCAAGCCCCCCTTTCATGTGTTCATAAATATCCCACGGGGAGGTCCGGAGGGGTGTGAAACCCCTCCGGCTGCCAGCCACATGGACCCCGGCCCGGAATTAGGCTAAAGCCGCCCCATGCTTGACAACCGCCCCCAACTCCCGCCCGAAGTCGCCCCCCCTGAAATAAGGAGGCGCCGGACCTTTGCGATCATCTCGCACCCTGACGCCGGCAAGACCACGCTGACCGAAAAGTTCCTGCTGTTCGGCGGTGCGATCCAGATGGCGGGTCAGGTGCGCGCCAAGGGCGAAGCGCGCCGCACAAGGTCAGACTTCATGAAACTGGAGCAGGAGCGCGGGATTTCCGTCTCGGCCTCTGCCATGTCCTATGACTACCGCCAGTGGCGCTTCAATCTGGTCGACACCCCCGGCCACAGCGACTTTTCCGAGGATACCTACCGCACGCTGACCGCCGTCGATGCTGCCATCATGGTGATCGACGGGGCCAAGGGCGTGGAATCCCAGACCCGCAAGCTGTTCGAGGTCTGCCGTCTGCGCGACCTGCCGATCCTGACATTCTGCAACAAGATGGACCGCGAATCTCGCGACGTGTTCGACATCATCGACGAGATCCAAGAGAACCTCGCCATCGACGTCACGCCCGCCTCCTGGCCGATTGGCGTTGGCCGCGATTTCATCGGGGCCTATGACCTGTTGCACGACCGGTTGGAGATCATGGACCGCGCCGACCGCAACAAGGTCGCCGAAAGCATCCAGATCTCTGGCATGGACGACCCGCGCCTGGCCGAGCACGTGCCCGCGGAACTTCTGAAGAAGTTCCGCGAAGAGATTGAAATGGCACGCGAACTTCTGCCCGCCTTCAACCGACAGTCCTTCCTGGAAGGCCACATGACACCGATCTGGTTCGGCTCGGCGATCAACTCGTTTGGCGTCAAGGAGCTGATGGACGGCATGGGCGAATATGGCCCCGAACCGCAGCCACAGCGCGCGGCAGAGCGTCAGATCGACCCGTCCGAACCCGTCGTCACCGGCTTCGTCTTCAAGGTTCAGGCCAACATGGACCCCAAGCACCGCGACCGCGTGGCCTTCGTGCGCCTCGCCTCCGGTCACTTCGAACGCGGCATGAAGTTGCTCCATGTCCGTACCAAGAAGCCGATGGCCGTGGCCAACCCTGTCATGTTCCTCGCCGCCGACCGCGAGTTGACCGAGGAAGCCTGGGCCGGTGACATAATCGGCATACCGAACCACGGCCAGTTGCGCATCGGCGACGCCCTGACCGAGGGCGAAGCGCTGCGCTTCACCGGCATCCCCTCCTTTGCGCCCGAATTGTTGTCAGGCGTGCGGGCGCTGGACCCGATGAAGGCCAAGCATCTGGAAAAGGCGCTGATGCAGTTCGCCGAGGAAGGTGCGGCCAAGGTCTTCAAGCCGATGATTGGTTCCGGCTACATCGTGGGCGTCGTGGGCCAACTTCAGTTCGAGGTTCTGGCCTCCCGGATCGAGGAAGAATACTCCCTTCCCGTCCGCTTTGAACCCTCGCAGTTCACCTCCGCCCGCTGGGTGTCTGGCCCGAAAGCCGAGATGGAAAAGCTGGTCAACGTCAACAAGGGCCATATCGCCATCGACAGTGACGGGGCGACCGTGTTCCTGACCCGTTTGAAGTGGGACATTGACCGCGTTGAACGCGACTATCCTGATCTGAAGTTGACCGCGACCAAGGAAATGATGGTCTAGGGTGGCCCTGCCGCTGCACGACCTTGCCGCCTTGGGCACCGCCACCTGCTGGGCCACCTCGGCCCTGTTCTCGGCCGAGGCGGTGCGGTCGCTCGGTGCCTTTCATTTTAACCTGATCCGTCAGGTCTTCGTCACCGGGTTGCTGGCAGTGGCTGTCTGGCTGACCGGGGTTGCCCTTTGGCCGGGGGTGCCGACGGTGCTTTGGCTGGGGCTGTCGGGGGTGCTGGGCATTCTGATTGGCGACACCTTCAACTTCGCCGCCGTGGCCCGCCTTGGACCGCGCCGCGCCGGGGCGGTCTTTGCGCTGAACGCGCCGATGGCCGCCGCTTTGGGCTGGCTGTTTCTGGGTGAGACCCTGAGCCTGCAAGCCGCCGCGGGCATATCCCTGACGGTGGCCGGTGTGGCGCTGGCCATCCTTGGCCGCAGCGCCGCCGAGCCGCACCGGCTGGAAAGCCTGCACGGCAAGCTGGCCGTGGGTCTGGGGTTCGGGCTTCTTGCGGGACTGGGGCAGGCCACCGGGTCGCTGTTGGCGCGGCCCATCCTGCAGGCCGGGCTTGACCCCTACCTCGCCTCGCTGATCCGTGTCGGCGCTTCGGGTGTGGCGATGAGCCTGCTGGCCGCGTCACCGCTGGCTCCCAAGCGCATTGGGCCCTTCACCCCCCGCGCTTTGGTCTTTTCAGCCGCAACCGCGTTCATCGGGCTGTTTCTGGGCATGACCCTGTTTCTGTACGCCCTGCAGGGCGGGCAAACCGGAATCATCGCGACCTTGTCCGCCACCTCGCCCGTGATCATCCTGCCGCTGTTGTGGCTGCGCACCGGTCAGGCGCCGCGACCACTGGCGTGGGCCGGTGCCGCCCTTGCGGTCTGCGGTCTGGCGTTGATCTTCCTGCGGACTTAATCGGGCCGTCGCGCCTTGCGATTGCGCAGACGGCGCAAGCGCGGGGCGAGGAACAGATAGATCCCGCTGCATCCGAAGACCATCATCGCCGCCGCCGTGATGTCGGCTGGCCAGGTACCAAGACCGGCCCCCAGCCACCCCGCCCGATGCCAGCCGATCATCACCTGCGCCCAACGGATGCGGCTGGCGATCTGCCGGCCCTCCGGGGCGTAGAGCGTGCTTTGAAACGGACCCTCCAGCCAATAGGCTCCGGTGGCACCATCGACCAGCAGGGTGACGCCCTGCGCATTCATCCGAAAACCGGGCCGGTCCAGAATCGTGGCGGGCAAGGGGCGACCGGTGACCTGCAACGCCAGCCGCGTGGCCAAGGCCTGCACGCCGGCAGCCTGCACCGGCTGGTCCGGCAAAGCCTGCACCATCTGCGCCGAAAACATGCCTTGCGGCAGGATTTGCTGAAACAGGCCGCCATGGTTTTCAAACAGTCCCGTCAGCCCGGCAAGGATGATCCACGGCAAGACCAGAAGGCCAAGCCAGCCGTGCAGCGTTCTGAGCAGGCGTTCCAAAGACATGGACCCTGATTGCCAGATGTGATCCGCCCTGACAACGGCCAAGCCAGTTGACCCTGTGGACAAATTCCGCTATGCGCGAGCCGTGGGCACGTTGCCCGACGCCGGGGCGCCTGGAAGATGCGTCCCTTGACCCTTGGCGGGCCGATCCCGCCCTTTCAGGACGCTGATGACAAAATTCTCTGATCTGGCGCTGGACCCACGTGTGCTGCAAGCCGTGGTTGAATCCGGTTATGAAACCCCCACTCCCATTCAGGCGCAGGCGATCCCGCCCGCCCTGCTGGGGCAAGACGTGCTGGGCATCGCCCAGACCGGCACCGGCAAGACGGCAGGCTTCACGCTGCCGATGATCACGCTGCTCGGCCAAGGCCGCGCCCGTGCCCGGATGCCGCGCAGCCTGGTGCTGGCACCGACGCGAGAGCTTGCCGCCCAAGTGGCCGAAAGCTTCGACAAATACGCCAAATACACCAAACTGACCAAGGCCCTGCTGATTGGCGGCGTGTCGTTCGGCGATCAGGACAAGCTGATCGACCGTGGCGTTGACGTGCTGATTGCCACCCCGGGCCGGCTTCTGGACCATTTCGAACGTGGCAAACTGCTCTTGACCGGCGTGCAGATCATGGTCGTGGATGAAGCCGACCGCATGCTCGACATGGGCTTCATCCCCGATATCGAGCGCATCTTCCAGATGACGCCGAAAACCCGCCAGACGCTGTTCTTCAGTGCCACCATGGCGCCCGAGATTGAACGGATCACCAACGCCTTCCTGAACAACCCCGCCAAGATCGAAGTGGCCCGTCAGGCGACGGCAAACACCTCGATCGAGCAGAAGCTGTTTGCCTTCACCCCCAGCCGCAAAGACCGCAGCTTCACCGAAAAGCGCGCTGTCCTGCGCTCGCTGATCACCGGTGAGGGTGAGGCGTTGACCAATGCCATCGTGTTCTGCAACCGCAAGATGGATGTGGATGTGGTGGCCAAGTCGCTGAAATCGCATGGCTTCCACGCCGCCCCCATCCACGGCGACCTTGACCAGTCGGTTCGGACCAAGACGCTGGACGAATTCCGTGACGGCAGCCTGCGCCTGCTGATCGCCTCCGATGTGGCCGCGCGCGGTCTGGACATTCCGGCCGTCAGCCATGTGTTCAACTTCGACGTGCCCTCGCACCCCGAAGATTACGTCCACCGCATCGGCCGCACCGGCCGCGCGGGACGTCTGGGCAAGGCCTTCACCATCTCGGTTCCGTCGGATGACAAATATCTGGCGGCGATTGAAAGCCTGGTGAAAAGCCAGATCCCCCGCGCTGCCCTGCCCGAAGGGGCGCTGGAAGGCGCGTCCGAGAATTCTGACCGAGCACGCAGCGGCGGCTCCAGCCGATCGTCGTCGTCCTCCACCCGCAATGGCGGCTCTTCGCGGGGCCCGCGCGGACGCGGCGAAAGCCGTGGTGAAAACCGCGGTGAGGCCCGGCCCGAGGCGCGCATCGAAGCCCGGACCGAGGTCAAGACACATGACGCCATGCCGGTGATCGAAAGCGAAGAGGCCGAAGAAAACCTCGTGGTGACCGCCCCCGCACCCCGTGCGCCGCAAGACCGCAACGATGACCGCCGCCGCGAACCACGCTCCGGCTTTGAACGCGGTGCCGAGCGGAATGGCGATCGCGCCGCCGCCTCCGACCGTCAATCGTCCGACCGCCAGTCTTCAGAGCGCCAGTCTTCAGACCGCCCATCTTCAGACCGCCGCAACGAATCCCGTCCCGAACCACGGTCCGATTCGCGGTCCGAGTCGCGGTCCGAGCCCCGCTCGGAACAGCGCAGCGAACGTCCGTACCGCTCGTCCTATCCGGGCCAGTATGAACGCATCGTCGGCATGGGCGACCATGTCCCCGATTTCATCCTGCGCAGCTTCCGGGTGCCCGAACCGACCCCGGATGACGACGAACAGACCGGCGAAGACACCGCATCCTAAGAAAAACGCCCCGCTCATCGCTGAGTGGGGCGTTTCTCTGTGTCATCGCCTTCCGCAAATATCCCCGGGAGGGTCTGGGAGGGCAGGCAGCCCTCCCAGCCGGGTCCGCCGAGCGGGCCGGGCGCAGGGATTTTCGACGAAAATTCCTGCGCCCGGCCTTGCCCGCCTATTCCGCCGACAGCCGCGAGATCACCACGATGACCTCGGGCTTCTTGCCAATCTCTTCCATCGTGACCTGACGCACCACGCGCTTCAGCGCCTCTTCCAGCTTGTCGTCGTCGGCCATGACCTTGCGGCCCGCGCCGGCAACGAATTCGCCCAGATCGCCCTCCAGCGTTTCGGCAAGGTCGCGCCCGCCGCGCCCTGTCGGCGGCAGCCCCATGGTATCGACCCAGGGCTCACCCAAGGCTTCACCGTCTTCATCGACGATCAGCGTCACGGTGACATGGCCATTCAGCGCCAGCCGGATCCGGTCGCGGATCACGCCATCCAACGCGCCGACCAGCGCGGTGCCGTCCAGATAGACGCGGCCGGTCTCGACCCGCTCGGCCACCGTCGGCACTTCGCCGGTCAGGTTCAGCATCGTGCCATTGGTCGCAATGATCGCGGCAATGCCCGCCTCATTGGCAATCCGGACGTGTTCGCGCAAGTGCCGGTGTTCGCCGTGCATCGGCACCACCATGTCGGGCAATAGCAGACGGTGCACATGTTCCAGATCCGGCCGATTGGCGTGGCCGGAAACGTGGTACTTGCCGCCGGATTCGTCGACGATGTTCACGCCCTTTTCCGAGAAGGCGTTGACCACCTTCAGCACATCGCGTTCGTTGCCAGGAATGGTCCTGGAGGAGAACAGGAAGGTATCCCCCTCGCGCATCTCAAGCCCCAGATACTTGCCACGTGCCAACTGCGCCGAAGCCGCGCGACGTTCGCCCTGCGACCCGGTCACGATCAGCATCAGGTTCTTGCGCGGCACTTCCACTGCGTCCTCGGGCGAGACGTTGCGCGGGAAGCCCTGCAGCACCCCCGTCTCTTCGCCCACCGACACCATGCGCCGCATCGCGCGACCTAGAAGGCAGACCGTGCGCCCCGCCGACCGCCCGGCCTCGGCCAAAGTCTTCAGCCGCGCGACGTTGGAGGCGAAGGTCGTTGCCACCACCATGCCCGTGCTGGCGGCAATCAATTCGGACAAGGGCACCGCGAGGGTCGATTCCGACCGTCCCGGCAAGGGGGAAAACACGTTGGTGCTGTCACACATGAGCGCCTTGATCGGACGCTCGGCGGCAATCGCCTCGAAGACCGCGTCATCCCACGGTTCGCCCACGATCGGGTTGCGATCCAGCTTGAAATCGCCCGAATGCACGATTCGACCGGCCGGCGTGTCGATGACCAAGGCAGCGCTTTCCGGGATCGAGTGGCTGACCGGAATGAACTGCACCTGAAACGGGCCCGCCTCGACCACTTCGGGCCGGGGTTTGACGGTGCGGATCGCATCCCGCGCCAGCCCGGCCTCTTCCATCTTCAAACGCCCCAGCGTGGCCGTGAAGGCGCGGGCATAGACCGGCTTTTTCAGCTGGCTCCACAGATGCGGCAAGCCGCCAAGGTGGTCTTCGTGGCCATGGGTGATGAAGATCGCCTCCAGCCGGTCCAACCGCGCGGTCAGCCAGGAGATGTCCGCCATGATCAGGTCGACCCCCGGAGAGCCATCCATATCCGGGAAGGCCACGCCAAGATCGACAAGGATCAGCCGTTCCTTGCCCGGAAACCCGTAACCATAGACATAGGCATTCATGCCAATTTCCCCGGCACCGCCGAGGGGAAGGTAGATCAGTCGCTCACCGGGCTTAGCTGCGGCGGTTTTGGTCGGGGCCATCGGCACTCTCTTTGTTTGGGGTCGTGGCTTGGTTCAAGCCATCAGATGTATTCAGGGCGTGAATCAGGACCAGACCATGCATGGTCAAATCGTCCTCGATCGCGTCAAATGTTTCGGTTCCTTGCGCGAACAGGGCGGCGAGCCCCCCGGTTGCGATGACTTTCATCGGACTGGGTCGCTCCTTGCGCACCTCGCGCACGATGCCTTCAACCATCCCGATATAGCCCCAATACACGCCTGACTGCATGCAGGCCACCGTATTCGTGCCAATTGCCCGGGCCGGTCGCGCCACATCGACGTGAGGTAGCGCTGCGGCTGCCATATGCAACGCCTCAAGGCTCAGGTTCGCCCCCGGTGCGATCACCCCACCGACATAGGCGCCGTCATGGTCCACCACATCAAAGGTGGTGGCCGTACCGAAATCCACCACAATCAGGTTGCCGCCATGCCGGTCAAAGCCTGCCACCGTGTTGACCAGACGGTCGGGACCGACCGTGGTCCCCTGATCGACCCGAGGCGCCACCGGCAACCGACATTCCGGCTTGCCAACCACCAGCGGGCGGCAGTCGTAATAGCGGTTGCACAGGACCCGCAAGTTGAACACCACGCGCGGCACGGTCGAGGAAATGATCGCATGTGAAATCGTCGCCTCGGTCTTGGTCAGCGCCATCAGAGACGACAGCCAGACGAAATACTCATCCGCCGTGCGCTTGTGGTCCGTCGCAATGCGCCAGGTTGCGCGGAATTTGGCACCGTCCCAGATGGAAAAGACGGTGTTGGTGTTGCCGCAGTCGATAGCCAGAAGCATGGGATCTCCTGTTGAAGCCGAGGAACGAGGGGTTTCACACCCCTCGTGCTCCCGGTGGGATATTTGCGCAAATATGAAAGAGCATCAGAAGAACACTTCCGCAGCCGGGATGGCCTGGCGCCCTTCGGAGGTGGTCAGGATAAGCGCCCCCGTGTCATCGATCGTCTCAAACCTGCCAATGCGGGTGGTCGTGCCGGTGCGGGCACGGATCGTCTCACCCAGGCGCGCAGCGTGTGACAGCCAGGCGGTCCGCAGGGGCGCGAAGCCTTGCGTGGTGAAGCAAGCTTCCCAACGGGCATAGGCGGCGGCAAGATGGGTCAGGAAGACTTCCGGCGGCACGCGAAGGCCGGTCTCGCCGAGGAGAGAGACCGGATGCAGCGCACCTGGCTCGACCATCGACAGATCCGGTGCCGCGATCAGGTTGACACCGGTCCCAATGGCCAGATGCGCGATCCCATGGCCATTGGCACTGCTTTCCAGCAGGATACCCGCCAGCTTGCCCCCGTTCAGCAGCACGTCATTGGGCCATTTCAGCGTGAAAGCCTGCGGCAGCTCCGTGATCTCGACCAGCGCGTCGCGCAGGGCGAGGGCGGCGGCAAACGAACGCAGGGCGACCTCGGCGGCAGTTTCCTTGGGATGCAGCAACAGCGTGGCGTGGAAATTACCGCGCGGACTGACCCATGGCCGCGCCCGCCGACCCTTTCCCGCCGTCTGTTCGTAAGCCAAAAACCAAGCTGGCCCCGGGGTCTCCGGGGCCTGCCTCAGGGCATGGGTGTTGGTGCTGTCAAGGCTGTCGCAGATGTGGCGCGCCACACCTGCCGGCCATTCTGGCGCCTTAGCCGACAAGCGAGGCAGCGGCGGCCATTGCCGCAGGCTCGATGCCGAAGAAGTTCACAACGGCAGCCAGCATGATGACGGCAACCGCCATCAGGGCCACCCACTGCACCGGCGCCATCCGGCTTTCAGCGCCCGGCTGTTCGGCCCCGAAGTACATGTAGAACACGATCCGCAGGTAATAGAACGCACCGATCACCGAAGCAATTACACCGGCCAGGGCAAGCCAGCTCATCCCGGCATCGACGGCGGCCTTCAGGACGTAGAACTTCCCGAAGAAGCCCAGCATCGGCGGCACCCCGGCCAGCGAGAACATCAGCACCAGAACCGCCAGCGCTTTCAACGGCTCGCGCTTGGAAAAGTTGTTCAACAGCGCAATGTCGGTGACCGGCTTGCCGTCCATCTCCAGCGACATGATGAACGCAAAGGTGCCGACATTCATCGTGACATAGATCGCCATGTAGACCAGCATCGCCTGCACGCCAAAGGCCGTACCGGCGGCCAGACCCATCAGGGCAAAACCCATGTGCGCGATCGAGGAATAGGCCATCAGGCGTTTGATGTCCTTTTGCCCGATCGCCGCCACCGCGCCAACGAACATCGAAACGATCGACAGCGCGGCCAGAACCTGGCTCCACTGCGGGGTGATGCCACCGAAGGCTGCGTGCACCAGTCGCGCAATCAGCGCCATTGCAGCGACCTTGGGGGCCGTGGCGAAGAAGGCGGTGACCGGGGTGGGCGACCCTTCGTAGACATCCGGTGTCCACATGTGGAACGGAGCCGCCGAAATCTTGAACGCCAGACCGGACAGCATGAAGACCAGCCCGAACAGAAGGCCCACCGGCACGCCATGCTGCACCGTCGTCAGGATTCCGGCAAAGCCGGTGGTGCCGGCAAAGCCATAGACCAGCGACGCACCATACAGCAGCAGCCCCGATGACAGCGCGCCCAGCACGAAATACTTCAGACCCGCTTCGGTCGACTTCACACTGTCATGCTGGATCGAAGCCACGACATAGAGGGCCAGCGATTGCAGTTCCAACCCCATGTACAGCGACATGATATCGCCCGCCGACACCATCGCCATCATGCCAATGGTGCCAAGGGTGACAAGAATCGGATACTCGAACCGCCCCAACCCCCGGCGCGACATGAAGTCTTGCGAGATCACAAGAACCGCCGCAGCCGACAGCAGAATGGTCACCTTGGCAAAACGGGCAAAAGCGTCGTCGATGAACAGGCCACCGAAGGCGGTCTTGCTGCCGGTTTCCCCCAACCCGATCCACAGCGACAGGGCGACGAACAGCCCCGCGGTGGCCCAGGTCAAAGCATTGGTGGCATTGTCCTTGCCCGTGTAGACGGCGAACAGCAGCGCCAGCAGGGCATAGATCGCAAGGATCAGTTCGGGCAGGACCGTGTGGAGATCTTGGGTCAACATGGGATGCCCTCTCAGTTCGATGCTTGCGTCGTGGTGGCCGGGGCCGAAGCCTCAACCGGCACGGCGGCGCGGAATTGGGTGATCATGGCACCGACCGAGGGGTCGATGATGTCGGTGACCACTTTGGGATAGACGCCCAGCAGCAGGGTCATCACGATCAGCGGGGCGAAGATTGCCCGCTCGCGCCGGGTCATGTCGGTGATGGTCTTCAGGCTTTCCTTGACCAGCGCACCAAACACGACGCGGCGGTACAGCCAAAGCCCATAGGCCGCCGACAGGATCACGCCCGAGGTTGCCACGGCTGCCACCCAGGTATCGGCCTGGAACGTGCCCATCAGTGTTAGAAATTCGCCGACGAATCCAGAGGTGCCGGGCAGGCCGACGTTGGCCATGGTGAAGAACATGAAGACCAGAGCATAGGCCGGCATCCGGTTGATGATGCCGCCGTAAGCCGAAATCTCACGGGTGTGCATGCGGTCATAGATCACGCCCACGCACAGGAACATCGCGCCAGAGATGAAGCCGTGGCTCAGCATCTGGAAGATCGCGCCATCCACCCCTTGGGAGTTCATCGCGAAAATGCCCATGGTCACGTAGCCCATGTGGGCGACCGACGAATAGGCCACCAGCTTCTTCATGTCCTGCTGCACCAGCGCCACCAGCGAGGTGTAGACGATGGCAATCGCCGACATCCAGAACACCACCGGCGTCCAAAGATGCGCCGCCACCGGGAACATCGGCATCGAGAAGCGCAGGAAGCCGTAGCCGCCCATCTTCAACAGGATCGCCGCCAGCACAACCGACCCGGCGGTCGGGGCTTGCACGTGGGCATCGGGCAACCAGGTGTGCACCGGCCACATCGGCATCTTCACCGCAAAGCTTGCGAAAAAGGCAAGGAACAGCAGGGTCTGCAGGCCGCCTGCGACGTTCATCCCCAGGACCACGATCGGGTCATGGCTGAACTTGAAGGTCATCAGCGTCGGAATGTCGGTGGTGCCCGCCGCCTTGTACATCACCACCATGGCCACCAGCATCAGGACCGAACCAAGGAAGGTGTAGAGGAAGAACTTGAACGAGGCATAGATCCGGTTGATGCCGCCCCAGATTCCGATGATCAGGAACATAGGGATCAGGCCCGCTTCAAAGAACAGGTAGAACAGCACCAGATCCAGCGCCGTGAAGACGCCAAGCATCAGCGTCTCCAGCAGCAGGAAAGCGATCATGTAGTCCTTGACGCGGGTTTCCACGTTCCAGCAGGCCGCGATGGTGATCGGCATCAGGAAGGTGGTCAGCATGACGAACAGGATCGAGATGCCGTCGACGCCCATCTTGTAGTGCAGGCCCAGGATCCACGGACGATCCTCGACGAACTGGAAGCCGGTGTTGGCCGGATCAAAGCCCTTCAGGATCAGCAAGGACACCAGAAAGCTGAGCGAGCTGGCAAACAGCGCAAGCCACTTGGCGTTGCGTTGGGCGGCAGGATCATTGCCGCGCAGGAACAGCGCCAGAATGGCCGCAGCAACGGCGGGTATGAAAGTGACGATAGACAGAAGCGTGTTCATCAGTGCGTCCCCCCGGCGATGGACATCCAGGTGATCAGACCGACGATCCCCAGAACCATGGCGAAGGCATAAGTGAAGATGTAGCCGGACTGGGCACGCCCTGCCAACCGGGTGAAGAAGGGAACGATCCCCATCGCCACGCCATTCAGCGTGCCGTCAATGACATCCCCGTCGCCGCGCTTCCACAGGAACGTGCCCAGCCATTTGGCCGAGCGGACGAAGATCACGTCATAAAGCTCGTCGAAGTACCACTTGTTCAGCAGGAACCGGTACAGCGGCGCCTGTTGCTCGGCCAGGATGCCGGGCAGCTTCGGATTGCGGATGTAGAACTGGAACGCCACTGCAAATCCCACCAGCATGGCGATGAAAGGCGACAGGCTGACCCAGACCGGGCTTTGGTGCGCGGCTTCCAGAACCTTGTTGGCCTCTCCGTAGTAAATCGCGCCGGCTCCGGGGGCAGCGCCCTCTTTCAGGCTGAAGAACGAAGACATCGTTTCAACGTTGCCGAAGAAATCGTTGTACCACAGCATGCCTGCCGCAACCGCGCCCACGGCCAGAACGGCCAGCGGGATGGTCATGACAAGCGGGCTTTCATGGGCATGTTCATGCGCATGATGATCGCCCTTTTCCGGACCGTAAAAGGTCATGAAAATCAGCCGCCACGAGTAGAACGAGGTGAAGCAGGCCGCCACCACCAGCAGAGTGAAGGCATACATCGAGCCGCCCGCAAAGGCGCTTTCGATGATGGCGTCCTTGGACAGGAAGCCCGCAAAGCCGATGTGGGTCAGCGGGATGCCGACGCCGGTGATGGCCAGCGTGCCGATCATCATCATCGCGAAGGTGAAGGGGATCTTCTTCCGCAAGCCGCCGTAGTTCCGCATATCTTGTTCATGGTGCATCGCGGTGATGACCGAACCAGCACCAAGGAACAGCATCGCCTTGAAGAAGGCGTGCGTGAACAGGTGGAACATCGCCGCGCCATAAACGCCCGAGCCAGCGGCCACGAACATGTAACCCAGCTGCGAGCAGGTCGAATAGGCGATCACGCGCTTGATGTCGTTCTGAACCAGACCCACGGTTGCCGCAAAGAACGCAGTGGACGCGCCGATGATGACGATGAAGGCCTTGGCCTCGGGCGCGAATTCGTACAGCGGCGACATCCGGCACACCAGGAACACACCGGCGGTCACCATGGTTGCCGCATGGATCAGGGCCGACACAGGCGTCGGACCCTCCATCGCGTCGGGCAGCCAGGTGTGCAGGAACAGCTGCGCCGACTTGCCGCAAGCCCCGATGAACAGCAACACGCCCAGCAGGTTCGCTGCATTCCAGTCAGCCCACAGGAAGTGCAGGTTGGCGGTGGCCAGCGTCGGAGTTGCAGCGAAGACGTCATCGAACTTGATCGAGTCCGTCAGGTAGAACAGGCCGAAAATCCCCAAGGCAAAACCAAAGTCGCCAACCCGGTTGACCACAAAGGCCTTGATCGCGGCAGCTACGGCCGTGGGCTTGCGGTAATAGAAGCCGATCAGCAGGTACGAAGCAACGCCCACACCCTCCCAG
The DNA here is from genome assembly GCF_964946895.1 of Stagnihabitans sp. Classification (NCBI taxonomy): domain Bacteria; kingdom Pseudomonadati; phylum Pseudomonadota; class Alphaproteobacteria; order Rhodobacterales; family Paracoccaceae; genus Stagnihabitans; species Stagnihabitans sp. The sequence goes on along the minus strand of NZ_CBBQHX010000001.1, from coordinate 41,250 downwards.
CCGAAAAACATCTGGACCAGATTGTCAGCGGTCACCAGCGCCAGCATGGCGAAGGTGAAGAACGACAGATAGGCAAAGAAACGCGCGCGGTAAGGCTCGTCATGGCCCCAGTTTTCGTCATGCGCCATGTAGCCAAAGCTATACAGGTGCACCAAGGCCGAAACCGTGTTGACCACGACCAGCATGATCGCTGTCAGACGGTCCAGCCGGATGCCCCAATCGGTCGACAGCGTGCCCGATTCAATCCAGCGCAGCAGCGGGATGTGCTGCGTGACACCGTCAAACGTCAGAAACACATACCACGACAAAGCGGCTGCCAGAAACAAGAGGCCCGCAGAGATGATCTGCCCGGTCTTCTCGCCAATCAGACGCCAGAAAAACCCACAGATCAGCGCACCCACCAGGGGTGCAAGGAGGATCACCGTCACCATATCCTCAGCCCTTCATCACGTTCGCGTCTTCAACATCAATCGTGCCGCGGTTGCGGAAGAACACGACCAGAATGGCAAGGCCAATGGCAGCCTCGGCGGCGGCGACCGTCAGGATCAGCAGGCTGAACACCTGCCCCACCAAGTCGCCGGATTTCGAGGAAAAGGCCACGAAGTTCAGGTTCACGGCCAGAAGCATCAGTTCGATCGACATCAGGATGACGATCACGTTCTTCCGGTTGAGGAAGATGCCAAAGATGCCAATGACGAACAAAGCCGCCGCCACGACAAGATAATGTTCCAGTCCGATCATCCTAGTCCCTCCGGGTCTGTGCCCGTTGTCCTTTGGTAGGATGGGCAATTGCCCATCTTGCGTAGTCTTCCGGCACGACAGGCAATCGCCCATCCTGCCTTGTTCAGAGGCCCTGCCCCGGTTTCACATCGACCATCTCCAGCGCCTGAGCCGGGTCGCGCCACATCTGCAGCAGAACATTCTGCCGCTTCACATCCTTGCGGTGGCGCAGGGTCAGCACGATGGCACCGATCATGGCGACCAGCAGGATCAGACCCGCCAACTGGAAGAGGTAGAGGTATTTGTCATAGAGCAGCATCCCCAGCGCGCGGGTGTTTTCCACCTTGGCCGCATCGGGCGTCGGCGCCTGATGCAGACCCAGCGCCCCATCCGAGGTGACCCAGGCCCCAAGGCCAAAAGCCAACTGCAACAATAGGATAACACCGACCAACAGGCCGATTGGCATGTACTTGGCCATCTCGCTTTTGAGCCGGGCAAAGTCGACGTCCAGCATCATCACCACGAACAGGAACAGCACGGCCACGGCGCCGACGTAGACGATGACCAACAACATCGCCACAAACTCTGCCCCCAGAAGCACAAAGAGGCCAGCGGCCGACAGGAAGGTCAGGATCAGCCACAAGACCGAGTGCACCGGGTTGCGCGCCAGAGTCACCATCAGGGCAGCGCCCACGGTCAGGCTGGAATAGACGTAGAAGGCCAGATCAGCAAAGGTCATGCTGGGTTCTCCTCGGTTTCGGAGAAGACGACCTGAGCAATCTCAAGCGCCTTCTGGGTGGCGGGCAGGCCGCCGAACATGGACATTTGCCAGATCACTTCTGCAATCTCGCGTTTGGTGGCGCCGGCGGCCAGGGCGTTTTGCACGGTCAGGCGCAGTTGCGGTTCGCCCACCGGGCCGAGCACGGTCAGTGCGGCCACGGTAACAAGGAACCGCGTCCGCGCATCAAGACCCTGCGGGTTGAAGGTCTTGCCGAAGAAAAACTCCAGCATTTCCTTGGGCATAGCCGGGAACAGCTTTTCAAACGCCTTGGGATCCACACCCGGGAAAGCGGTTCCGCCAAAGTTCGGCGTGAAGGCGCGGGCCATGGTCTGGCCCTGCTCCATCATCGACTGGAAGAGTTTGGCGAAGTCTTCTGACATCCGGTTTCCTGTAGGTTTCCCGTCGTTTTTCTGTCGTTTTCTTGTAGCTACAGCGTCAGCGGTACGGCGCGTCGAGTTCCAGATTGCGGGCGATTTCGGCTTCCCAGCGGTCGCCGTTGTCCAGCAGCTTGGCCTTGTTGTAGAACAGCTCCTCGCGCGTTTCAGACGCGAATTCGAAGTTCGGGCCTTCGACGATGGCATCGACCGGGCAGGCTTCCTGACAGAAGCCGCAGTAGATGCACTTGGTCATGTCGATGTCATAGCGCGTGGTGCGGCGCGAGCCGTCTTCGCGCGGTTCGGCGTCGATGGTGATGGCTTGCGCGGGGCAGACCGCCTCGCACAGTTTGCAGGCGATGCAACGCTCTTCCCCAGACGGATAGCGGCGCAGCGCGTGTTCGCCGCGGAAGCGCGGGGACAGCGGGCCCTTTTCATGCGGGTAGTTCAGCGTGGCCTTCGGCGCAAAGAAGTACTTCAGCCCAAGACCGAAGCCTTTGATGAAGTCCGCCAGAAAGAAGTATTTCGTCGCACGCGTCCAGTCGACGCTGGTGATCTGCTTGGCTTCACCCATGGCTCAGCTCCCCATCGCAAAACGGGCCCAGAAATGGCCGAGGATTTCGTATTTCGCCAAAAACGCCACCAGAACCACCCAGGCCAGCGACATCGGCAGGAAGACCTTCCAGCCAATCCGCATCAACTGGTCATAGCGGTAGCGCGGCACGATGGCCTTCACCATGGCGAACATGAAGAACCAGACCCACATCTTGGCGACCATCCACAGGACGCCATTGGGCAGGCCGGGGATGGGCGAGAGCCAGCCACCGAAGAACAACAGGCTGAGGAGCGCGCACATCAGGAAGATGGCGATGTATTCGCCGGCCATGAACAACAGGTAGGGCGTCGAGGAATATTCCACCATGAAGCCTGCCACCAGTTCGGATTCCGCTTCCGGAAGGTCGAAGGGCGGGCGGTTGGTTTCGGCCAGCGCCGAGATGAAGAACAGCACGACCATCGGCAGGTGCGGCAGCCAGTACCAGCCGAACAGGCCATAGCGGGTGTCCTGCGCCGCGACGATGGCCCCGAACGACAGCGACCCGGTCGAGATGATGATGCCGATGATGATCAGCCCCAGCGAGACTTCGTAGGAAATCATCTGTGCGGCGGACCGCAGCGAGCCGAGGAAGGCGTATTTCGAGTTCGAGGCCCAGCCGCCCATGATCACGCCATACACCTCAAGCGAGGAGGCGGCGAAGACGAACAGGATGGCCACGTTGATGTTGGCCAGCACCCAGCCCGGCGAGAACGGCACCACGGCCCAGGCAAGGATCGCCAGCACGAAGGACAACAGGGGGGCAAGGAAGAACACCGGGCGATCGACGCCAGCGGGGACCACGATTTCCTTGACCACGTATTTCAGCGCATCGGCCACCGATTGCAGCAGGCCGAAGGGCCCCACCACGTTCGGACCGCGCCGCATCTGCACGGCGGCCCAGATCTTGCGGTCGCCATAGACGAGGAACAACAGGCTGATCATCACGAAAGCCACGATCAGCAGGCTTTGCGCGATCAAAAGCACTGCCGTGCCAAGCCCTGTCTCGAAGAAACCCATATTTCCCGTCCTTTTTCGTTCAGGCTTTCGTATCGGCCCGGCTTTCGTTCAGGTCTGACGCGTCAGACCTAAACCGTTGGTATTCCCTGCGATGCGCAATCGCGCACCGTCACTTCGGCGTCAATATTGCGCAGACCCAGCGGCAGCGACGCCGAGATGGTGTAAATCGCATCTGCGCGCCAAGTTCCACCGGTTTCAGCGATATTCGTGCGCAGATGCCGGGCAAACCCATAGCCGCGGATCAGGGCATATTGCGCTGCAGCACAACGTGCGTAGTCCGACACGTCATCGCGGTTGCGCGCGCCCTTCATCTCGACCTTGAAATCGACGAGGTCGCCGTCCATCAGGCTGGTCTCGATCCCCAGATAGGTCGGCTTGAAATCGGCTTTCGCCGGAGCCTGACCCTGTGCCGCCCCATCCGCGCAGGCCGACAGCGCCGCCAGGGCAGCCGCCGTCAGACCCGCGTTGAAGGGGGACAGGCCCATCATTCTGCCGCCAGCTTCTGCGAGGCGCGTTCCGCCTCCATCGCTGCCAGTTCGCCCATCGTGGCAGAGGCGCGCGCGATGGGGTTGGTCATGTAGTAGGTCTTGTAGGCGGTGCGGAAGGTGGCAGCCCCCATGTCGCGCAGGGCGAAGGGCGTCCAGCCGTTGTCGGCCAGCTGATCAATCGCGCCCAGATGCGGATGCTTGGCCACGATGGCGGCACGCAGCTGCGCGAGGCTGTCCCACGGCAGTTGCTGGCCCACCTCGGCAGACAGGGCGCGCAGGATGGCCCAGTTTTCCTTGGCCTCGCCCGGGGCGAAACCGGCGCGCATCGCCAGTTGCGGGCGGCCTTCGGTGTTGACGAACAGGCCGTTTTCTTCGGTATAGGCGGCGGCGGGCAGGATCACGTCGGCGCGGTTGGCGCCGCGGTCGCCGTGGCTGCCTTGGTAGATCACGAAGGGACCGGCGGCGATGTCCACCTCATCCGCGCCCATGTTGTAGATGACTTGCGCGCCGTCGATGGCGGCCAGAAGGCCCCCTTCGGTGGCGGCCCCGACATCCAGCGCGCCGACGCGGGCCGCAGCGGTGTGCAGGACCAAGAGCTTGCCGCCGATCTTTTCGGCCAGCGCCATGGCATGGGCCAGAACCGCCTCGCCATCGGCTTCGGACAGGGCGCCCTGCCCCACGATCACCAGACCGCCGGTCTGCGTCGCATCGGCCACGGCCTTTGCGAGGGCCGCGCGGTCCGTGCCCATCAGGGTGTAGTCATAGGTCAGGTCGGCAGCGGGGCCGATCAGCGAAATCTTGGCGTTCTTCGTCCAGGCCTTGCGGATGCGGGCGTTCAGCACCGGAGCCTCAAGACGCGGGTTGGTGCCGATCAGCCAGATGGTGCGGGCGGCGTCGATGTCTTCGATCGCGGCGTTGCCGACATAGGCCGAGCGGTTGCCGATGGGCAGGCGCGCGCCGTCGGTGCGGGATTCAACTTTGCCGCCCAACTTCTCGATCAGGGTCTTCAGGCTATAGGCCGCCTCGACCGGGGCCAGATCGCCGACGAGGCCCACGACCTTCTTGCCGGCCATGGCGGCGGCGACGCGTGCCAGCGCCTCGCCCCAGCCGGCTTTGCGCAGCTTGCCGTTTTCGCGGATATAGGGCGTGTCAAGGCGTTGGCGGCGCAGGCCGTCCCAGATGAAGCGGGTCTTGTCCGAGATCCACTCTTCGTTCACGCCGTCATGGTTGCGCGGCAGGATGCGCATCACTTCGCGGCCCTTGGTGTCGATGCGGATGTTGGACCCCAGCGCATCCATCACGTCGATGGATTCAGTCTTGGTCAATTCCCACGGACGGGCGGTGAAGGCGTAAGGCTTCGAGGTCAGCGCGCCAACCGGGCAAAGGTCAATGATATTGCCTTGCAGGTTCGAATCGAGCGTGAGGTTCAGATAAGACGTGATCTCGGCATCTTCGCCACGGCCGGTCTGGCCCATCTGGGTGATGCCGGCGACTTCCGAGGTGAAGCGGACGCAGCGCGTGCAGGAGATGCAGCGGGTCATCTTGGTTTCGACCAGCGGGCCAAGGTTCAAATCCTCGGACGCGCGCTTGGGTTCGCGGTAGCGGCTGAAGTCGACGCCGTAGGCCATGGCCTGATCCTGCAGGTCGCATTCGCCGCCCTGATCGCAGATCGGGCAATCCAAGGGATGGTTGATCAGCAGGAATTCCATGACCCCTTCACGGGCCTTCTTGACCATCGGCGTGTTGGTTTTCACCACAGCCGGTTCGCCATTCGGGCCGCCGCGCAGGTCGCGGACCTGCATGGCACAGGAGGCGGCGGGCTTGGGCGGGCCGCCCACAACCTCGACCAGACACATGCGGCAGTTGCCCGCGATGGTCAGGCGTTCGTGATAGCAGAAGCGCGGAACCTCTACCCCGGCCACTTCACAGGCCTGAATGATGGTCATCGCCGGATCAACCTCGACCTCAATCCCGTCGATGATCAGCTTTTTCAGGTTAGACATGGGTGTCGGTCCTTCCGCTCTTTCCGCGTCCAAAGCAGGGGGAACCCGCCTGCTTCGCCTCGCGCGGTTCATCCGCTTTTAGCCGCGCGAAGGCAACGGGTTTTCGTCCTGCCGATGCGCTGACCATGATAAAATTTCTGTCGTCCGGGCCGATGCACATCTTCTCAACACCCTCCCGGCGGGGAGGACGCGGCTTGTGCCAGTTTGCGGTAACACTTTGTCATCGCGAGGACCGGATCAACTGGCCAAGGGCGGTGCCCTTGGCGATCTCCGCCTCGCCGACCTTGCAATAGCTTTCGGCATCGCCGGGCTTGGCACCGGCGGCTTCCAGATAGGCCTCGGCCTCGTCCTTGAGGCGCTTTTTCTGGACGGGGTCCGACCGGAAGGCGTCATAGTCAGCCGCGGTATATCCCTGCGCTTCGGCATAGGATTTCAGGTCCCACAGGCGGCCCATCACCACCAGCATGCGGGCGGAAATCGTCGGGCAGATCTTGCGCAGGGCATCGCCGGCAAAGCCTGCGCGTAATTCGTCATTGATGTGCTTTTCCTGCGCCATCGGCACGGGCGTGGCAAAACCGGGGGTCGCAAGAAGCAGGGCGAACAGGGCAAGACGGATCGAGGACATGGCGATGTTCCGGACTGGCGGCGCCCCGGCCGCGAGGGGGGCGCTGAAAGGAAGCGGCAGCCGGTAGGCTGACCGACCTTGGCCTGACATGCCATAACACGGCGCGGATAGAGGATAAACGCCGCCGCTCACAGGCAATCTCCGCCGAAAAGCCATGCATTGGGCAGCGAAAAGCGGCCGGTGGCCGCCGGGTCCAGCGGGCGATTGTACTGCGCGCAATAGGCTTGCGCCGCCGCTTTGGCCAGCGCGCCGTCGGAATAGTCCAGATCGCGGCGATTGAGGCGGGTGACGCGCAGCGAGGTGGCGCCGTTCTGCTGGCGGTTGACCACGAAGCTTTGCGGGCCGAGTTTCACGGTCTGCGCCCGCCCGTCCGCCGGCGGCAGGGTCAGGGGCGCAAGGGGGGCGGTGGTGTCCACACAGGCCGACAGCAGGACACCGGCAAGACAGGCACGGGCGGCGGTCATCTGGCGGCCCTTTGCGCATCAAGCCATTTGAAGTCGTAGACCGCCGCCGAGGGGCCGTTGGCGGCCAGTTCGGCCAGCTTGGCCTTGGCCTCGGCCATGGTGGGTCTGGCGGCGCGATCCACGGGCCAAATCACATAGACCGGGCCCTGCATGGGTTCAAACCACTCTGCCCGCTTGCGCAGGAAGACACCGTGCAGAGTCTTGTGGACGAAGTGGCGCAGGCTGTCGGGGTCTTCCCAGACCGAGACCGAAGAGGCGATCAGCGGGTCATCGGCGTCAATCGCCTCGAATGTGCCGGATGCATCGGTGCGGCTGACCGGAGAGGTCAGGCGCCAAATGAACCCCGGGGAGCGTTCGGCGATGGCATTGACCGCGTCAATGCCATCGACAAACTCTGCCACGCGCGGGTCGCCTGCCGGGTGCAGCAGGCGCGCAAGGTTCACATGGGCAACCGGACCCATCACAGGTCACTCGGCAGCGATGGCGCTGACCCGGCCGGTCTTCTTGTACTTGATGCGGTCTTCGATTTCATTGCGGAAGGCTTTGACCAGCCCTTGAATGGGCCAGGCCGCCGCATCGCCAAGCGCACAGATCGTGTGGCCTTCGACCTGCTTGGTGACCGACAGAAGCATGTCGATCTCTTCCAATTCGGCCTCGCCCTTCACCAGACGTTCCATCACGCGCATCATCCAGCCGGTGCCTTCGCGGCAGGGCGTGCATTGGCCGCAGGATTCGTGCTTGTAGAACTTGGACAGGCGCCAGATCGCCTTGATGACGTCGGTCTGCTGATCCATCACGATGACCGCCGCCGTGCCAAGGCCCGACTTCTGCTCGCGCAGCCAGTCGAAATCCATGATGGCGCTGTCGCATTGCGTGGCCGTCAGCATCGGCACCGAGGAACCCCCGGGAATGACCGCCTTGAGGTTCTTCCAGCCACCGCGCACGCCGCCGCAGTGTTCCTCCAGCAGTTCGCGCAGGGTGATCGACATGGCTTCTTCAACGACGCAAGGGTTGTTGACGTGGCCCGAGATGCCGAACAGCTTGGTGCCGGTGTTGTTGGGGCGACCAAAGCCTGCGAACCATTCCGCGCCGCGCCGCAGGATGGTGGGGACAACGGCGATCGATTCGACATTGTTCACCGTGGTCGGGCAGCCGTAAAGGCCCGCGCCGGCCGGGAACGGCGGCTTCATGCGCGGCATGCCCTTCTTGCCCTCAAGGCTTTCCAGAAGGGCGGTTTCTTCGCCGCAGATATAGGCCCCTGCCCCATGGTGCAGGTACAGATCGAAATCATAGCCCGACCCGCAGGCGTTCTTGCCCAAGAGGCCCGCGTCGTAGCATTCGTCAATCGCCGACTGCAGCGCTTCGCGTTCGCGGATGTATTCGCCGCGGATGTAGATGTAGCAGTCATGCGCGCCCATCGCGAACGAGGCGATCAGGGCGCCTTCGATCAGGGTGTGGGGATCATGGCGCATGATCTCGCGGTCTTTGCAGGTGCCGGGTTCGGATTCGTCGGCGTTGATCACGAGATACGAGGGCCGGCCGTCCGACGCCTTCGGCATGAAGGACCACTTCAACCCGGTGGGAAAGCCCGCGCCGCCGCGCCCGCGCAGGCCCGAGGCCTTGACGATCTCGACAATCTTGTCACGGCCCAAAGCCAGAATGCCGGCGGTTCCGTCCCAATGGCCACGCTTGCGCGCGCCCGCAAGACTGCGGTCGTGCATGCCGTAGAGGTTGGTAAAGATGCGGTCCTGATCCTTGAGCATCTGCCCGTTCCTTCATGTCCGGCCCGAAAGCCCGTTATGTCTGACGCTTGCGCCAGAGCCTTACCGTTGCAGCCATCGCCCAGATGAACGCGGCACCGGCGGACAGGTCCGCCAGAAAGATGTACTTGGGCGGCCAAGCCAATTGCCCGCCCAGATATTCGACCCCCATCCACAGGACCACCGCCACAACGATGACCACGGCGATCTGCCGGGCCTGTGCGGTGTGCTGGTCCTTGGGGGGCATCATCGCCTCAATGCCCGTGGTGGCCGTGGCCGTGGCCGTGGCCGTGGCCGTGGCCGTGGTCGTCACCCTGCGGCGGCACGTCCCAGAACTGGGCCAGCACCACGGCATAGACGACGAACACCACCGCGCCAAACAGCAGCGCCACTTGCAGGGTCAAGCCGGCCAGCCAGGTTGCCACGGCGGCGGCGATGACCGCTGCCACCAGCGCCCAAAGCCAGTTCGACGCCCGCGCGCCTTCGGATTCCCCGGCGGAATGATCGCTCATGTCGCTGCCCCTTATGCTGTCGCCCGGCCCTTGAGCCAGGGTGTGAGGATCGGAACCTCGGTTCCGTCAATGCGCTTGACCGTGTCGCCGATATCCACCGCAGCTTGCGCCGAGGCGTTGTATTGCTTCTTGCCGGATTCGAAATCCTTCAAGCTGGTCAGACCCGACAGCGGTTCGGCGGCATAGCGGCCGTTTTGCGGGCCGGGCACCGGAACCTCGCCCTTCGAGAAGCGGGCGATCAGGTCGCGCAGCTTGTCGGCCGTCAGGTCTTCGTAATAATCCTTGCCGATCTGGGCCATCGGCGCATTGGCGCAGGCGCCCATGCACTCGACTTCCTCCCAGCTGAACTTGCCATCGGCAGACAACGTATGGGCGGAGGGGGAGATCAGTTCCTTGGCCACTGCCACCAGCTCCTCGGCCCCGCAGATCATGCAGGAGGTCGTCCCGCAAATCTGGATATGGGCAACGGAACCAACGGGTTGCAGCTGGAACATGAAGTAGAAGGTCGCCACTTCCAGCGCCCGAATATAGGCCATGCCCAGCATATCCGCGATATGTTCAATCGCCGGACGGGTCAGCCAACCCTCCTGCTCCTGCGCACGCCACAGAAGCGGAATGATCGCCGAAGCCTGACGCCCCGCCGGATATTTGGAAATCTGCCCCTGCGCCCATTCGAGGTTCTTTTCGGTGAAGGCGAAGGACGCGGGCTGGTCTTTGTGAAGGCGGCGCAGCATCAGCAGGTTCTTTCCATGGAAAGCGAAAGGAAGGAGGCGCGGGTCATTTGCAAAGCTCCGGCACCAAGGTCAAGTTCATGTCTTTGTCCACCGTCATCTTGCCTTCGTCCTTCAGCCTTTGGACGACCGCAGAGGCCTCCTCTGCCGAAAGGCCCGAGGCTTTGATGATGGGCTGGGAATTGTCGGGCGATACGATGCAGCCTGCCGTCTTGACCGCCGCCACAAAGGCCGCAATCTCTTCCGGCTTTGGCCCACCTTCGGCCAAGACGGGAAGACCTGCCAGGGTCAGGGCAGCGATCAGCAGGCCGAATTTCACCGGTCCACCTCACCAAAGACGATGTCCATGGTGCCGATGATGGCCGAGACGTCTGCCAGTTGGTGGCCTTTGCACATGAAATCAAGCGCTTGCAGGTGCAGGAAGCCCGGGGCGCGGATCTTGGCGCGGTAGGGTTTGTTGGTGCCGTCGGCCACGAGGTAGACGCCGAATTCTCCCTTGGGCGCCTCGACCGAAGCATAGACTTCCCCGGCCGGGACGTGGAAGCCTTCGGTGTACAGCTTGAAGTGGTGGATCAAGGCTTCCATCGAGGTCTTCATCTCGCCGCGCTTGGGCGGCGACAGCTTGCCACGCGCCATGACGTCGGTCCTGGCGGCAGGCTCGCGCAGTTTGGCGACGGCCTGGCGGATGATCTTGGTCGATTCCGCCATTTCCGCCATCCGAACCAGATAGCGGTCATAGCAGTCGCCGTTCTTGCCGATGGCGACCTTGAAGTCGAACTCGTCATAAAGCTCGTAGGGTTGGCTGCGGCGCAAATCCCATGCCAGACCCGAACCGCGCGCCATGACGCCCGAGAAGCCCCAGTCCTGCACATCCTGTTCGGTGATGATGCCGATGTCGGCATTGCGCTGCTTGAAGATGCGGTTTTCGGTCAAGAGGCCGTGCAAGTTGTCCAGAACCTGCGGGAATTCATCGCACCAGGTGTCGATATCATCGAGCATCTTTTCCGGGATGTCCTGATGGACACCACCGGGGCGGAAATACGCGGCGTGCAGACGGGCGCCCGAGGCACGTTCGTAAAAGCCCATCAGCTTTTCGCGTTCTTCAAAGCCCCAGAGCGGCGGGGTCAGCGCGCCCACGTCCATGGCTTGCGTCGTGGTGTTAAGGATGTGGTTCAGCACGCGGCCGATTTCCGAGAACAGCACGCGGATCAGGCTGGCGCGGCGCGGAATGACGGTGCCGGTCAGCTTTTCAATCGCGAGGCACCAGGCATGTTCCTGATTCATCGGCGCCACGTAATCGAGGCGGTCGAAGTAGGGCAGGTTCTGCAGGTAGGTGCGGCTTTCCATCAGCTTTTCGGTGCCGCGATGCAGCAGGCCGATATGGGGGTCACAGCGCTCGACAATCTCGCCGTCAAGCTCCAGCACCAGACGCAAAACGCCATGTGCTGCAGGGTGTTGCGGGCCGAAGTTGATGTTGAAGTTGCGGATGCGCTGCTCGCCGGTGATCAGGTCCACCGAGCCGTCGTCATAGGTGTTCACGCGGATATCGCCGTCCATGGCTCAAGCCTTCTTTTCGTCGCCGGGAAGGATGTAGTGCGCACCCTCCCACGGGGACATGAAATCGAACTGACGGTATTCCTGCACCAGTTTCACCGGTTCGTAGACGACGCGCTTTTGCACCTCGTCATAGCGGACTTCGGTGTAGCCGGTGGTCGGGAAATCCTTGCGCAGCGGGTGGCCCCGGAAGCCATAGTCGGTCAGGATGCGGCGCAGGTCGGGGTGGCCCGAGAACAGGATGCCGAACAGGTCGAACACCTCACGCTCAAACCAGTTGGCTGCCGGATAGACCGGGATCAACGAGGGCACCATGCCGGTTTCGGCCACGTCGGTTTTGACGCGGACGCGGCCGTTGGTGTACATCGACAGCAGGTGATAGACCACGTCGAAGCGGTTGGGACGTTCGGGGTGGTCGACGGCGGTGATGTCGACGAGGCTGGTCATCCGCGTGGCGGGATCGGACTTCAGGAAGCCCATCAGGTCCAGCAGGTTGCCCAGGGCCACGGTGACAGTCAGTTCGCCAAACGCCTCAACCGCCGAGGAAACCCCCGGGCGGGTGGACAAGGCGGCGCCAAGTTCGGTCAGGTTCAATGCCATGATGCCCCCTTAACGGACCAAAGTGCCGGTGCGGCGGATTTTGCGCTGCAGCTGCAGGATGCCGTACAGCAGCGCCTCAGCCGTCGGAGGGCAGCCGGGGATGTAGATGTCGACGGGCACGATGCGGTCGCAGCCACGCACGACGGAGTAGCTGTAGTGGTAATAGCCGCCGCCATTGGCGCAGGACCCCATCGAGATCACATAGCGCGGTTCCGGCATCTGGTCATAGACTTTGCGCAAAGCCGGGGCCATTTTGTTGGTCAGGGTGCCGGCGACGATCATCAGGTCGGATTGGCGCGGCGAGGCGCGGGGGGCGGTGCCAAAGCGTTCAAGGTCATAGCGCGGCATCGAGACGTGGATCATCTCAACCGCGCAGCAGGCGAGGCCAAAGGTCATCCAGTGCAGGGACCCGTTGCGCGCCCAGTTGATGATGTCTTCGGTCGAGGTCAGCAGGAAGCCCTTGTCCTGAAGTTCGGCATTCAGGGCCTGGGTGGCAACCTCGCGGTCAGCGCCCGCCGTATTCGCGCCAGTCATCACGCCCATTCCAAAGCCCCCTTCTTCCATTCATAGGCAAAGCCCACCGTCAGCACGCCCAGGAACACCATCATCGACCAGAAGGCCACCATCGACAGCGTGCCAAAGGCCACGGCCCAGGGGAACAGGAAGGCCACTTCAAGGTCGAAGATGATGAACAGGATCGAGACGAGGTAGAAGCGCACGTCGAACTTCATCCGGGCATCGTCAAAGGCGTTGAAGCCGCATTCGTAGGCCGAGAGTTTTTCCGAATCCGGGTGGCGCACGGCGATGATGGCAGCGGCAAGGATCAGCACGATCCCAAGGCCGCCCGCCACGCACATAAGCACCACGATGGGCAGATAGTCACGCAGAAGAGTGTCCACGAAGGGCTCCTTCAACCGATTTGGGGGGACGCCGGACCGGGACCCCCAGATGTTTGGCCCCGTTTAGCGCCAGCCCTTGCCGGGGTCAACCAAAGCCGGGGGGATTTTGGTCGCACAACGGGGATTTGACTGATTTCGGGCGCTGGCCGGGGCGCGGGTTTTGCCCCCAGCCCTTGCGACCGCCGCCACCGGTTCCGATATCCACGACAGTCCCAACTTGAAGGTCCCGACATGCAATGGCTCGCCCCGCTGTTCCTCGCCCTCTCCCTGTCGCCCGCCTTCGCCGAGGAGGTCGGCCGCGTCGGGGTCGACTGGACCGGCAATGACATCGTGGTCGAGGCGATTCCCGATCCCAAGGTCGAGGGCGTGACGTGCCACGTCGCCTATTTCGACCGCTCGGTTCTGGACCGGCTGTCGAATGGCAACTGGTTCGAGGACCCATCGAATTCCTCGATCGCCTGCCGTCAGACCGGGCCTTTGAAGATCGGCAACATCGACAGGTCGGCCGAAGGCGAGGATGTCTTTTCGCGCTCTACCTCGTTGGTCTTCAAGTCGCTGAACGTGACGCGGATCTTCGACCAGAAGAACCAGGTGCTGATCTATCTGACCCACGCCAATGACCTGAGCCAGGGGAGTGCGAAGATGTCGATTTCCACCGTGCCGCTTTATGGTGCGGTCAAGAATTGACACCGGTCACTTTGTGACCACGGCGGGGAGGCCAGCCTCCCCGTGCCCCTCCGGAGTATTTCCAAAGGAGCAAATGGAAGAGGTGCAGCGCCCCCTGCGTCTCGCTCGCGCCAGATATCCCACGGGAGGGTGATGAGCGATCAGAAATCCTGCAGTGGAGGATTTCCGCGACGAACGCTGCGCCCGTGGCGCGGCGGGGGGAGGGTGTGAAACCCTACCGGCGGCCAGACAGGGGCGCTAGCGCAGCAGTCTGCGCGCAATCCGGGCGGCTTGGCTGACCCTTCGGCCGGCCTGGCGGGCGAGTTTGGCCTGACTGCGTTCTTCCGGCGTCATTTCGGCCGGCGTCTTTCCCTTGTTGGCAATATGGGTGATGCCCTTGTTGATCAACTGTCCCATCAGGCGGTTGAGGATCATCTGAATCAGTCTGTCCATCATCAGTCCTCGAACAGTTCGCTTTGGCCGGTGGCGTCGGCCTCGTCTTCGTCGTCCGAGGCGGCACCGGGCAGTGGCATCGGGCGGCTGTCCAGAAGGCCAGCGGCGCGCAGCTCCTTGATGCCGGGCAGGTCACGGGCGGATTCGAGGCCGAAATGGTCGAGGAAGGCTTCGGTGACCACGAAGGTTACCGGGCGGCCCGGGGTCATCCGCCTGCGGCCCAGCCGGATCCAGTCGAGTTCCAGCAGTTGGTCCACCGTGCCCCGGCTGACGGCGACGCCGCGGATCTCTTCGATCTCGGCCCGGGTCACCGGTTGGTGGTAGGCGACGATGGCCAGCGTTTCGATCGCGGCGCGCGAGAGTTTGCGCTGTTCGACGCTTTCCTTGCGCATCAGGTGGCCAAGATCGGGGGCGGTGCGGAAGGCGTAGGCGTTGCCGACCTTGACGAGCGTCACCCCCCTGCCCTCATACCGGCGGCGCAGGTGGGCCAGCGCCTCGGCGGGGTCGCAGCCCTCGGGCAGGCGCTGGGTCAGTTCGGCGAGGGTGACGGCTTCGGCGCTGGCGAAAAGCACGGCTTCCACCATCCGCTCTTGCGCGCCCATCGGGGGCGCCTCGAACAGGCTGCGCTCGATGGGGTCCCGGTCGGGTTCGGTCATGGCTGTCCCCCGGAGGCAAGCTTGGCGCGGACCAGCAGGGGGGCGAAGACCTCGCCCTGTTTCAGGTCGACCTGACCGCGTTTGGCCATTTCCAGCACGGCGGCGAAGGTGGCAGCGGTGGCCGAGCGGCGGCGGGCCGGGTTGGCGCCCCAGCCGTCGGGCAGGAAATTGGTCAGATCGGCCCAGGCGCCCATATAGCCCAGAAGGCCGCGCATCCGCTCCAGCGCCTGTTCCATCGTGTAGATGTTCTGGCGGTCGAAGGCATAGGGGCGGAATTCGTCGCGGGTGCGGATGCGGGCATAGGCGCGCATCAGATCCAGAAGTGTGGCCTCGAAGCGGACGGTGCGCAGGCGGTCGACCGCCTCGGGCAGGCCACGGGCGAAGAAGTCGCGGCCCTTCTGGTCGCGGGCCATCAGGCGGGCTGCCGCCTCGCGCATCGCCTGCAGGCGTTCGAGCTGGAAGGCGAGGTGGGCGGCGAGGTCTTCGGCACTTGGCCCCTCTTCGCCGGGTTCGGGGGGCAGGAGGAGGCGGGATTTGAGGTAGGCGAGCCAGGCCGCCATCACCAGATAATCGGCGGCCAGTTCGATGCGCAGGGCCTGCACGCGGTTGACGAAGGTCAGGTATTGGTCAGCCAGTTGCAGGATGGAGATCTTGCGCAGGTCGACCTTTTGCGTGCGCGACAGGCTGAGCAGCAGGTCCAATGGGCCTTCGAAGCCTTCGACATCGACAATCAGCGCCTCTGCCGCCAGACGGTCAGAGGGGGCGAGGCGGTCTGTCAGGGCCAACTGGTCCTGTGACCAGTCGTCAGTTTGGGCCATGGAATGCATCCGGCAGGATGAGGGCAAGTTCCGCCTCAAGCTGCGCGATGTCAACGGGGGACGGCGCGCGGCGCCAGGTCAGGGCGGCGGCCAGCCGCTGCAGGGTGGCGTCGGACATGGTGCCGGCTTGGCTGGCCACGGCCTGCATCTCGGCCAGATCGCCCTTGCAGTGCAGGGCGATGTCGCAGCCCGCGGCCATCGAGGCCTGCGTGCGGGCAGCGAGGTCACCTTTCAGCGCCTGCATGTTGAGGTCATCTGTCATCAGAAGGCCGTGAAAGCCGATATCCTCGCGGATCGCCTTGATCATCGCGGGGGATTGGGTGGCGGGCTTGTCGTCATAGGCGGTGAAGACCAGATGCGCGGTCATCGCCATGGGCAAGTCGTTCAGCGCCTTGAACGGGGCGAAGTCATGGGCGTTCAGGTCGGCGCGTGAGGTGTCGACGGTGGGCAGGTCGTGGTGGGTGTCGACATGGGAGCGGCCATGGCCGGGCATATGCTTCATCACCGGCAGCACCCCGCCGGCCAGAAGGCCATCGGCCACGGCGCGGGCAAGGACGGAAACCTGAGCCACATCAGAGCCGTAGCAGCGGTTCTTCAGAAACGGGTGGGTGAGGTCGGTGATCAGATCGCAGACCGGGGCGCAGTTGGCGTCGATGCCGACCGCGCGCAGTTCCCGCGCCATGATGTGATAGCGCAGTTCCATCGCGCGGGCCGCATTGGCCCCGGCGGCCCGGACGAAATCCAGCGGCGGGGTCCATTCGCGCCACTGGGGCGCGCGCAGGCGCTGGACGCGGCCGCCCTCTTGATCGACCAGAATCGGGGCATCGCGGCCGACGGTGTCGCGCAAGCTGGCGGTCAGGCGGCGCAGCTGGTCGGGCGTGCCCACGTTGCGGGCAAACAGGATGAATCCGCAGGGGTCGAACTCACGGAAAAAGGCCGCCTCGTCGCGGCCCAGCTTCAGTCCTTCACAGCCAAAGATCGCGGCGCCGCGACCGTAGACGCTCATCTTTGGGCAACCGGGATGCAATCGGCCTGTTCGGCCTGCAGGGCGGAACAGAAGCTGCGGGCGTCGGCGTCGGTGTCAAAGCCATGGGCGCGCAGGCGGTAGAACGTGCGCCCGCCGCTGGTGGCCGACTGGATGACGATGTCCTTGCCCACCATCAGATCCCCGAAGGTCAGCTTCAGCTCGGCAAACTTGGCGCGGGCGAGTTCGGGGGTCTCGAAGGCGCCCAGTTGTGCCAGCCGGGTGCCGACCGGGATCGACGCCGGGTCAAGTTCTTTGGTGGCCGAGGCTTGCGCGGACACGGTCTGCACCTTGGTCGGCGCAGCCTTGCCGCCCATTTCGGCCGGGCGCGGTTGCGGGCGGGGCGAGTGGCGGATGGCGTTGGGATCGGTGGTGACGATGGCGGCATCCTGCGCCGCAGGGTCGGTTGCAGCGGCTGTGACGGCATCGGTCAGGCTGGTGTCATCGGCGCTGGCGGTCACTGTGGCCGTGGTATCCGGGGTCGCCGCCACTGCGGCCGGTTGGGCCGGGGGTTGCGGCACGTCGGCCTCTTGCAGGGTCACGGCCTGCGGGGCCAGCGTGATCTGATCCGCCGGGGCCGCCGAGGTGCCCATCGCGGCGATGGCATTCACGGTCAGGCCCTGGTTGAGCGCCTGTTCGCCGCCCGGATCGGCGGGGGCAATCCGCATGGCCCCGGCCACCGCGCGCATCACCGGAATGCCGGTGACATCGCGCACGGCCAGACGATAGCCCCAAAAGGCCAGCCCCAGCACCAGCGTGACCGAGCAGACCGCCCCGGCAATATTCACCCAGCGCCGTGCCTTCTCGGCCAGGCGGGGATTGTCGGCATAGGGGTCGTGGTAGCCCTGTTCGAACTCGTCGTAATTGAAATCTGCCATATCGCCTCACATGCAGGCGCGATACATCGCCGCCCCCGCTTTTGCCTGCTCAATCCGGAGTGAAACGTCTTAGCGCATTTCCTCAACCGGCGTGACGCCCAAGATAGCCAATCCCGCCGAAATCACAACGCCCGTCGCACGGATGAGGGCGATTTTCGCCGATGTTGTGGCGACATTGCCCTCTTGGTAGAACCGCAAGGACGGGTCGTCGTTGCCCTTGTTCCACAGCCCGTGGAATTCGGACGCCAGTTCGTACAGGAAGAAGGCGATCCGGTGCGGTTCGTTGCCCTTGGCGGCAATTTCCACTTCGCGCGGCCATTCGGCGATCTGCTGGGCCATGTCGATCTCTGCCGGGTGCGACAAGAGGCTGAGGTCAGCCTTGGCCAGCGCCGCATCCGAGGTGTCGATGCCCGCCGCCTGCGCCTTGCGCAGGACCGAGTTGATCCGGGCGTTGGCGTATTGCACATAGAAGACCGGGTTGTCTTTCGACTGTTCCAGCACCTTGGCGAAGTCGAAATCCAAGGCCACGTCGTTCTTGCGGGTCAGCATCATGAAGCGGGTGACGTCGGCACCGGCCTGTTCGACCACATCGCGCAGGGTGACGAAGGTCCCTGCCCGCTTGGACATCTTGAACGGCTCGCCATTCTTGAACAGTTTGACCAGCTGGATCAGTTTGATGTCCAACGGCACCTTGCCACCGGACAGTGCCGCCACCGCCGCCTTCATCCGCTTGACATAGCCGCCATGGTCGGCGCCGAAAATGTCGATCAGCTCGTCAAAGCCGCGTTGGACCTTGTCGAAGTGATAGGCGATGTCGGGGGCGAAATAGGTCCAGGAGCCATCCGATTTCATCACCGGACGGTCGACGTCGTCGCCATGCGCGGTGGAGCGGAACAGGGTCTGCTGGCGCGGCTCCCAATCCTCAAGCGTTTTGCCCTTCGGCGGTTCCAGCACGCCTTCATAGATCAGCCCCGCTTCCCGCAGGGTCTGGATGGCGGCCTCGATCTTGCCGGTGCCGTAAAGCGCCTTTTCCGACGAGTAGACGTCCATCTGAACGCCCAGTTGTGCCAGATCATCGCGGATCATCTGCATCATCATCTGGGTGGCGAATTCGCGGATGTCCAAGAGCCAGACGGATTCGGGCTGGTTCAGCAGGGTATCGCCGTATTTGGCCTTCAGCGCCTCGCCCACCGGGATGAGGTAGTCGCCGGGGTACAGACCCTCGCGGATTTCAGGCTCCAGCCCGTTGGCCTCGCGGTAGCGTTCGTAAGCGGACCGCGCCAGCACATCGACCTGCGCGCCGCCGTCGTTGATGTAATATTCGCGGGTGACGTCCCAGCCGGCAAAGGCGAGGAGATTAGACAGGGCATCGCCCACCACGGCACCGCGCACATGGCCCACGTGCATCGGGCCGGTGGGGTTGGCCGAGACGAATTCGACGTTCACCTTGCGGCCAGCGCCGGCCTGCGAGCGGCCAAAGTCGCGGCCATCGGTCAGGGCGGCTTTCACCACGCCCTGCCAGACCAGATTGGACAGGCGCAGGTTGAGGAACCCGGGGCCCGCCACCTCGGCCGCCGAGATGCGCGGGTCCTTGGCAAGACGGGCGGCCAAGGCGTCGGCGATCACGCGGGGGGCTTTGCCGGCGGGCTTGGACAGCACCATCGCGGCGTTGGTCGCCATGTCGCCATGCGCCGCATCGCGGGGCGGTTCGACCGCCACATTGGCGAAGTCGAGGCCCTGCGGCAGGCTGCCCTCGGCGACCATGGCGGTCAGTTCGGCCACAACAAGGGCGCGGATATCGGCGAAGAGGTTCATCTGATCAAATCCTGTCTCACAGCCAAGGGGGATGCCAGAGAGGATCGCTCAGGTCAAGGCGGGCAAGGCGCAGAGACGCCAAGGGCGGCGCACCAGACCGGCGCGCCGCCCGCTTTTCGGGAAAGATCAGGCTTTCGGCGGCGTATCTTGCCGCATGTAATGCGCTTCGCGGGCGCCGAAGAACATGGTCAGCACCGCACCAAGCAGCCACCACAGCGGCTGCGGCATGGCGTTGAGCGCCTGCATCTGGGCTTCAAACCACGCCGGGTTGAGGCCTGCGGCAACAAAGACGCCAAGGCTGCCGAGCGCCATGAAGGGGCGCGGCAGGCGGTTGATCGCGTCGATCAGGTGATCATAGCCGGCCTTGCCAGAGGGCGTCTTGATCTGCACCTGCGGCAGCGGGCCTGCGGCGCCGGCGGTCAGATCCTCGGCTGCGGTTTCGACTTGGGTGACGATGGTGGACATGTCCATTCGGCTCTCCTTCGGGGTTGGGGTCACTTGGTCCAGGCGGCGATGCGCGCCTGATGCTGGGCGTCGGTCAGGCGCAGGGCGGGCGAGATGAAGCTTTCCGCCCGGGTGATCCAGCCGCCCTTGCCGCCATCGCGGCGGCAGGCATATTTGCGGCTGGCGGGGCGGGCATCGGCGAGGCTGTAGTAAAAGTCGCGCCGGGCCACGCCATAGCGGTCGATCAGGGATTGCGCGCCCTTGGCCGCCTCGGCCCGGGCGGCGGTCAGGGTCTGGGGGCCGATCTGGCCATCGTCCTTCAGGGGATAGCCCGCGGCCTTCAGCACGCGCTGCAAAAGCTTGACCGCCATCAGGCCCGCGTTGACATACATGTCAAAGACCGAGGGCTGGACCGGTTCGGGCAGGCGTGACAGGCCGGGACGGTCGAAGTACTGGCTCAGGAAGATTTCCACCGCATCGTCGCGGGTCAGGGCGCGGACGTCAGCCTCATCGACCTTGCCGTCATGTGTCACATCCCGGGCGAGGGCGCGCAGGGTGGCCAAGGTCACCCCGTGGTTGGTGGCCCCGCCGGGATCGGCGGGGTCGTTCACAAAGCCGCCCTCGCGGGCGACGATTTCCAAGGCAATGTCGTGGACGTTGGGCATGGGCCTCCCCCGGTGCTGCGGACCGGGGCAAGGCTCTGCCCAATGGGTTAAGATCGGTTAACCGCAGCGCACGCCGCGGCGTGGGGTCACGAACCGGGGGCCTTGTAGACGCCCTGCGCCTTCAGCGCGTCGATAACTTCCTTGGGCATGTATTTTTCATCATGCTTGGCCAGGATTTCGGTGGCGACAAAGGTGCCGTCCTGCATCTGGCCCATCGCGATGACGCCGGCGCCTTCGGCAAACAGGTCCGGCAGCACGCCCTTGTAGGACACTGGCACCGTGGTCTTGGTGTCGGTGACCTTGAAGGTGATCACATCGCCCTGATCGCGCACCAGCGAGCCGACCTCGACCAGCCCGCCCAGACGGAACTGCTCTCCCGGCCGCGGCGGCATGGTGGTGACTTGCGTGGGCGAGCGGAAGAAGTTGATGCCGTCCTTCATCGCATAGCCGATCAGCGCGGTGGACAGGGCCAATGCCACGAAGGCCACCACAATGATCTGGATGCGCCGCTTCTTCTTCAGCCCTTTGAGCCCAGCCATCAGATCCTCGCCTTCTTCAGATCACGGGAAAATCGGGGCCAGCATCAGCCCGGTGGTTTCTTCGATGCCCAGCATCAGGTTGGCATTCTGCAAGGCCTGCCCCGAAGAGCCCTTGTTGAGGTTGTCCAATACCGCAACCACCACGGCGCGTCCGGGAATTCGGTCCCCGATCACGCCGATATGACAGAAATTCGACCCGGTCACGTCACGGGTCGAGGGCAGGCTGCCGAAGGGCAGCACGCGCAGGAAGGGCTCGGCGGCGTAGGCCGTCCGCAGCGTCTCGTGGATCTGGCCGGGATTGCCCTGCACATAGACGGTGGCAAGGATGCCCCGGTTCATCGGCAGCAGATGCGGGCTGAACTGGACCTGCACCGGACGCCCGGCGACTTTCGAGAATTCCTGATCAAACTCTCCCAGATGGCGGTGCTTGCCGCCCATGGAATAGGTGTGGGTGCCGCCCGACAGTTCGGCATGCAGCAGGTTTTCCTTCAAGCTGCGCCCTGCCCCCGAGACGCCGGCCTTCAGGTCGATCATGATGCTGTCCAGATCAATCACCCCGGCGGCAATCAGCGGGCGCAGCGCAAATTGCCCGGTTGCTGCATTGCAGCCGGTGCCGGCGACCAGACGCGCAGCGGCAATTTCGGTGCGGTAGAACTCGGTCAGGCCATAGACCGCCTCGGCCTGCAAGTCGGGGTGGACATGCGGCTCGCCGTACCATTTCTGATATGCCCCGGGTTCGCGCAGACGGAAGCCCGCCGACAGATCGACGATCTTCAAGGTCTTGGGCAGATCGGCGATCACCGCCTGCGATGTGCCATGCGGCAGGGCGCAGAAGCACAGGTCGATCTTTGCGAAATCAATCTCCTCGATCTTGACCAGCTTGGGCAGGTCCAGATGGCGCAGGAAGGGGAAGACATCGGCCATGTCCATTCCGGCCTTGCGGTCGGCGGACAGGGCGGCAATTTCCATATGGGGATGGGTGGCGATCAGGCGGACCAGCTCTGCGCCTGTATAGCCCGAAGCCCCGAGGATGGCGATTTGATAGGGCATGGGCGTCTCCTCTGGCGTGGCTGTCTGCGCCTCTATTTGGCGAGGGGCGGCTGGGATGCAAGAGGAATTATGCCGCAGGGCGTGACAGGGTCATGTCATGCCCCGCAGCCCCTAATCCTTGCCGGGCATGTAGCGGGCGACTTCCTCGGCCAGATTGAGGATCGGCATGGATTGCAGCCAGATATGCCCCGGCCCGGTCAGGGTCGCCAAAAACAGCCCCTCGCCGCCGAACAGGGCGTTCTTGAAGCCGCGCACCACCTGGATGTCGAACTGGACCGAGGGGGTGAAGATGCCGACGTGGCCGGCATGGACCAGGAGCTTTTCGCCCGGCGCCAGATCCATTTCCACCTTCTCGCCCGACACATCCAGCCAGACCATGCCGGGTCCCGTGACCTTTTGCAGCATGAAGCCGTCGCCACCGAAGAAACCGGCGCCGACGCGCTTTTGCCAGAACAACTCCAGCGTCACGCTTTTCTGGGCGAAGAGGAAGGTTTCCTTGCGGCAGATCAGCGATTCCCCCGCCGCCAGCTGCCGCGCCACGATGGTGCCGGGAAAGCGCGGGGCGAAGGCCACCATGCCCTTGCCCTTCGAGGTGAAGTCGGTGACGAAAAAGCTGCCGCCGCTCAGGCTGCGCTTCAACCCCGCAAACAGGCCGCCGCCGGTGTGGGTGTCCATCGTGATGGCCTCATTCATCCAGCACATGGTGTTGGTCTGGCTGAACACCGTCTCACCGGGGTCGAGCTGAACGGTGACCGTCTGCATGACCGAGCCGTCAATCTGATAGTGCATGTCTTGCCCCCCGCGTTCGGCGCAGCCTAAGCGGGGGCCGACCGCGATTTCAACGAAAATCCCGGCGCACACGCGGCTGTGATGGGGCTAAAGCTTGCGCTCTCCGGCGCGGATGGCGAAGGGCAGACGGTTTTCGCGGGGCGGCAGCGGGCAGATGGCAAAGTCGGTGAAGGCGCAGGGCGGGTTGTGGGCGCGGTTGAAATCCAGCGTGATGGTGTCGCCCGCAGGTTCGCCGATCAGGAAGCGGCTGGCGGCGTAGGTCTCGGCGCCTGCGGTGGCATCTCGGATCACGAACATCGGCTTGCCCGCTTTCCAATGGGTGGCAAGCAGGGTCACCGCGACGCCCTCATGGGTGAAATGGGCGCGGTGGGTCAGGGTGACCTCGGTGGGCCCGGCGCCCTTCTGATCGACCGACTGCGCCTGCGGGGCGGCCAAAGCCTCCCACCGGGCGGTGATCACCCAGGCAGGGTCATAGGGGTATGACGTCAGGTTCGCCTTGGGCCGCAAGGACAGGTCGCGGACCCGCAGGGCCGGTTGACCCTCGACCGTGTGGAGTTCCAGCAACAGACCCGCGACGCGCAGGACCGGGTTTCCGCCCTGCGCTGCGAAGGTCAGCGTCTGGCCCCCTGCCGTCAGACTTGCCGTCTTTGCCGTGGCGGTCAGCACGCCCAGATGGGCGGGGCCGACCGACAGGACCAGATCATTGCCCGCAGCCGCGCCCACGCGCTGCCCACCGGGCGGGATTTCCAGCCGGTCGGTCAGGTTCAGCCAGCCATCCTCGGCCGTCAGTGCGGCCAGCCGTTCGGCTTGCCAGTCGGCGTGCGATGTCACGATTCGATCCGTTCCTTGAGGTCGATCAAGTCCACCTCGCGCAGATAGCGCGGGATGTTGGTCCAGATCGGGTGAAAGCCGAAGCCGCCTTCGATCATCTCGTCGATCGCGGCCTGACGGGACCAGCCCTCATAGAGAATGCGCCAGAGCGCGCAGATCGCGCCGGTCCGGTCCGAGCCGTGGCGGCAGTGGACCAGCACCGGGCCGGACCGCATGCCCTCGCGCAGGTCACGCATGGCCTGCACCACCTTGGCGCCGTTCTTTTCCGCCACATACCGCGATTTCATCGCCACCCGGGTCAAGGTCAGCCCGGTGCCCTCGGCCAAAGGTGTGTCGCTGACGGTTTGGCGCAGCGAGACAACGGACCGGATGCCCATGGCCTGCAGGCCGCGAAAGCCTTCGGCGTCGGGCTGGGCGCTGCGGTACAGGTGGGGGGTGACCTGAAAGAAGTTCGGCACCCCGGCCACCTCAGGCAGGACCCGCGGGGCCCAGGCCTGCGGCCGCGCCTCAAATGCCAGTCCGGGGATCGGCAGGAACGAGGCCGGGACTGCCGCCAGAAGGGTGCGGCGGCTGAGCGTGGACGGGAAGAAAGCACGAACTGCGGGCATCGGGGCCTCCTTTCGGAGGATCAGGATGGCGGGAAAAGCGGTGAAACGCAAGCAAGCGGTGTGAAAGGGGCCGGATTGCACGCGTGCAATCCAGTCTAAACGGTTGTTTTCGCGGCGTTTCGCAAAATCTGTTCATCTTTCGTTAAGATTTCGAGCGTTAAGATTTCGAGACGTGGCACTGCTGCCTCTGGCCCGCAGGAAATCCACCGGTCAATCCTGCACCAGTCCCGCCACCTTGCGCAATGCGGCGTTCACGCGGCTTTGCCAGCCGGGTCCGTCGGACTTGAAGCGTTCCACCACGTCAGGGTCCAGACGCAGGGGGACCGAGGCTTTGGTCACCCCCGCTTTCGGGCGCCCGCGCCGGACCTTGGCTTGGGCGAATTTCTCGACACGACCGGGTGTGGACAGATCCGCGATGTCGTCTTCAGGTTCGGTCTTCCGGTCGTACTCGGCTTGCGCATCAGACTCCGGGTCGGTTTCTGGCAGTTTCCAGTCCATTTGCTTCCTCATGCCGTTGATGTGCCGGGCCTTTCCCCTTGGCGTGCATACGACAGCACCCCTGGGTTCCGGCAAGAAACCCATCGTGATCAAGCGGCGCGCGCCGTGGTCTTGGCGAAGATCTTGGCCTGTCTTGCAAGGACCGGCGCACACCAATTCGGCGTCGGCCATGTCCAATCCTCGTGTAGCACGTGTTTCGTCACGCTTGGCGGGGTCGTATTCGACCTTTATTTCATGGAGTTACAACCCTGCACAGGCGCAAGCCCCCTGTCAGACGGCCTCGAATGTGATCTTGCGGCGCAGGAACTGGGTGGCCTTGCTGGAGACGTTCCGGGGATCGCCGGTGGTCAGGAACTTGTTGACCTGACCTGCACCCAGAAACTCGGGTCGGCGGTGCAGATAGTCGGCCAGGCTTTCGGCAACAAGGTTGGCTTGGGAATAGACCTTCACCTCTGGCCCCAGCGCTTCTTGAAAGGCGGCGGCCATCAGGGGGTAATGGGTGCAGCCCAGCACCGCGGCCTCGGGGTGGGGCATGCGGCGCTTGAGCGATTCGACATGAGACCGCACGAGGGCTTCGGCGAGGATCTCGTCGCCCTGTTCGATGGCGTCCACCACACCGCCGCAGGGCTGCGCCTCGACATCCACCCCGATGGCGCGGAAGGCCAGTTCGCGCTGGAACGCACGGGAGGCGACGGTGGCGGGGGTGGCGAAGAGGGCCACGTGTTTGACGGCCACTTCACGGGGCGGCGAGTTGTCGCCCCATTGGCGTTCGGTCAGCGCCTCGATCAGGGGGACGAAGACGCCCAAAACGCGCTTGTTGGGCGGAACCCAGGTTTCCTGCATGCGCTTGAGGGCTGCGGCAGAGGCGGTGTTGCAAGCCAGGATGACAAGATCGCACCCCTCGGCCCACAGACGCTCGGTCGCGGCGCAGGTCAGGTTGAAGATGTCGTCGTGGGTGCGCACGCCGTAGGGTGCATGGGCGTTGTCGCCGAAGTAGACGAAGGGAACCTCTGGCAGCCTGCGGGCCACGGCGTCCAGAACGGTCAGGCCGCCCAGACCGGAATCGAAAATGCCAACCGCCATGCTCTGCCCCTTTGCCCGGTTCCGGTGTTTTGGCCTGCACGATACCCCCAGCCGCGCCCAGAGGGAAGCGTGGCCGTCTGCCGCCGGCTTTCGCAGGGAAAGCACAGTCGGGCGGCCCAAAGCGGTTTACAGGCGGAACTTCTTGGGCCACAGAGGTCGCCATGTTAGCGTCGTATGCGGGGGAGGACTTGCCGTGATGGATTGGGACAAACTTCGCATATTTCATGCCGTGGCCGACAAGGGCTCTTTGACCCATGCCGGGGATGTGCTGCATCTGAGCCAGTCTGCCGTCAGCCGCCAGATCCGCGCGCTGGAGGAAAGCCTGTCCGTGACGCTGTTCCACCGCCACGCGCGCGGGTTGATCCTGACCGAACAGGGCGAGTTGCTGTTTGACGCGACCAGCCAGATGGTGCGGCGGCTGGAGGCGGCGGCGGCGCGGATCCGCGACAGCGAGGACGAGGTGTTCGGCGAATTGCGGGTGACGACGACCACGGGCTTTGGCACGCTGTGGCTGGCCCCGCGTCTGGCCGCCTTGTACAAGAAATATCCGGCGCTGAAGATCGACCTGATGCTGGAAGAGCGGGTGCTGGACTTGCCGATGCGCGAGGCCGATGTGGCGATCCGCATGAAGGAACCCACGCAGGCCGACCTGATCCGCAAGCGTCTGATGCAGATCCGGATGCGGCTTTATGCGACGCCGAAATATCTGGAAGAGCACGGCACCCCGCATTCGATGGAAGAGATGACCTCGCACCGGCTGATCTGCCAGCATGCGGGCACGGCGCAGGTGGCGGCGGGTGCCTTGCTGGTGGCGGAACTGATGAGCCATGACATTCCGTCGACGCTGAACGTGAACAACTATTTCGGCGTATTGCAGGCGGTGTTGAACCATCTGGGGATTGGCGTGCTGCCCGACTATGTCACGGAAGACAGCCCGCATCTGGTGCGGGTGTTGCCGGATGTGGAAAGCGGCGAGGTTCCGGTGTTTCTGGCCTATCCGGAAGAATTGCGCCATTCCAAGCGGGTGGCGGCGTTCCGCGACTTCGTGATGGAAGAGATCATGGCCTTCCGGCAGCGCCAGCAGGATTGACCTTGCCTTGAAGTGCTTGCCCGAGGGCTGATTGAGGCGTATTTTCGGGCATGGGCGGCCAAGATGCGACGCGGGGGGCGGGCTTGCCATCACGCAATGTTTCGTGATGTGACAGATATGCGAAAGCCATGCGCAAGACGCATAGCGGCAATGCCGCGATTGCAGCCTGATTCCCGTTGCCGCTAACACCCCCACCGCCTATCTAGGGCAGCGAGGCGATGATCGAGTTCGCTCTTGTCGTCTCATACCTCCCTGTTGGACTTGGCCGAGCGAAAGCTCGGCCTTTTTTTTGGTTTTGCGTGATTTTTCCGGGGTTTGCCTGTCAATGCGGCAGCGCAGCACGGCGTTTGGCCAAATAAGCGGCGTCTGCGGAAGAGGCGGCCAGCGCGATGGCGGTGTCATAGGCGGCGCGGGCGGGGCCGAAGGATTCGGCGCGGGTCAGGTATTCGGCGCGGGCGGCGTGGTAGGGCTGATAGGCTGACAGCGCCGGGGCGAGGGCTTCCATCAGGTCCAAAGCGGCCCGCAACGCCCCGGTTTCGGCCACGGCGACGGCGTGGTTCAGATGCACCACGGGTGTGGGTTCATGGCGGATCAGCGCCTGATACAGCGCCACGATCTGCGGCCAGTCGGGCGGGACGGCCCCGTGGCAGGCGGCGATGGCGGCTTTGATCTGGTAGGGCCCGGGCGCGCGCCGTGCCATCGCCCGGTCGATCAGCGCCAGCCCTTCGGTCACAGCGACGGCATCCCAACGGCTGCGGTCCTGCGCCGCCGGCGGCACGCTGACGCCCTCTACCACCCGGGCGGCCTTGCGGGCGTGGGTCAGCAGCATCAGGGCCAGGCAGCCCTCGACCTCGGCCAGATCGGGCGAGTTTTCCGGGCTGAGATCGGCGATCATGCGGGCCAGGAAGATCGCCTCTTCGCACAGGTCGCGGGGTTCTTGCGGGCCTGCGGTATAGCCTGCGTTGAAGATCAGATAGACCACCGTCAGAACCGAGTGCAGCCGGGCGGGCCAATCCTCGGGGCCGGGGATGATGAAGGGAACCCCGGCTTCGCGCAGTTTGGTTTTGGCGCGGGTCAGGCGCTGGGCCATGGTGGGTTCGGCGTCCAGAAAGGCGCGGGCGATTTCGGCAGTGGACAGGCCCGCGATGCTGCGCAGGGTCAGGGCGACGCGGGATTTCGGATCAAGCGCCGGATGGCAGCAGGTGAAGATCAGGCGCAGCCGGTCGTCGAGGATTGCTGCCGCCTCCTCGGCCTCGTCGCGGGCCAAGAGCGTCAGGGCCGCGGTCTGGCGGGCATCGCGCGCGCTGCGGCGCAGGCGGTCGATGGCTTTGCGGAAGGCCACGCGGATCAGCCAGGCCTCGGGCCGCGTGGGCACGCCCGAGCGGCCCCAATGGATCAGGGCCGAGGCGCTGGCGTCCTGCAAAGCGTCCTCGGCCAGTTGGAAATCCCCGACCCGGGAAATCAGCGCCGCCATGATCCGCCCCCGGTCCGCGCGCAGGGTGCGGCCCAGAACAGCCGCCAGCGTGGAATCGGGGGCAAGATCGGGCATCAGGCAAGGACCGGGCGGACTTCGATCGTGCCGAAGGCCGCAGAGGGGATCAGGGCCGCATATTTCAGCGCGGTGTCGAGGTCTGGCACGTCGATCAGGTAATAGCCGCCCAGATGCTCTTTGGTTTCGGCAAAAGGGCCGTCCATGGTTTCCACCTTGCCGCCGCGCAGGCGAACCGAGGTGGCGGTCTCGACCGATTTCAGCGCGTCACCGGCGACAAAGACGCGGTCGGCTTTCAGGCGGGCTGTCAGGGCGTTGTAGGCGTCGATCATCTGCTGGAAGGCGGGCGTACCATAGGCGGGCTGCGCCTCGGGCGCGGCGTAGATCAGGGCGAGGTATTGCATGATGTCTCCTTTCTGAGGGGCTGGGGATCAGGCGAAACGGTGCAGCAGCAAGACGACGACCAGCACCAGCTGGATGCCGGAAGTGGCCACCGCGCCGAGAATGCGGGCGGGATGGGCGGGGGCGTCGGCGCGGATGCCGAAGGGATGGATCAGGCGGGCCAGCACCAGCACGGCGCCAAGGGCCGTCAAAAGCGTGGCCCCTGCCCCGCCCGCCTCGGCCAGCGCCATCAGCAGAAGGGTCAGCGGCACATTCTCGACGAAGTTGGCCTGTCGGCGCATGGCTTGCAGCACCAGCGGGCTGCCACCATCGCCCAAGGCGACCTTGGCTTTCTGCCGGGCGAAGATCACAAGTTGGGTGAGGGCGATGAAGATCAGGGTCAGGGCGGCGGCGAAGGGGGCGGTGATCGGGAAGGTCATGAGATGTCCTTTTTTTCATTTCGCCCCACAAGGACGCCCATCATGCCGCAGATTCGACATTGCACCGCAAAAAATCTGACGATGGGACGGTGCCCTTGCAAAGCGCCTCTTTTCCTGCCCCCCGGCTTGTCCTAAGAGGCCGCAACCCCGCTTCAGGAGACCGCCATGGCCGAGCCAACCATCACGCCGGAACTGATCGCCCGTCACGGCCTGAAGCCCGACGAATATGAACGCCTGCTGGGCATCATCGGGCGCGTGCCGACCTTCACCGAACTGGGCATCTTCTCGGCGATGTGGAATGAACATTGTTCCTACAAGTCGTCGAAGAAATGGCTGCGCACGCTGCCGACCACGGGGCCGCAGGTGATCTGCGGGCCGGGCGAGAATGCCGGCGTGGTGGATATCGGCGACGGTCAGGCCGTGATCTTCAAGATGGAGAGCCACAACCACCCGTCGTATATTGAGCCCTATCAGGGGGCGGCGACGGGTGTGGGCGGCATCCTGCGCGATGTGTTCACCATGGGCGCGCGGCCGATTGCGGCGATGAATTCGCTGTCCTTTGGCGTGCCCTCGCACCCCAAGACCGCGCATCTGGTCAAGGGCGTGGTGGAGGGCGTGGGCGGCTATGGCAATGCCTTTGGCGTGCCGACCGTTGGCGGCGAGGTGCGGTTTCACCGCAGCTATAATGGCAACTGTCTGGTCAACGCCTTTGCGGCGGGCTTGGCGGATGCCGACAAGATTTTCTACTCGGTCGCCTCGGGCGTGGGGATGCCGGTGGTCTATCTGGGGGCCAAGACCGGGCGGGACGGGGTGGGCGGGGCGACGATGGCCTCGGCTGAATTCGACGCCTCGATCGAAGAAAAGCGCCCGACGGTGCAGGTTGGCGACCCCTTCACCGAAAAGCGCCTGCTGGAAGCGTGTCTGGAGCTGATGGCCTCGGGGGCGGTGATCTCCATTCAGGACATGGGGGCGGCTGGCCTGACCTGTTCGGCGGTGGAAATGGGCGACAAGGGCGGCTTGGGCATCAAGCTGCAGCTGGACGCCGTGCCGCAGCGCGAGACGCATATGACGGCCTATGAGATGATGCTGTCGGAATCTCAGGAACGCATGCTGATGGTGCTCAAGCCCGAGCTTGAGGCTGTGGCGCGGGCGATCTTCGTGAAATGGGATCTGGATTTCGCGATTGTGGGCGAAACGATTGCCGAGGACCGCTTCCTGATCCTGCATGGCAAGGACGTGAAGGCCGATCTGCCCCTGTCGAAACTGTCATCCTCGGCGCCGGAGTATGATCGGCCTTGGGTGGCGACGCCTGCGGCCGCGCCCTTGGGCGAGGTGCCGGCGATCGGGGCGATGGACGGCCTCAAGGCTTTGATCGGCGCGGCGTCCTACGCGCAGAAATCCTGGGTTTATGAACAGTATGACAGCCAGGTGCTGGCCGATACCATCCGTCGCCCCGGCATTGGGGCCGGCGTGGTGCGGGTGCATGGCACGAAGAAGGCGCTGGCCTTCACCTCTGATGTGACGCCGCGTTATGTGATGGCCAACCCGACGGAAGGGGGCCGCCAGGCCGTGGCGGAGGCCTACCGTAACCTGTGCGCCGTGGGGGCGCTGCCCCTTGCCACCACCGACAACCTCAACTTCGGCAACCCCGAAAAGCCCGAGATCATGGGCCAATTGGTGGGCGCGCTGAAAGGGATTGGCGAGGCCTGTATCGCGCTCGACATGCCGATCGTGTCGGGCAACGTGTCGCTTTACAATGAGACCGATGGCAAGGGCATCCTGCCGACGCCGACGATTGGCGCGGTGGGCCTGCTGCAGGATGCAGGCGATCTGATTGGCGGCCTGGCGCAGGACGGCGACGTGGCAGTGCTGATTGGCGCAACCAAGGGCCATCTGGGTCAGTCGGCCCTGCTGGCCGAGGCCTTCGGGATCGAGGCGGGCGATGCGCCGGCGGTCGATCTGGCGGCTGAAAAGGCGCATGGCAGCTTCATCCGGGCCAATGGCCGGGCGTTCCACGCCTGCAATGACCTGTCCGATGGCGGTCTTGCCTTGGCGGCCTTCGAGATGGCCGACAGCGCGGGCCTTGGCGTGACGCTGACGGTTTCGGACACCGCGCAGCTGTTTGGCGAGGATCAGGCGCGCTATCTGGTGGCCCTGACGCCCGCCAAGGCCAGCAAATTGCTGGCCCATGCGGCAGAAGCCGGGGTGCCCGCGGCACGCGTGGGCAGGTTTGGCGGCACGGTCGTGGCCTTCGGGGCCGAAGCGGCTCCGCTGGCAGACCTGTCGCGGCTGTACCGCACGGCCTTTGCCAAGGCCGTGGCCTGAGCACCGCATCGCGAGGGCTGTGCGCGGGGCGGGGTTGCAAGCCTGCCCCCGCCGTCCTAAATCTGGTGCAATGCCAAGAACGGCTGAAAAGCCCAAGATCTGCCGAAAGGCAAGGAGTCCCCGGATGGCGATGGAAGCCCGCGACATCGAAGCCCTGATCCGCGCCAGCTTTCCGGCCGCGCAGATCACGATCACCGACCTTGCCGGCGACGGCAACCATTGGGCCGCCGAGGTGATCGACGCCAGCTTCAAGGGCATGAACCGCGTCCAGCAACAGCGCGCGGTCTATGCCAGCCTGAAAGGCAAGATGGACGGCGCACACGGCGAGTTGCACGCGCTGGCTTTGACGACCAAGGCGCCGGAGTGACGCAGCGTCCCTGCGACGCGTTTTGTTGACATGAACAGTCCGCAGGGTCTGACCGGCGGCAAAAGGAACCGAGCACATGACCGCGATTGAGACGATCAAGGATACCGTGACCAAGAACGACGTCGTTCTGTTCATGAAGGGCACCAAGATGATGCCGCAATGCGGGTTTTCCTCCCGCGTCGCGGGCGTTTTGAACTACATGGGCATCGAATATGCCGATGTGAACGTTCTGGCCGATGCCGAAATCCGTCAGGGGATCAAGGACTTCTCGGACTGGCCGACCATCCCGCAACTTTACGTCAAGGGTGAATTCGTCGGCGGCTGCGATATCGTGACCGAGATGACCCTGTCGGGCGAGCTGGACCAGCTTCTGGAAGCCAAGGGCGTGGCCTTCAACAAGGAAGCCGCGGCCAAGATCCGCGAAGCGAACAAGGAAGCCTGATCAAGGCCTGACCCGCGCCCCTGCGGCGCGGGTTATTGACAGTGGCGCCCTTCGGCAGAACGATCCGATTTTTCGGCGAAAAATCGGTTCTTCCCTGTAAACCTGATTTTTCGTAGAAAAATCGTGGCCTGGATGGACCGGTGCCCTGCCCTACCGGGCAATTCCATCCGCCTTGCAGGCGGCGTGCACCACGGTTTGCGTGCCCTTGGTCCCGTCCTGCAACGCCAGCGTGCCCATGGCACCGTCCAGCGTCCAGACATGATGCGTGCCATCCGAGGGCCAGCTGTAGCGGTTGGGGTTGGTCTCGTCGGCCAGCAGGGTTTCGGGACCTGCAAGGGTGACCTGACCCGCGCCATAGGTGACCGCCAGGTGGCCGCCATCGCCGCAAGTGTAATGCAGCGTCTTGCCCGGCAGGTCCGGCGGCGGCGGGGCTGCCACCGGCGTTTGTACGCAGGCGGCAAGGATCAGGCCTGTCAACGCGAAAGCCGTCAGGTGGGTCAGGATCGGACGGACCAAGACGGCGCCGGGCAAGGTCACGCGATCCGCTCTTCGATGTGATCGGCGAGGGTTTCGGCCCGGCTGGCCAACTGCGCCAGTGCTTGGGCCAAGGCGGCATCGGCCTGACGCTGTTCTTCAAGGGCGGCTGGGTCGATGCCGGCCGAATCGGCGGCAGGCGCTGCGGCGGCATGGCTGTGCAGTTCGGCCAGCTTGGCGCGTGCCTGTCGCAGTTCATCTTCGAGGCTGGCAGTGCGGTCGGCCAGCATCAGGCCTGCCATCAACAGCATCCGCGCTTCGGGCAGGCGGCCCATCTGGGCCTGCAGGGGGGTGGCCTCGCTGTCCAGAAGCTTGGCGGCGGCATTCAGGAAATGCTCTTCTCCAACCCGGCAGGAGACGTAGAACTTGCGATCCCCGATGGTGATTTCCAGATCAGGCATGGGCGCGGGCCTCCTCGGCATCGACGATCGGGCCAAGTGTGGCCATAATATCCGCCATTTCGGTGATTTCCGAGGCGCGCACGGCACGCAGCGCCTCCAGTTCGGCGTGCAGGGCGCGGTTGATCAGGGCGGCGTCTGCGGTGCCCCGTTCAGCGGCCTCGCGCAGGCGGCGCAACTCTTCGCGCAGCTGCGCCACAGACGAGCGCAGGCGCTGGTTGTCCAGACCCTGCGCGTCAAGTTGCCGGGTCAGGCGGTCCATCTCGGAGGGATCGGCCGGGGGCGCCGGCGATTGCAGATCATCCAGCGCGGCATCTGCGGCGACACGGGCCGCGCGTTCGGCGTCCAGCGCGGCGCGCAGATGGGCGATTTCCTGCGCTTGCGCTGCACTGGGCGCGTCGGTGGGCGATGCGATGCGCTCAACTCCGGCGCTGATCCGCGCCAGCGCTGCGGCAATGCGCTGTTCCAGTTCGGCGAAATCGGCCATCGGTACTCTCTGGTTGCAAGGTCTGGGGTCGCTTTAGCTTGAGGAGGCTTCGGCCCCGTCGTCAAGGCCGTTCTTGGCGCAATTTGCCTTCGAAGGCCCTAACTTGGGCACCACCGCTTGAACTTGGCCGTGAGGCTGATATTGACGACCGCATTCGCCGGCCTGCCCCTTTTGTCAGACAAGGACACCCAAGTGGACATCGAAACCCTCCGCACTCGCCACCCCGAGCATTGGATGCGCGCCTGCGCCATCCGCACGCTGACGCTTGATGCGGTTGCCGCCGCCAATTCCGGCCACTCTGGCATGCCGATGGGCATGGCCGATGTGGCCACGGTGCTGTTCGAAAAGCACCTGAAGTTTGACCCCAAGGCGCCGCATTGGCCGGACCGTGACCGGTTCATCCTGTCGGCGGGCCACGGCTCGATGCTGCTTTACTCGGTCCTGTACCTGACCGGGTACGAGGATATCACGCTGGACCAGATCAAGGGCTTCCGCCAGTGGGGCATGCGCACCGCCGGCCACCCGGAATATGGCCATGCCGCCGGCATTGAAACCACGACCGGGCCGCTGGGTCAGGGCGTCGCCAATGCCGTGGGTTTTGCCATTGCCGAGGCCAATCTGCGCGCCCGTCTTGGGGCCAAGGTGCAGAACCACCGCACCTATGTGATCGCCGGCGACGGCTGCCTGATGGAGGGCGTCAGCCAAGAAGCTCTGGCCCTGGCCGGCAAGCAGAAGCTGGAGAACCTGATTGTTCTGTGGGACAACAACGGCATCACCATCGACGGCAAGGTCTCGATTTCTGACGTGACCGACCAGAAGGCGCGCTTTGCGGCGTCGGGCTGGAACGTGTTTGACTGCGACGGCCATGATCCCGTGGACATCGACCGCGCGCTGACCGAGGCCAAGGCGTCGGGCGGTCCGTCGTTGATTGCCTGCAAGACGCATATCGCCTTGGGCTCGTCCGCGCAGGACACCTCCAAGGGCCACGGCGCCCTGACCGACCCGAAGCTGATGGCCGACACCAAGGCGGCTTATGGCTGGCACGAAGCGCCCTTCGTCATCCCCGACAAGATCAAGGCGGAATGGGAGGCCTTTGGCGCCCGGGGTGCGGCTGCGCGGGTCGAGTGGCAAAAGGGCGTCGACGCCCTGCCCGCCGCCAAGCGCGAGCTGCTGACCCGCATCTTCGCGGGTGACGCGCCCAAGGGTTTGAAGAAGGCGATTGCCGAGGTGAAGAAGGCGGCGTCGGAGGCCAAGCCGAAGCTCGCCACCCGGGCGGCGTCGGAAAAGGTGCTGACGGCGGTCAATCCGGTGCTGTTTGAAACCATCGGCGGCTCGGCTGACCTGACCGGCTCGAACAACACCAAGACGCCGGATCTGGGTGTCTTCACGCCCGAAGACCGCAAGGGCCGCTACATCTATTTCGGCATCCGGGAACACGGCATGGCGGCGGCGATGAACGGCATGGCGCTGCATGGCGGCGTGCGGCCCTATGGCGGCACCTTCATGTGCTTCACCGACTATGCGCGTCCGTCGATGCGTCTGTCGGCGCTGATGGGGATTCCGGTGGTTTACGTGATGACCCACGATTCCATCGGTCTGGGCGAAGACGGCCCGACCCACCAGCCGGTCGAGCATCTGGCGATTTCGCGCGCGACACCCAACACCCATGTCTTCCGCCCCGCCGATCTGGTGGAAACCGCGGAAGCTTGGGAACTGGCGCTGACCACCAAGACGACGCCTTCGGTGCTGGCGCTGTCGCGGCAGAACCTGCCGACCGTGCGCACCACCCATTCCAACGCCAACCTGACCGCCAAGGGCGCCTATGTGCTGGCCGAAGCCGTGGCCAAGCGTCAGGTCATCCTGATGGCCACCGGCTCGGAAGTGGAAATCGCGCTCAAGGCCCGCGACGCGCTGGAGGCCGAGGGCATCGGCACACGCGTTGTGTCCATGCCTTGCATGGAACTGTTCGCGGCCCAGGACGAGGCCTATCGCAAGAAGGTCTTGCCCGCCGGCACCGTCCGCATCGCGGTGGAAGCCGGTGTGCGGCAGGGCTGGGACCGCTGGCTGCTGGGCGAGCGCGGCCGCGAGGCCAAGGCGGGCTTCATCGGCATGCACAGCTTTGGCGCCTCGGCCCCGATTGACCGGCTGTACAAGGAGTTCGGGATTACGGCAGAAGCGACCGCGGCTTTGGCGAAGTCACTTTTGTGAGGAGCAGCGGGGGGCCTAGCCGCGCAAGGCTTTGCGCGGCGGCCTTCGCTGAAAACCGTCCACCGGAAGGTTTTCCGGGCGCTCCGGCCCCCCGCACCCCCTGCCTCAAGGGGAGGCACGCCTCCCCTTGAGAATCCCCGGTGGATATTTGAACAAGTCTGAAAGGACAGCCGGGCCTAGTGTCCGGCGTTTTGCTGTCCGGTCACGCGTTCGATCAGCGGGCTGATGACCCGGGTGGCGAGCGGGATCAGCGCGAGGCCGAGGATCAGCCCCACCACACCGTCGAGGGCGGCGCGGGTGGCCCAGACGGTGAGCCCCTCCAGCAGGGGAATGGCATGGCCCATGCCCTCGGACCAACGCTCGAAGGTGTCGTAAAGTCCGGGAAAGCCGAACACTTCCAGCCCGTGCACCACCATCTGCCCGCCGACCCAAAGCATCGCCGCGGTGCCGAGCGTCGAGAGGAAGCCGAGCAGCGGCGGCATTGCGGCCACCAGCCCGCGGCCAAGGCTACGGGTCACCGACAGGCGCGCGCGTCGGGCGAGGAACAGGCCAATGTCATCCATCTTCACGATCAGCGCCACCGAGCCATAGACCAGCACCGTGATCATCACCCCGACGATGGCCAGGGTGATCGCCTCGGCCCAGAAGGCGCCTTCGGGGATGGCGCCGAGGGCAATGGTCATGATCTCGGCCGAGAGGATGAAATCGGTCTTGATCGCCCCGGCGACCTTTTGCTGCTCCAGATGGGCGGGATCGGCCACGTCAAAGTCTTCGGCGACCTCTGGATCGGCCTGGGGGGCGAGGGCGTGGAACACCTTCTCGGCCCCTTCAAAGCACAGATAGGCACCGCCGAAGGTCAGCAGCGGGACAATGGCACCGGGCAGGAAATTCTCCAGAAGCAGGGCGATCGGCAGGAGGATGACCAGCTTGTTCTTCAAGGACCCCAGCGAGATCCGCCAGATGATCGGCAATTCGCGCTCGGCGGCGAAGCCCGTGGCATAA
Source organism: Stagnihabitans sp. (assembly GCF_964946895.1). Taxonomy (NCBI): domain Bacteria; kingdom Pseudomonadati; phylum Pseudomonadota; class Alphaproteobacteria; order Rhodobacterales; family Paracoccaceae; genus Stagnihabitans; species Stagnihabitans sp. The sequence continues at coordinate 4,147 of NZ_CBBQHX010000001.1, read as the reverse complement.
GTCGGGGTCACGGCGGTGTCGTCGATCACCACGCCGGCGGCCTTGGCCCCGGCCTTGGCCGCTGCCCCCGCGATATCATCGACCGAAGCGGCTGCCACCTTGGCAATCGCCGCCACATCATCCAACAATGCCAAAAGTCCGCTCATCCACCAGCCCTTCACCACTTTGGGTCTATCTAGGGATGCCGGAGGGCTTTGCAAAGCGCCCGGGCGCGGCAGACCGGCGCAAAGTCGGGGCCGGGGCCCGAAAAACAGGAGACGGGCGGTGAAAGAACATGGCTATCTGGTTGTGGCGGGGCTGATCGCGCTGGCAATCGTCGGCGATGTTACGCTCAATGGCGCGCGGGGAACGCTTTTCTTGATCCAGGACATCATATCGTTGCAAGAATACCTGCAATTCTGGCGCTAAGCCGCAAATCAGCGGTTGAATCCGGGGCGTTTCTGGCGAATTTAGCGCGCAGGCCCACATGAATCGTCATCCTTTTTCCAGGAGTTCGTCATGACTGTCAAAGTCGCCATCAACGGTTTCGGCCGCATCGGGCGCAATGTGCTGCGCGCCATTCTTGAATCCGGCCGCACGGATATCGAAGTCGTCGCCATCAACGATCTGGGGCCGGTGGAAACCAACGCCCATCTGCTGCGGTTCGATTCGGTGCACGGGCGCTTCCCGCATGTGGTCACCACAACGGCTGACACGATCGACGTGGGCCGCGGCCCGATGAAGGTCACCGCGATCAAGAACCCGGCCGAATTGCCTTGGGGTGATGTCGATATCATTCTGGAATGCACCGGCATCTTCACCTCGAAAGACAAGGTGCAGGCGCATCTGTCGACCGGCGCCAAGCGCGTGCTGATCTCGGCCCCCGGCGATGGCGCGGACAAGACCATCGTTTACGGCGTGAACCATCAGACGCTGACCGCCGCCGATCTGGTCGTTTCGAACGCGTCCTGCACGACCAACTGCCTGTCGCCGGTCGCCAAGGTGCTGAACGATTCGATCGGCATCGTGAAGGGCTTCATGACCACGATCCACTCCTACACCGGCGACCAGCCGACGCTGGACACGATGCACAAGGACCTGTACCGCGCCCGCGCTGCGGCGCTGAGCATGATCCCGACCTCGACCGGGGCGGCCAAGGCCGTGGGTCTGGTTCTGCCGGAACTGAAGGGCAAGCTGGACGGCGTCGCGATCCGGGTGCCGACACCGAACGTTTCGGTCGTCGATCTGGTGTTCGAAGCCAAGAAATCGACCACCGTGGCCGAAATCAACGAGGCGATCCGCGCTGCGGCCACCACCGGCCCGCTGGTCGGCATTCTGGGCTTCACTGATCAGCCGAATGTGTCGTCTGACTTCAATCACGACCCGCACTCCAGCGTGTTCCACATGGACCAGACCAAGGTCATGGATGGCACCATGGTGCGCATCCTGTCGTGGTACGACAACGAATGGGGCTTCTCGAACCGGATGGCGGATACCGCTGTCGCGATGGGCAAGTTGATCTGAGACCTGTGACATGGTCGGCAAGGGGCGCCTTCGGGCGCCCTTTTTCGTTCAAAGGTCCCGATTTTTCAGCGAAGAATCGGAAGGGCGAATGGTCGGCGAAGGGTCGGGGCGCCGATCGTTAAGTAGATTTTGCATGACCTATGCATTCAGCGCAACGCCGCATCGCAGCATTGTTCGTTGTTCACGGCGCGAAAACGTCCATATTCCAGCCATGCGGAAGGGGAAAGCCAATCGGGCCAACCACCGCAAGGATCGAAAAGGACAGACGCCGATGAAAACCCTCTTTGCCCAGTACCGTGCCGAGCTTGCCAAGCGTGCAGCCTACCGCCGGACCCGTGACGAGATTGCGCGTCTGCCCCGTTCGATGGCGCTCGATCTTGGCTTCTTCCCCGAAGATGCCGACCAGATCGCCCGCGAGGCTGTCTGGGGCTGATGGCCCCGCTGGCCGGGATGGTCCCGGCCCATTCAGGAATAAACCGATGAAAAATCTACTTGCCGCCTACAAAAGCTATGCCAGACAACACGCCCTTTACCGCCGGACCCGCGATGAAATCGCGCATCTGAGCCCGGCCGAGGCGCTGGATCTGGGCATTTACCCCGGCGATGCCGAGCGTTTGGCCCGCCAGTCCGTCTGGGGCTGATTGCCCGCAGAACATGACCTTCCGGATGAACCAGCAAGGGGCCCTCGGGCCCCTTTTCCGTTTCGCCCCGATCCGGGCCGCACCCCGTCGGCCGCCTTTTCCGGTTGCATGGCAAATCGGCGGCGGTAACGCGATGGTAACCGAAAACGTTATAGCCATTCTATTTTTGCGGCACACATGCACCCAGCGCAATGCTGCATCGCAGCAAGAGGCGTTGTTTGCGCAAACAATCGGCCCATATTGGTCGAGTGCAGGGCAACCTGCACCAGACCGAAAGGAGTGACGACAATGAAATCTCTGTTTGCCAAGTACCGCGTCGAACTGGCCCGCCAGTTGGCCTATCGCCGGACGCGGGACGAGATCGCAAGCCTGCCGCGCTCGGTGGCCCTTGACCTGGGGATCTTCCCCGAGGACGCCCACCGCATCGCCCATCAGGCTGTCTGGGGCTAAGGCCCCCTCCCAACCCACAGGAGATACCCATGAAAAATCTGTATGCCGCCTATCGCACCTATGCCCAACAACACGCGCTGTACCGCTTCACGCGCGATGAAATCGCCCGTCTGTCCCCCGCCGAAGAGCGTGATCTGGGCATCAGCCCCGGCGATGCCGACCGCATCGCCCGTCAGGCCGTCTGGGGCTGACGCTGCAGCGACTGGGAAAAGGGGGCCAGTGGCCCCCTTTTTCAGGTGCCGATTTCGGTCAGCCCCTTGGCGAAGCGCTGCGCATTGGCCCGGTAGCCCGCCGCCGATTTCAGCAGCCCGGCCTGCGCCTCGGCGTCCAGCACCCGCACCACCTTGCCGGGCGAGCCCATCACCAAAGACCCGTCCGGAATTTCCTTGCCCTCGGTGATCAGGGCGCAGGCGCCGATCAGGCAGCCCTTGCCGATCTTCGCGCCGTTCAGGATCGTCGCACCCATGCCGATCAGCGTGCCCTCGCCAATCGTGCAGCCGTGCAGCATGGCGCGGTGGCCGATGGTGCAATTGGCGCCAATCCGCAGGGGATAACCCCAGTCGGTGTGCAGCACGCAGTTTTCCTGAATGTTGGAGCCCTGGCCGACCCAGATCATCTCGTTGTCGCCGCGGATCGTGGCGCCGAACCAGATGCTGACCTCATCCTCCAGCACGACCTTGCCAACCACGACAGCCGAGGGCGCAATCCACGCCCCAACGCCCACTTCCGGGGCCACACCATCCAGCGAATACTTCATCGCGCCGAAAACTCCCGGTTGAGACTGCGCACGAAATCCGCCAGCTGCGGCTGGCGGTCACGGCGCAGACGTTCTGCCTGCAAAATCGTCACCAATTCGTTGAACGCCCTGTCCAGATCGTGATTCACGATCACGTAGTCGTATTCCGCCCAGTGGCTGATCTCGGACTCACTTTTCGCCATGCGCTCGGCAATCACGGCTTCGCTGTCCTGCGCCCTGCCCCTGAGCCGGCTTTCCAGTTCCGCAATCGAGGGCGGCAACACGAAAACCGACACGACATCCCGCCCGAGGGCCGAGTTGCGGATCTGCTGGCCACCCTGCCAGTCGATGTCAAAGAGGGTATCGCGCCCTTCGGCCATCGCAGCCTCTACCGGGCCACGCGGAGAGCCGTAGAAATTGCCGAACACCTCGGCATGTTCCAGCATCTGGCCGTCACGGACCAGCGTCTCAAACGCCTCGCGGCTGCGGAAGTAGTATTCGCGGCCGTCCTGTTCGCCGGGCCGGGGCTTGCGCGTGGTGGCGGACACCGAGAACCGCAAGCTGCGGTCCCATTCCATCAGCCGCCGCGACAAGGTGGACTTCCCCGCACCCGAGGGAGAGGACAAGATCAGCAATAGCCCGCGTCGCAGCATGTTCATTCCACGTTTTGCACCTGTTCGCGCATCTGATCGATGACCGTCTTGAGGTCAAGGCCGATGCGGGTCAGGGCAATCGACTGCGCCTTGGAGCAGAGCGTGTTGGCCTCGCGCAGGAACTCCTGAACAAGGAAATCGAACTTGCGGCCGATCTGGCCCGC